>CAZRCU010000104.1:0-8928 GCA_964598685.1 uncultured Bacteroides sp.
ATGAATGCAATATAAATAGAAATTAGGAATTATAAGATTTAAACATCTGTGTCATAGCTAAATAATAATTGTGCATATAAATAAAAATATAACACTATATTTAGGTATTATTTCCGATTTTCATGATTTCAGACTCGAAATTTTCACGGTCGATAGCCCGTGATTTCATTCGATTGCGGTATGTATATACAGTGTTTAGGGATAGAGATAGGAATTTGGATATTCGATTGCTGTCGGTGACGCCCAAGCGCATGAATGCCACAATTCTAAGCTCCGGAATAAGCTTTCCGGCCGGCGGCTCGGGAATTTGCTTATCCGGTGCCAGGATGGCGTTCACGTCTGCCACAAAGTTGGGGTAGATATTCAGAATTGCTTGGTCGAACACTTCATAGAATTTTTCGCTTTGCTCGCGTATTACCGAGCCCGATTCAGCCAATTTATACAGGTCTTGCGCTTGTCCGGCTTTAAGCTTGCGCGACACCAATCTGTTGTAGTCTTCCATGCCCTCGACGTAGACGGCGCAGAGATCAAGCAAGCGGCTGATATATACGTCGCGCGACGACACTGATTCGTTTAATCGCATATTGGCTGCATCTTTGTGGCGAATGCGCTCGCGCGAATGCACCTGTGCTATCACGAAAATCGTGAGAGCCAGCAGCAATAGCGCCATTATAAATATGAATTGGCGATTTGTCTGCATTTGGCTGCGACGCATGGCCTCGGCAAGGTCGGATAGTGGCGGAGTCATTTGTGACACCAGCACGCGCGAGCCGCTCTTGCTCAGCAACTCCTCTGAGGCTGTGAGATATTTGAACGCTCGATCTATATCGCCGTCCTTAAACATCTCGCTGCCCAATTGGGCCAGCGAGGCCGCTTCACCGTTGGCCGAGCGCAGGTCGGCTATTGCCGAGAGGGTCAGATAATAGATGTATTCGTCGCGCTTTTCGGGATAATCTTTATAGTATGTGGCCAGCATGCTTGTGACGAGAGCAAACCATGGATGCGACGGTGGCAGAGTGTCAAAAACCTCATTTAGTTCGCCGAGGGCCATTGTGGCCTTGCCTTTCATAAAATATAGCTGAGCATCGGTGAGACGTTGCGCCACCGAGTGCTGCGGAAAATATCTTGCCATTGAGTCCATCGCTTCGATGGCAAGCTGGGCGTGGTGTTGCTTAATCTCCGGAATTGTGAGAAACGACGATGCGTTGATATGAATTTGGCTTATTGTGGAATAGTATTGAATACGGCCTTCCACATCAAGATTCGCCACCTTGATTGTGTCGAGCACCGACAGCGCCTCGGCAAACATTGCAGCCTTGGCCATCTGCTCGGCATAGTTGATAATCGCCAGTCGGCTCAGGTGAAAATCGCCTTGCGCGGCAGCTTCTTGATAGCTGTTATGAAAGTAGTATATTGCAGAATCTGAGTTGAGCCCGTTAAATTCATTACCGATTTTGAGCAAATCACCTGCATGCGACTCCGTGAGCCTGCTTTTATGTGCGATAGTCTCCAGCGAGTCGATGCGTTGGCGGCGTATAGTATTATATTTTTGTGAAGATTCCAGCTCTGTATCCAGTGAGTCGAGTGCAAGTGCAATGCGGCGTGGCCGAGCTTCTGCGTCGATTGTTGATAAGATAATCGCGCAGAAAATTGCAAGAAGTGGTAGATTTGCGCGGAAATTCATAGGGGTTAATAGTAATAGATGGTGCAAAGATAAGCATAATTCGGAAAATATGAATAATTTTCATTCATATTTTTGCCTCAATTTAACACTATCTAAATGTTTGAGAATTAGACCTTAGTCTATCAGTATAATTTATATTTTACTCTTATTTGGCGATATGATTTAAAAAAGTGACGATTTATAATATAACTTTGTAATGCAATTAAGGTAGACCTCTGGGTATCCCTAAGGTAAAAAGGCAAATTCAAGTATAGGTTTGTCTCGTTTAACAAAACGGTTTTTACAAAAATCCCCTTCGATGAGAAGGGGATTTCTGTAGGTATATGTCTCAAACGATTTTTATTCGGAATGATTATGGAGCAGAGCCAGCAGTGCGGCGCGATCGTTCACCACGATGCGCGTGGGCTCGTAGTCAATAAGCCCCTTTAATTTCATGCCTTCGAGCGCTGTCTTGAGCGATGCACGCGGCACACCGAACAGCGATGCCAAATCGCGCTGGCGGCATTCCATCACAATATCGTGGCTGCGCGGCTGTGTGAGCACGCTAATCCAATAGGCTATGCGCTGCGGTATGTCGCCTGTAGATACGGCTAAAATGCCCTCTACGGCCTTTTGCGCGTTCATCGAGAGCAAGTTTAGATAGTTGAACAGGAACACCGGATCGCTGTTGAGAATCGCAATATAGTCTGCTTTGGATATACGGAGGATTGAAACAGTGTCGACAGATGTGATTGTGCCCGGATATGATGTGATTTTGCCAAACATAAAATCAGGCGAAATCACGTCTTGCGCATCAACGATTTGCGACACCGAGAAGCGGTCGTCGCTATTGCTGATGGTAATGTTTACTTTGCCGGAGAGCACAAACGTGATGTCGGTGCATGCCTCGCCGGCCTGGAAGATAGTCTGTCCGGGCAGATATTTTAGAAAATGAAATTTTGAGGTGCCCACGATTTTCGACATCCTTTCGTGGCTGGCACCTTTAAATAATGGGAGACCCATTAATATTTCGAACATACTATCCATGGGGATAAAACTTTAGTTACTTAATTAAAGAACAACTGAAGCCCCCTTTCAGTTTGCTTCATGGCTTAGATTTAACATCGCGGCGTGCTTTTAAGTAGATTTGAAGCGAGTTTATAGTGTTTTGCCACGCTATATAGGCCGCGGGGGCGATAGATGAAATCGGGTTGAGATATGTGACGGCCATCCACACGGCCAGCACCGTGTTTTTCTGGCCAAGGCCTTGCGCGCCTGCAATTCTGTCGCCAAAGCGGGTGCCGAGTTTGCGTCCAATCCAGAATTGAGCGATGCACACCACGCCGGCGCCCAGTGCCAGCACAATCATTTCAGGAATGCGGCCGGCCGGCTCTTTCATTGCGAACGACACCGCGCGGCCCACCACGATAATCAGCGATACAGCCCAGATGTAGAACGAAATCGACTGGCGTGAGGCTATTTCTCTGTGCACTCGCGGGCACACAGCCATTAGCAAGAAAGCTGTCAGCATCGGGCCGATAATCAGCGGCCCCACCTTGGCTATAATCGACATAAACGCAGCGCCAAAGGTGATATGAGCCGCTCCGGCTGCGCTAATATGCGCGAAGAGTGCCGGCGCAACAGCTGCCACGGCAAGGTTGCTGAGCAGCGAGATAGCCACCAGAGTGGCGATGCTGCCGCCGAGCATGGCGGTAATCACCGGCGCCGCCGTGGCCGTCGGGCACAGCACGCATATCAGCATGCCTTGGGCAAAGTCGGTGTTGAATGGTGCTAAAGCATAATAAAGCGCGATTGCGCCAAAGACTTGTACGCCAACCACGCTCCATGTAAGACCCGAAACATGAAATTCCGAGGGCTTCACACGGCAAAATGTGATTAGCAGCATCGTGAAAATTAAATAGGGGGCCAAGAATTGCACTTGGTCGAGTGCGTTGTGAAACAGCACTCCGCAAACCATGGCGATTACCAGCATCCAAGGCTTTAATCGTCGTTGTAACTCAGAAATACTCACTTTTACTTGGATTTTTTATCGGCCTTTTCGTCGGCAAAGCGATTAGGATATTGCAATTGCAGACGAGGACGTGTCATTGAATAGATAATCAGTACGATGCCCATCAGCACGAATGGAATGCTGAGGCATTGGCCCATATTCAGTGTCATGCTTTCTTCAAAGGCCACTTGGTCATTTTTTATAAATTCTATGAAAAATCTCGATAGAAATGTACCGATAAGGAATGTGCCGAAAATCAGGCCCGGGCGCTCTCCGGCGTTTTTCTTCCAATACATCCACATCAGCAGGCCAAACAGCGCCAAATAGCACAGCGCCTCGTAGATCTGCGTGGGGTGGCAGGGCATACCTTCATAGAGCATGTGCCATTCGCGCGAGCGCACAAACATGAATCCCCATGGCAAGGTGGTGGCGTGGCCGAATATTTCGGAATTGGCCAAATTGCCAAGACGAATCAGGCAGCCCACCAGCGCAATCGCCACTACAAGGCGGTCGAATGTCCACAGGGCATTCTTCTTAGATGTGAATATTGAGAATAAAATCACGGCTATGATTACGCCTATGGCGCCGCCGTGGCTGGCCAATCCGCCCTCCCAAATGCATGGGATTTTCCACAGGTGCTGCGAATAATATTCCCATTCGTAGAAAAGCACGTGGCCCAGGCGGGCTCCTATGATTGTGCCAAGCGCAACGTATATCAGCAGCGATCCAAGCCAGGATTCCGGCGCGCCTTCACGGCGAAACATCTTGGCCACAATGTTATAGCCAATCCAAAACCCTATTGCGAACATCAGCCCATACCATCTTACGGTCACAGGCCATGAAATTAGTTCGGGGTTGAAATCCCATGTGATATAGTTGAGCATAGTTAATTATTTTTTGTCCGAATTAAAGTATTCGCGCGACACTTGTCGCACTTTGGGGCTCAGCAGCAGTATCGCTATCATGGTGGGGAGCGCCATCAGCGCGTAGAACAAATCACACATGCCTACGGCTGCGTCGAGCGGAACGACTGCAAAGATAATCAAAGATAATATAAAAAAGTAGGAATACCACTTAGATTTTTTCGATCCGAACAGATACGACGCGCATGTTGTGCCGTAGAACGAGTAGGAAAACATCGACGACAGCGCAAAGCACACCACCACAAACATTAGCAAATATTGCCCGTAGGGGATGCCGCGGCTAAATGCTGTCATGGCCACTTCAAGGCCCTTAACGCCCTCGATTTGATTCACTTCGGGCACGCAGAGCAGGATGGCGATTGCTGTGAGCGTGCACACCAGCCCCGAGTCGATGCCCGGGCCGAGCATTGCTATCAGGCCTTCGCGCGCAGGCTCGTGGTTGCGCGACGCTCCGTGCATAATCGACGCTGTGCCTATGCCGGCATCGTTGACCAGCGCAGCGCGGCGCGCGCCGATTATGGCAATTCCGGCCAGCGCTCCAAAGCCGGCTTTGATATTAAATGCCTCGTAGAATATTCTATAGAACACCGATGGCACGGCATCAATATGCGATATTATAATGTAGAGCACCATCAAAAAGTAGATACCCACCATAAATGGTACCATCACCGAGGCCACCTTGGCAATGCGGCCTATGCCGCCCAAAATCACAACGGCCACAATCGCTGCCACGATGCAGCCAAAGATAAATTTCACTATTTGCACGTTTTGCACGCCAAGTGGGCCGGCAATTGCTGCGAGAAATCCGCTATCGGCCACTGTCTGCGGGTCGGAAAATGTGGTGACAAACGCCTCGGTGAGCTGATTGGCGTTCATGATGCACATTGTGCCAAACAATCCGGCAAAGGCAAAGAATTTGGCCATTGGTTCCCACTTCTCGCCCAGTCCCTTGGTGATTATGTGCATCGGACCGCCCTGTGGACGTCCGGCATCGTCGGTGCCTTTATACATAATAGCGAGAACGCCCTCGTGATATTTCGTAGCCATGCCCACGATTGCACTCACCCACATCCAGAATATTGCGCCCGGGCCGCCCACCACCAATGCGATGGCCACGCCGGCGATATTGCCAAGACCAACAGTGGCTGCTACCACTGATGCCAAGGCTTGCACCGAGGAAATTTGGCCGTTGCGAGCATCGCTCTTTTTGCGCAGTTCTTTGATTGCGTTGGGCAGACGACGCAGCGACACCATTCCCGATGAAATCAACAGGAACAATCCGCCGCCGATTAGCAAGATAAATAGCGGATAGCCGCACACAAAGTCGGCCGTCGCTATGATGTATTTACCTAATTGGTCAAGCATTAAATGTATGTGTGAAGTGTGTGCAAATTAAAACAAATCTTTTGGGGTGAGGGAGAGTCGTCAACAAATATTATCGAGAGAGCTCGATATTGCATTCTTTGGCCAGGCGGCGCATATTCAGAATCGCATATCGCATGCGGCCCAGGGCGGTGTTGATGCTCACGTTGGTTTTCTCGGCGATCTCTTTGAAGCTGAGATTGCGATAATAGCGCATGATGAGCACTTGGCGCTGCACGTCGGGCAGTTGGCGGATGATTCTGCGCACATCCTCGCGTATTTGCAATTCGATTATATCGTCCTCGATGGTGAGGTCGCTGAGCTCCTTGCGGTTGAGTATATCAAGATCGGCATCATCCGTTGAGATTGATGCTTCTGATTTTTCCTGGCGGAAGTGGTCGATAATAAGATTACGAGCAATGCGCGAGAGCCAAGCGGCAAATTTGCCACTTTCGGTATAGTTGCCTTGGCGCAGTGTGATAATAGCTTTGACAAATGTCTCTTGGAATATATCCTCGGCGATTTGTCGATTGCCTACTTGCTGCATAATCATGCTAAGGAGTCGGCTTTGGTGGCGCTCCAATAGCGCGTCAAAGGCTTCATTGTTCCCGTTAGCATATAATTTAACCAACTTGTCGTCGGTTAGCTGGTTTAATGATTGCATTTACTAATCTGAAATTTTTGTTTAGAGTAGAAATGGGCAATAGGCAAGTGATAAATTAGTGGTTTATATTAAATTTGCGTAGATAGGCGCAAAATTAATCAAAATATTTTATTGTGAAACAAAAAATCGCCCAAAAAGGCGATTTTTTAACATTCGTTGCACAATAAGTTGCATTTATACATTGAAGCGGAAGTGCATAATGTCGCCGTCTTGCACCACATATTCCTTACCTTCAACGCTTAACTTGCCGGCTTCGCGCACGCCTTGCTCGCCGCCCAGGCTCACATAGTCGTCGTATTTTATCACCTCGGCGCGGATAAAGCCTTTCTCAAAGTCGGTGTGGATGATGCCGGCGCATTTGGGCGCTTTTGAGCCGCGGATGAATGTCCATGCGCGCACCTCGTCGGGGCCTGCGGTGAAATAGGTCTGTAGGTCGAGCAGCGAATATGCGGCGCGAATCAGGCGCGATACGCCCGACTCTTGCAGGCCGATTTCGGCCAAAAATTCTTGGCGCTCTTCCCATGTGTCGAGTTCGGCAATTTCGCTCTCGGTTTGAGCTGCTACTATCATCAGGCGTGCGTCCTCGTCTTTGATGGCTTCGCGCACGGCATCAACATATTTATTGCCGTTTACGGCCGAGGCGTCGTCGACGTTGCACACATACAGAACAGGCTTGGCGGTGAGCAGGAAAAGCTCACGGAAGAATTTTTGCTCGTCGGGAGTGTCAACTTTCACCGAGCGTGCCGGCTTGCCTTGGTCGAGAGCGTCCTTAATTTTTTGGAGCACTTCGGCTTGCATTTTGGCCACTTTGTCGCCCCCGGTTTGAGCCTGCTTGATTGTCTTGGCAAGGCGGCTCTCCACGGTTTCGAGGTCTTTCAGTGTGAGCTCGTATTCAATGATTTCTTTGTCGCGCACGGGGTCGACAGAGCCGTCCACGTGGGTGATGTTGTCGTCGTCGAAGCAGCGCAGCACGTGCAGGATGGCATCAGTCTCGCGGATGTTGGCCAAAAACTTGTTGCCGAGGCCTTCACCTTTTGATGCGCCCTTCACCAAGCCGGCGATGTCCACAATTTCAACAGTGGCCGGAACCACCGAGCGTGGCTGGCACATTTCCACCAGGCGTGTCAGACGATCGTCGGGCACGGTTATTACGCCTACATTAGGCTCGATTGTGCAGAATGGGAAATTGGCCGATTGAGCCTTTGCATTGCTCAGACAGTTGAAAAGGGTTGATTTGCCGACGTTTGGCAGGCCGACTATGCCGCATTGTAGTGCCATATCTATATCTTATTGCGTTTATTATCTAAAATTTGCTGCAAAGTTACTATATATTTTTGCAAAAACAAAAATAGGCGTGCATTGCAATGCGTGGGCACCTACAGATAGAAAGATGCTGATTGTGGCTTTATTAGGCCGTTTGTTCCGTTAAAAGTAGTCAAATATCACCCGATTATGATTGTCGGTCCACATCTATTTATTAATTTTGCATTTAATTAGATTATTAGTAAAAACCACATATAACACCAAGCAATTACAATGGCACAACAAGAAGATGTGTTCAAGAAAATCGTTGCTCATGCCAAAGAGTATGGCTTCGTTTTTCCCTCAAGTGAAATTTATGATGGCCTTTCTGCCGTGTACGACTACGGCCAGAATGGTGTAGAACTCAAAAATAACATCAAACGCTACTGGTGGGAGGCTATGACTCTGCTCCATGAAAATATCGTTGGTATCGACTCGGCTATTTTCATGCACCCCACCATTTGGAAGGCTTCGGGCCACGTCGACGCTTTCAATGATCCCCTTATCGACAACCGCGACTCCAAGAAGCGCTATCGCGCCGACGTGCTTATCGAAGACCACCTGGCCAAGTACGACGAAAAAATCAACAAAGAGGTTGCTAAGGCTGCCAAGCGCTTTGGCGAAAGCTTCGACGAAGCTATGTTCCGCTCCACCAATCCCCGCGTGGCCGACCTTGTAGCTCGCCGCGATGCCGTGCATCAGCGCTTTGCCGATGCCATGAACGCCAACAACCTCGACGAGCTGCGCCAAATCATCCTCGACGAAGAAATCGTAGATCCTATCTCCGGTACTAAAAACTGGACAGAGGTGCGCCAATTCAACCTTATGTTCCGCACCGAGATGGGCTCCACCGCCGATGGCTCGATGAGCGTATATCTCCGTCCCGAGACAGCTCAAGGCATCTTTGTAAACTATCTCAATGTGCAAAAGACCGGCCGTATGCGCATCCCCTTCGGTATCGCTCAAATCGGAAAGGCCTTCCGTAACGAAATCGTTGCTCGCC
>CAZRCU010000105.1:0-8774 GCA_964598685.1 uncultured Bacteroides sp.
TGAAAAGAAAGGCTATCACGGTGACCACGAGCCAGGCGATGAGAGCTTGCCAGAAGGTGTGGATAACACCGATCCAGAAGAATGCGAGGACAGCGATCAGAGCGATGAAGATGAAGTAGGTGATGTGTTTCATCGAGATGTCGGTCTGCCAGCGGACGGTCTTGGCGCCTTGCTGAGCACCGCGCAATTCGCGAGAGGCAAGGCCAACGGCTTGAGCGATGATAGGCCACGACTTGATGATGCCGATGATGCCTGCCATGGCGATGCCACCGATGCCGATCATGCGTGCATATTCGCGGAAAATCTCGTTGGGGGTCATGGCGACGATGGCTTCAGAGCCATAAGTGCCCATTAGCGGGATGATTACCCACCAAACAAAGATTGAGCCGGCGAAGATAACAAATGCATATTTGAGGCCGACGATGTAGCCAAGGCCGAGGACGGCGGCGCCGGTGTTGCAAGAGAACACGAATTTGAATTTGTCGGCAATAGCTTGGCCCCAGGTGTAGGCGGTGGTGGTGACAGTCTCGGCCCACCAGCCGAAAGTGGCCACGATGTAGTCGTAGATACCGCCGATGAGCGAGGCCACGAGAAGCAACTTGGCTTGACCGCCGCCGCTGCTCTTTTGGGCTTGGCCCGACATGAGCACTTGAGTGGTGGCAGTGGCTTCGGGGAAGGGGTATTTGCCGTGCATGTCCTTAACAAAGTATTTGCGGAAGGGGATGAAGAATAGGATGCCCAGCACGCCGCCAAATAGCGATGAAAGGAATATCTTAAAGAAGTTGACGGAAATTTGAGGGTGAGAAGCTTGCAGGATGTAGAGAGCGGGGAGGGTGAAGATTGCACCGGCCACAATCACGCCCGAGCAAGCGCCAATGGATTGAATAATCACATTTTGGCCCAATGCGTTGCCGCTTTTGCGCAGTCCGGAGATTCCGACAGCGATGATGGCAATGGGGATGGCGGCTTCAAACACTTGGCCGACTTTCAAGCCGAGATAAGCCGCAGCGGCACTGAAAATCACAGCGAGGATAAGGCCGAGGGTGACAGAGTAGGGTGTGACCTCGGGGTATTCGCGCGTGGGCTTCATCACCGGCACATACTCTTCGTCGGGGCCGAGCTCGCGGAAAGCGTTTTCGGGGAGCTCGGTGGCTTCGACGTCGGGCGTGTGCAGATTAGCGTCGTCCGATTGGTGGATGTCTTGAGTTTTCATTTACTATATAATTATGTTGTTTTATTTTCTGCGTTTGCTGCGAGAGCGAGTGGAAGTTTGCTTAGCGGGGATTTTGAGGGTTTGGCCGGCTTGGATATTGTCGCCGGAGATTCCGTTGGCTTGGCGGATAGCTTGCACGGTGGTGCCGTATTTGGCAGCGATTTTGCTAAGGTTTTCGCCTTTTTTGACGGTGTGAGTGGTGTCTTTGGGCTTCGACTCTTTTTTGGATTGCGATTGCTTGGCTTGAGCTTGCTTTTCGGCCTTGCGAGTGGATGAGGCGCTCATGGCGGAGCCTACTTGGCGGCTTTGAGCGGTTGGCTCAACGGTGGTGGTGTCTGTGGCTGGTTGAGCAGGGGCTGTAGCCGGCTGAGAGACGGCGCGAGTGGCGCTGATGGTGTCGGCGGCTACGGGAGCTGTTGCAACGCTGTCGGTGGGCGTTGTGGCTGCTTGAGCGGCGGAGTTGTCGGTAGGAGTGGCGGTCGGAGCTACGTAGCGGCGCTTATAGGTGTTGATGCGGAGCTTTTGGCCGCGGCGCACTTTGCTGCCGACCTTGTTGGCGCTGCGGATAGAGGCGACAGTGACGCCGTATTTGCGAGCGATAGAGTTGAGGGTCTCGCCGCGGGCCACGGTGTGGTATTTGACGACGAGCTCTTCGACGTATTCGCCATTGCCGTCGCTGGCAGCGGATTCGCCGGTGGAAGGTTCAACGACGTCGCGGCGGGCGTAGAGCTCGGCGTTGTGGTTGACAATCGAGTCTTCGTTGGCTAAGTATGCGTAGACTTGTAGCGAGGGGAGCACGAGGGAATATGGCTTGATGTCGCCGGGGATGAGGTCGGTGCGGTATTGGGGGTTGAGCACACGGAGCTCGTCCATGGGGATTCCCATGACGTCGGAGATTTGCTGGAAGTGGACGCGGCGGGTGACGTGGATTGTGTCGGTGACAATGGGCTTGCGAGCGAGCGCCGGCGAGATATTATGCTTGTCGTAGTAGTTCATAATATAGTTGGCGGCGATGAAAGCGGGCACGTAGCCGCGAGTTTCGGAGGGGAGGTAGGGGTAGATGTCCCAGAAATCCTTTTTGCTGTCGGTGCTGTTGCCGGCGCGGCGGAGTGCTTTGTTGACGTTGCCGGGGCCGCAGTTGTATGAAGCGATAGCGAGCGACCAGTCGTTGTAGATGTCGTAGAGCTTTTTGAGGTAGCGTGCGGCGGCATCGGAAGATGCATATGGGTCGCGGCGCTGGTCGACGATAGAATTGACCTCGAGGCCCTCGCCGGTGGCGGTGGGGAGCATGAATTGCCAGAGGCCTGTGGCGCCGACTTTAGAAACGGCGTCGGGGTTGAGGGCAGATTCAATCACGGGGAGATATTTGAGCTCGAGGGGTAGGCCGTAGCGGTCGAGTGCTTGCTCGAAGATAGGCATATAGTAGAGGCTCATACCCAGCATGTTTTCAACTAATTGTTTGCGACGCTCGGCATACATGGTGATGCAATTTTTCACGGCCGAGTTGAAGGGCATTTCAATCACTGTGGGCATAGCGCCGAGGCGACTGATTAATTCCTCGTCGGTGGCAGATACAGATGCGCGAGAGTCGGCCTCGCGGTCGATGTCGGCATAATTGGAGAGGTACCAATTTTCCTGCATTTTGTGCACATCGGTTTCAAAGCTTTCGGGATAATCCATGGGCACAGTGTGCAAACTGTCCCTAATAGAAAGGATCGACAATTGACGAGCGCTGACAGGGAGAGCTGAGGCAGCGAGAGCAATTGTGATGGCTGATATAAATTTGAATGTTTTCATTTGCCGGAATGATTTTCTGCTAATGGATTAGAAATTTAGAGCCCACACAAGGCCTATAGAAGGTTTGGCACCGCGGGTGTCTTGGAAGACTGCGGGCGACACGTCCATAGAGAGCTCGGGAGAGATGTCGAAGTGGCTCAGAGAAGCGTCGACATAGGCGTCGACCATAGCGACGAAGTAGACGGCTACCATGCATATGATGCAGAGGTCGCGGTTGCGTCGGAAATAGTTTTTGCGAGATTTGAGCAAATTGGTGAGCCAGGTTTTATCGAGACTGTCTTCGGTGACGGTGGTCGGGAAGAAGTTCATGTAGGAGTTGGTGGACGGGTCGCTGTCCATAATATCTCGATAGGCTTTGGTGTAGTCGGTGAGCATGCCATTATTCCAAGAGGTGGCATATCCGAGGCCAAGGTAAGCGCCGACGACGATTGGGAGTTTCCAATAGCGGCGGTTGTAGATTTGGCCAAGGCCGGGGAAGAGGGCCGACATCCACACAGCGCGGGTGGGGTCGGGATTGAATTCGCCCTGACGCGGGAGCCAGACGTCGTATTCGGGCACGATTTTAAGGGGTGCCAGGATAGAGTCGGTGGTAGCCGACCATGCGGAATCGGCCTTAGCGGCGGCGATTGTGTCCACTTCGATCGAGGTGACGGAGTGGTCGTGTCGCACGGGCTTTCGGTCTTGCGCGATGGCGGCGATGGCTGTGAAGCAGATCAGCGCGATAGTGAATAATCGTATGTTGGATTTGAATATGGTCACTGGTTGGGTTTGAGGGTGTCGAAAAGAGAAATGAGGCGTTCAAGCTCGTCGTCGCCGGAGAAGGAGAATGTGATTTTGCCTTTGCCGGAGTGGTCGCATTTGAAGCCTACAGAGGTGTTGAAAGTGGAGGAGAGATGTTTTTTGAGGATGTCGAAATCTGATGAGGAATATTTGGAACCGTGCTTCACAGCGGGAGCGGGGGCTTTTGGCTCGCGGCCGTTTTGGTAGGCCTTGGCGAGCTCTTCGACGCGGCGCACGGAGAGGTCGTTTTTGAGGATTTCGTTGTAGAGTTTGAGTTGCAACGCGGGCTCGGAGATGGTGAGGAGGGCTTTGGCGTGGCCCATATCGAGGCGCTTGTCGCGCAGACCGAGTTGCACCTCGGCGGGGAGACGCAGCAGGCGGAGAAAGTTGGCCACGGTGGTGCGTTTTTTGCCGATTCGCTCGCTGAGGCGCTCTTGAGTGAGGTTGTATTGGTCGATGAGCTTGCGGAAAGTGAGTGCAATTTCGATGGCGTTGAGGTCCTCGCGTTGGATGTTTTCGATGAGGGCCATTTCGGTGAGCTCGAGGTCGTTGGCTGTGCGGATGTAGGCTGGGACGGATTCGAGGCCGGCCAGCATGGCGGCGCGATAGCGGCGTTCACCGGCGATGATTTGATAGGAGTCGGGGCCTGTTTTGCGCAGCGATAGGGGTTGGATGATGCCAAGTTCGCGGATTGAATTGGCGAGCTCTTCGAGGGCTTCTTCGTCGAAAGTGCGGCGGGGCTGGTCGGGGTTAACCGAGATGCAGCTGAGCGGGATATCGTTGATGGCAGAGGAACCGCGAGCGGGCACATCGTCCATAGAGATGAGCGAGTCGAGGCCACGGCCAAGTGCGTTGCGTTTGATAGTCATTGCAGTGTATGGTATTTTTGGATTTGAGGGTTAGTGCTTTTTGTGTTTGTGCTTGGCAATGATTTCGCGAGCCAAGAGGGTGTGGCTGGTGGCGCCGCGGGAATCGGGGTCGTAGAGCAGGACGGGGAGGCCGTGGGAAGGGGCTTCGCTGAGGCGGATGTTTCGAGGGATAACGGTGTCGAATACCATATCTGCAAAGTGGCCTTTGAGCTCTTCGTAGATTTGATTGGCGAGGCGAAGGCGCGCGTCGTACATAGTGAGGAGGAAACCCTCAATTTCGAGCGATGTGTTGAGACGGCTCTTGATGATGCGGATGGTGTTGAGGAGCTTGCTGATGCCTTCGAGGGCAAAATATTCGGCTTGCACGGGGATGATCACGGAGTCGGCGGCGGTGAGGGCGTTGACGGTGATAAGTCCAAGGGATGGGGAGCAGTCGATAAGGATGTAGTCGTATTTGTCTCTGACGGGAGCGAGGAGCTCGGCAAGGACGTGCTCGCGGCGAGGCTTGTTGATGAGCTCGAGCTCGGCGCCGGCGAGGTCGATGCGAGAGCCTACCAATTCGAGGCCGTCGACGCAAGTGGCGACTTGAGAGCCGTCGAGGGGATACCCGTCGACCAAGCATTCGTAGATAGAGGAGGTCATGGAGCGGGGGTCGATACCATAACCGGAGGTGGCATTTGCCTGCGGGTCGGCATCAATAATCAGCACTTTTTTGCCTTGATTGGCCAGTGAGGCGGCAAGGTTGATGGTAGTGGTGGTCTTGCCAACACCGCCTTTCTGATTGGCTATTGCAATAATTTTGCCCATTGATAAGAATTGTTTTTTGCAAAGTAACAAATTTTTAGGCATATCGCGAAACATTTGTTCCACGAAAAAACACAAAAATGTTGATAACTCTCGTGTTTTCTTCCTAACTTTGCGGAAAAATAGCAAGTAAAGGCAATCTATATATGGAAAATCAACGTCCGCTAATCTTGATAACAAATGATGATAGCATCAATGCGCCGGGCATCTTTCGCTTGGTGGATTGTATGCCTCAAAACGCTGATGTGATTGTTGTTGCACCTGCTGCGCCACAATCGGGCAAGTCGTCGGCCATATCGGTGTCGACACCACTATTTATCAATAAATGTCCGGAGTATCGCGGGGCATCGGTGTACACTGTGAACGGCACGCCGGTGGATTGCGTAAAGTTGGCGTTGGGGCAGATTGTTCCACGGCGTCCCTACCTTGTTTTGGCAGGAATAAATCATGGCTCGAATGCCGGATGCAATGTGGTGTATTCGGGCACAATGGGGGCTGTGATCGAGGGCTGCATTGTTGGGATCACGTCGTGTGGGTTTTCGCTGACCGATCATGCGATGGATGCAGATTTTAAGCCGGCTATGCCTTTTATAAAGGAGATGGTGGAGAATCTGCTGAAGGAGCCGCTGCCGTCGGGCGTGTGCCTCAATGTGAATATCCCGAATGTGAAGGATTTAAAGGGCTTGAAGGTGTGTCGCGCGGCTCGCGGACATTGGACAGATGAGTATGCCACATATACCGATCCAAACGGCAAGCCATTTTATTGGCTCACCGGACGATTTGTGAACCAAGAGCCGACGGCTTGCGATACCGATGAATATTGGATGTCGCAGCAATATATCTCGGCAGTGCCCACAGTGGTAGATATGTCGGCTATTGATACAATTTCTGTTCTTGCACCAAGATTTGATAAATAATATGGAGACTCAATTCAACACAATGCAGCTGGTGAAGCGCAGGCTGTATGCTATGCGCAATGGTATAGTGGCCGATTCGCTGCGTAAGGGCGGATGTCCGCATCGCTTGATTTTCGGTGTGAATTTGCCGCAGCTTGCCGAAATAGCCGCTGAATTTGGGCCGAATGCCGAGGTGGCCGAGGCTCTGCGTGCCGATCGTGATTTGCGTGAGAGCGCTCTTTTGGCGCCAATGCTGTATCCGGTGGAGCAGCTGACAATTGAGGAGGCTCGCAAGTGGGTGGCCGAGGCAATGTGGAGCGAGGATGTGGATATTCTATGCTTTAAATTGCTGAAAAAGGCTGCATTTGCTCGGCAGCTGGCGGGCGAATTGGTGGCGGCTGATGCGTCGCTGATGCGCTATGCGGGGTTGAGATTGTATTTCAACATTGTGTCGCAGTGTCCCGCGCAGGCTTTGTCGGCTGCCGAGGCTGAATTGAAGCGGGCGGATGCGTTGTCGTCGCTTGCCTCGATGCTGGCCGAGGAAGCTCGATTTATTATGGAATGATGCTGAGTGGCGACGTTAGGCAATCGGTGAAATTGCGATGGCGTTGAGGCGGTGTTCAAGCTCGGTGGAACTGAGCTTGGCAAATAGCTTGCCGCGGTAGGCAATAGAGATGTTGCCGGTCTCTTCGCTTACGACGATTGCAAGGGCGTCGGTGGCTTGAGCGATGCCCAGGGCCGAGCGGTGGCGCAAGCCGAGCGAGCGAGGCACGTCGCTGTCGTGGCTGACGGGGAGGATGCAGCCGGCTGCAACGATGCGGCTGTGGGCTATGATCATAGCGCCGTCGTGAAGAGGCGAGTTTTTGAAGAAAATGTTTTCTATCAAGCGAGTGTTGATGGCGGCGTCGATGATGTCGCCTGATTTTTCGTAGTTGTCGAGCGGCATAGATTGCTCCACGACGATGAGCGCTCCGGTTTTGGATTTCGACATATTCATGCATGCGTAGACCACGGGCATCACCCATGCGGTGGCGTTGGCTTGGCCGTTGTCGTCGTGGTGGTGAAACATCTTGGCCAGGAATCGCCAGCGGCGGTGGGAGCCGAGCTCCACAAGGAATCGTTTGATTTGCTCTTGAAACAGAATCACGAGGATTAGGAGGCCTATGCTCATGAATTTGTCGAGAATGGTGCCGATAAGGCGCATTTCAAGGATTTCAGAGGCGACGAGCCACACCACGATGAAGGCCATCACGCCGTAGAAAATGTTGATGGTGCCTGATTCTTTCATCAAGCGATAAATGTAGTAGAGCAACAACGCCACAATGACGACGTCGAAAATGTCTTTAATACCGAAACCGGGCATGGTGGTGGAGAAAATTGTGTTAAATGGATGGATTTAAGGTTTTGCAGAAGATTTCAACGGCTTCGCGAGCCGCTTTAACATCGTGAACTCGCAGGATAGCTGCGCCTTTTTGCAGAGAGATGGTGTTGATTACCGTGGTGGCGTTAAGGGCTTGGTCGGTGGTGATTCCGAGCAGCTTTGTAGCCATTGATTTACGAGATACGCCCACTAAAACGGGACGGTGAAAGAGCTGAAATAGCTCGAGATTGTGCAGCAATTCATAGTTTTGGTCTAATGTCTTGCTGAAACCGAATCCGGGGTCGATGATGATGTCGTTGACGCCCATAAGGGCAAGGCGTTGCAACCGTTCGCCAAGCTCGGCGAGGACGTCGCGGGTGAGGTCGGTGTAGTCGGTGTATTGCTGCATGTCGGCAGGTGTGCCGCGCATGTGCATGAGGATGTAGGGGACGCCAAGGGCGGCCACGGTGTCGAACATAGCGTCGTCGAGGTTGCCGCCGGCTACGTCGTTGATGATGTCGGCACCGGCTTCAACGGCTTTGCGGGCTACGTCGGCGCGGAATGTGTCGACCGAGATTATTGCCTGAGGCGCCACTTGGCGCACAATGGGGATTGCGTGGAGCAGGCGTGCGGCCTCTTCGTCGGGCGACACTTCGGGTGCGCCGGGGCGGGTGGAGTAGGCTCCTACGTCGATAAATTCAGCACCTTCAGCGGCAAGCTGCGAGGCTCGCGAAGCGATTTCGTCGTCGGTCTGTGCGCGAGAACCGGCATAGAACGAGTCGGGAGTAGCATTTAAAATGCCCATAACTGTGGGGCGCTCAAAGCGACACAGCTTGCCGCGGATGTTAAGGCTGAATGGAGTCATAAGATTTATCGTGAAGCGCGTTTACGCTCGATTTCGTCGAGGATAATCTTGCGGAGACGGATATGATGGGGAGTTACTTCCACATATTCGTCGCCCTTGATGTATTCGAGGGCTTCTTCAAGGCTGAATACGACAGGGGGCACGATGCGGGCCTTGTCGTCGGCGCCGGAGGCGCGCATGTTGGTGAGCT
>CAZRCU010000106.1:0-8715 GCA_964598685.1 uncultured Bacteroides sp.
GGGGGATTATTTAGCAATCTTGAGGGCTTGGCGACCGGCAGCGGTGCGAGCTTCAATGATGTAAACACCATTGTTGAGGGCATCGGTGTTGATTGATTGGCCAGCGTTGAGGTGGAGCATGTTTACAATCATACCGGCAGCGTTGTAGATAGCGATGTTGGTGTCTTCGTTGGCTGTGATTTCCGAGCCATTGATTGAAATTGCAGCAACCATGTCGCTCTTGACGTTGCTAACACCTACTTGGGGCTTGGTGGAGCCTTCATAGTTGACGGTAACGATGCCGTAGCCGGTGACGTCGGGAACAACCATTTCAACGGTAGGATTCTCTTCGCCGAGTTTGATACGTTTGATACCAGAGTGGTGGAGAGGATTCTCTGCATTGTAGGTGTCGGCCCACCAGTATTTACCGGCGAGGGTGGTAGAATAGTCTTGAGCTTCGTTGGCAGCAGCTTCTTCGGCTGTAGGAGCACGATAGCACCAATAGAGGTATTCACCGTTTTCGTCCATTGCGAGTTGAGAGATGCCTACGTGCTCGTTGGTGGCGTTGCCTTCGTATTTCACGGGCGAGCCGTCGATGAGTTGCGGTTTAGCGAGCTCAACAAATTCAGATGGCGAGGGGTCGGGATTTTCAGCGAGGTCGGAAAGGTTGAAGCGATAGAGACCGCCCTTGACGAGTGCGTTTTGGTTGCCGGCGGTTTCGATATACATGTAGAGGTGACCGTTCTTTTCGTCGATTGCGAAAGATGTGGCGATGGGGGTGAGTTTTACAAAGTAGCGGGCGAGGCCTTCTTCGGGACCGACATTTTCAGAAGATGAGCCGATGTTTTTCTCGAGGAAGCTGTAGAGGCCGCAGCCATTGTATTTCATACCAACCCAATAGCGAGGAATTGTGTTGCCTTCGCTGTCTTTGTCGCTTGTGATGGCAAAGCCGTTTTTGATACAGCCGTAGGTCCAGGGGTTGTTGTAGAAGGCCATCCAGTTGTTTTCCATCCACGAGGGATAGCTTTGCGGCAGAGCGATAGCGCTGGCCGAGATTTTGCGGATGCAGACGTTGCGGTCGTTTACATAGAGGTCGCTGCCATAGATGTAGAGGCCTGTGGGGTCTTTGTAGGCGTTGTTGCCGGCGTTGTCAAGCACAACAGCTTGGAACACTTCGTCGCCGACTTTAGAGATGTAGAACAATTTGCCGTCGCCTTCGGTGGCAGAAGAAGATGAGTACCAGAATTTCTTACCGGCGCTGGTGCCATAGATACGGTGGCTGAATTGGGTGAGTTGGAACATGTGTTGGAGGCCAACTTCGTAGTCGTCGGTGAGGCCGTCGGAGTAGACGCAGTGCAGGTTGTTGTCGTCGCCGGCATAGTAGAGACCGTCGGGCATGCCCATTGTCTCGCCGCCAACAGCGATGTTGTCGTCGCCTACGATATTGAGGTAGCTCCAGCCGTCGGCAGCTTTGTAGGTTTCAACCAAGCTGGTAGGAACGGTTACAGTGATATTGCTTTCAGCGGTGAATACGCCGTCGGCCATAGCTGCGGGATAGAATGTGCCCACTGAGAGGGTTTTGATGCCTGCGCCTGTGAAGCAGTCTGTTTCAAGGATAGAGAGGATGCTGCCAAGGTCGAGGTTGGTGACTTTTGCGCAATTTTTGAGAGCGTCTTGACGAATCACTGCCACCGGACGAGGCAATACGAGATCGGTGAGTTCGGCGCAGTTGGCTGCGATACCAACGGGCACTTCGCCGCTATCAACGGTAACAGAAGCCAAAGCGGGGCAGTTGGCGGCAATATAGCGGCCCATAGTGCCACGGACGGTGAGCTCTTTGATGCCCGAGCCATAGAATGCATAGTCGCCCCAGTTTTGGCATTTGGGCAGGCTTACATTTTGGAGCTTGGTGGCGCCATAGAAAGCGTAAGATTCAACGGTGGTGTAGTCGCCGGAGAAGTCGGCACCATCGGCAGCCGGAGCATATACCAGGACGGTAGAACCGTCTTTGGTGGCGATATATTTATTGTCGGCGCTTGAAGCGTAGGCTTCGCAAGCGGCGTCGATGGTAAATGAAGCAAGAGCGGGGCAGTTCATAAATGCGCCGGTGCCGATCGAAGTGATGGTGGCGGGCATTTTCACTGCTGTGATGCCGGTGTTGCCTGCATAGGCTTGAACGCCGATAGATGTAACTGCGTCGGGGATTACAATTTCACCGGTGAGCTTTGTGCCGGAGAAGGCCAATTGAGCGATAGATTTCAGACCGGCAGGCAGGGTGATTGATTCAAGACCCGAGTTTTGGAAGGCCATAGCGCCAATCGAGGTGATGCCTTCGCCCAAAACCACGGTTTTGAGTTGTTTGCAACCGGCAAAGAGAGAAGAAACCACGGTGGTGACGCCTTCGGGCATAGTGAAAGATGTGAGTGCTGTGCTTTGGAAAGTGGCGCTGCCAAACGAGGTAAAATTGCTGGTGATAGTGACAGATTCCAAGCCGGAGGCAGATTCAAAATAGCTTTCGGGCAGAGAAGTACAGCTACCGCCGATGGTGACGTCTTTCAGCAGGGTAGAGTTGCGGAAAGGCTTGGTGTTCATGGCAGTGTATTTTGTGCCGATAGCACGATTGATGGTGAGGTGCTCAATCACATGGCTTACTTTTCCTTCAGTGCCGCCAAATGATTCGCTTTGCATCTCGATGGCGGTTTCACCATCTTCGATAACAACAGTTTTGAGTGATGAGCAATCTTTGAGCACATTGCTTTGGAGCTCTTTAACAGTGCCGGGGATTGAGATTGATTCAAGGGCGGAGCAGCCGTTGAACACGTCGCCTTGCAGGTTGCTGATGTCGGGAGGCAGCACGCAAGAAGTGAGGCTTGTGCAGTTTTGGAAGCCACCGCGGCTGATGCTGACGCCAGTGGGGAGTACAACGCTCTTCACATCTGTTCCCTTAAAAGCAGCGGCGATAGAGGTAACGGTGTATTCGGTGCCGTTGTACGTAATCTTTTGAGGGATAACGTAGTCGCCGTCGTAGGCAGAAACAGTCTCGCCGGCATCAACTTTTGTGCCGGGTTTCTGAAGAGTCAGGTTGCCCTTTGAGTTTTTGTAGATCAGGCCTTCATGCACGAAAGTCTGAGCAGATGCGCTGTAGGTGGCAAGTGCCAGAGCACCAATAGCCAGGCAACGCAAGATACCGGAATTGGTAAGGGTAGCGAATTTCATGTTATAGATAATTAGTTAAAGAAATTATTGACGGTTTTAGATTTAAGGCCACTGTGGGGTGACCAAGGTAACAGTAAAGCCGCAAATTGCGGTTAGGATTTATGTTGTATGCAAAATTACGAAAAATTCATTTAAGTGCAACCTTTTTGAATATTTTCTTTCTGCACAAAGCGCAAAAATTAGCGGCTTAGCTTGTCGAAGGTGAGATGGCGGCGCAAATAAAATTCCACTAAGATGTTGTGGCGGGTGTCGGTGCGAGTCTTGAGCAGGTCCACATCGGGATGAGAGGTGTAGTCGCGGCGCATTTTTGCGAAGTCGCGATGAGCGCGGAAAATCGCGGCAGCATTTTTGAAATCGAAGGTGGCCACAAATTTTGCCCACGCGATTGTGTCGAGCAGACGGCGGCGCAGCAAGGTGGCGCGGCGGGTGGTGTCGGGCAGATTTTTGTGGAGCATTAGCAGATTGTTGCGAAAGTTGAGATATGTCTTACGCGGATTTGATGCGGGGAGCGATCCACCGCCCAGGTGGTAAATTGTGGATTGCGGCACTGCCATAATGCGACTTCCGGCAAGCAGGATGCGCCAGCACAGGTCGATTTCCTCCATGTGGGCAAAGAATTTAGGGTCGAGCCCGCCCACGGCCAAATATAGCTCGGTGCGCACCATCAGAGCGGCTCCGGTGGCCCAAAAGATGTCGATGGGGGTGTCGTATTGGTGGTTGTCGGTCTCGCACACGTTGAAGATGCGGCCGCGGCAATAGGGGTAGCCGTTGCGGTCGATAAATCCGCCGGCCGCGCCTGCATATTCAAATTGCCGGCGATTGGTGTAGCTAAGCACTTTGGGCTGGCATGCGCCCACGTCGGGGTGTTGCTGCATAAAGGCGGCAAGAGAGTCGATCCAGCCGTCGGCTGTGGCTACGTCGGAATTTAGCAGCACTGTGAGCGGATATTTAGTGGCTTCAAGCGCAAGATTGTAGCCCTGGGCAAATCCGTAGTTTTTGTCAAAGAGGATTGTCTCAACTTGCGGAAATTCATCGGCCAGCACTTGGCGCGAGGTGTCGGTAGATCCATTGTCGGCCACAATTACGCGTGCCACTTGAGGATTGGTGGTGGCCAACACTTGCGGCAGATATTCGCGCAGCAATGCGGCGCCGTTCCAATTGAGAATTATCACTGCCACCTCGGGGCAGCCTGATTGATATAGATGGTTCATGACGGATTTGCAGGATGTTTCCAGCGCTTATGGCTCCAGAGCCACAGGGCGGGGTCGCGCTGAATGGATTTTTCAAGCAGCCGAGTGTAGGTCTCGGTGATTTGGCCTTGCGGCAAATCGTTGGGATTTTCGGCGATTAGGTGGGTGTGGATGAGATAGTGGCCGCGGCCGATGCGGTGCATATCCCAAAAGACAGTGGCCATATTGAGCTTGCGGGCAAGCGTCTCGGTGCCGGTGATCATCATTGTGGGGCGGCCGAGCAGGTGGGTGAAGTGGCCTGGGTCGCCGTGCGACGGATGTTGATCGCTCATAAAGCCGTTGATTGATTGGACGCCGTCGCGGCGCAATGTGAGCAGTCGGCGCAATGTGGTGGCCTTTGGGATGCTTTCCGAGCCGAATCTGCTGCGGATTTTCAGCATTATTTGGTCGATGGCGGTGTCGCGCAGCGGTCGATACACTTGCGTGAAGGCTATCTTGTCGGATGGCTTGTGAGCGGTGTGGAGGGTGATCGACGGTGCCCATTCCCAATTGAATGAGTGGGCGAAATACACCACGATGCTGCGGCCGCTATCGAGCAGCGAATCAATTAATTCGGGGTTGTCGAATTGCATTCGGCGGCGCATTTCGTCGTTGGATATGTGGAGCAATTTCACAGTTTCGATGCAGTTGTCGGTGAAATTGCGATAGAATTTACGTTCGATTTCTCGCAGACGGGCTTGCGAATCGTGTGGAAATGATTTTGCAAGATTGTCGCGCACCACGCCCACGCGATATCTCACCACATAATATAATATTATGTAGGCGACATCGGATATCACGTAAAGCACATTTAGCGGCAGCAGCGCCACTAATTGCAACAGCCCGAGTGTGATGCGTCTTTTCATGCTTATTCTGCCAGGCGGCCGGTGAGAGTCTCGGTTTCGGCGTCGATATTAGTGATGAGCACCGGCACGATTTTGTTGTCGAGCTCGGCAGGCGCGTCGGCCACTTCCACTCGCAGATAATTATCGGTGAATCCGGCCATGGGCTTGCCGTGGCCGCGTGGATGCTCCAGTAGCACGGGCCTTACGGTGTCTTGGAATTGACGTGCAAAGCCTTCCCATTTTTTTTCGCTCAGGTGGAGCATTATGTTGGTGCGGCGATGCTTTTCGGCGGGGTCGGTGACGCCATCAATGGCCAGGGCCTTGGTGTCGGGTCGTTCGGAGTAGGGGAACACGTGCAAGCGCGAAATCGCCAACGAATCAATGAATGCGCGTGATTGCTCAAAGAGCTCGGCGCTCTCACCGCGGGCTCCGACAATCAAGTCGACGCCGATGAATGCGTGAGGAATGGCTTGGCGGATACATTCCACCTTGTGGCGGAACAGCGCTGTGTCGTAGCGGCGGCGCATCAGCTTGAGCACCTCGTCGGAGCCGGCTTGCAGCGGCACATGGAAATGCGGCATGAATGCGCGCGAATTGGCCACATATTCAATGATTTCGTCGGTGAGCAAGTTGGGCTCTATCGACGATATGCGATAGCGCAAGATGCCGTCGACTTGGTCGAGGGCTTTTACAAGGTCGAAGAATGTGTCTTGGCGGCCTTTGCCGAAATCGCCTATGTTGACGCCGGTGATGACAATCTCGCGGCCGCCGGCCTCGGCAGCCTCGCGGGCTTGCGCCACAATCGAATCAATTGTGCCCGAGCGCGAGCGTCCGCGTGCCAACGGAATTGTGCAGTATGAACACCAATAGTCGCATCCGTCCTGCACCTTCAGGAAGAAGCGGGTGCGGTCGCCTCTGGAGCACGACGGGCGAAATTCGGCAATCTCTTTCCAGTTGCCCACCTCGGCGCGCGGCTTGCGGTCGGCCAGGTATTCATCGAGAAATTCGGCGATGTCCATTTTGCGGTCGGCGCCGGCCACGATGCACACACCCGGCAGCGCGGCCACTTCGCTGCTTTTGAGTTGCGCGTAGCAGCCTGTCACGATAATGGCGGCCTCGGGATAGCGAGTGTGAAACGAGCGAATCGTTTGGCGGCATTTTTTGTCGGCTTGCTCTGTGACCGAGCAGGTGTTCACCACGATAATATCGGGGATTTCGCTGCCGGAAACGCGGCGAATGCCTCGCTCGGCCAGACGGCGGGCGATGGTGGAAGTTTCGGCAAAATTGAGTTTGCAGCCGAAGGTGTGATATAGTGCTTTTAAGTCGGAAAAAGATACGTTGTCAATCATCTGTCCAAGAGTTGATTATGCGGGCAATGTCGGCGGCGTCGGCCGTGGAGGTGCAGCGCGAAATAGGCAGGCTCACGGCTTGTGCGGCAATTCTTTCGGCCACCGGCAGATGCAGATTGGCATATGCGGCCATGCAGGGTTGGTGATGAGGGGCTGTGGGATAGTGAACGTCGGTGGCGACGCCGTGGTCGAGCAAATATTGGCGCAGGCGGTCGCGATTGTTCGCTAAAATCACATATTGGTGCCACACGGTGGTGCCATCGGCAGAGTATTGCGGCTTGATTATGAGTGGGTTGGAGATATTGTCGTTGTAGACCTTTGCCACGTCGGCGCGAATTGCATTTTCGCTGTCGATGTAGGGCAATTTCAGCGCCACGATGGCGGCCTGGATGGGGTCGAGGCGACAATTGTAGCCAAGATATATGTTGTGGTATTTGCGGTCGCTGCCATAGTTGGAGAGAGCGCGCACGGCGTTGGCCAAATCGGGGTCGTCGGTGGTGACGGCTCCGGCATCGCCAAGGGCTCCGATATTTTTAGTGGGGTAGAAGCTAAACGCTCCGGCATCGCCCAGTGCGCCTGTGCGCTTGCCGCGATAATCGCGAGCGCCGATGGCTTGGGCGTTGTCCTCGACAATCAGCAAGTTATGGCGCTTGGCCAAATCGGCCATGGTGGCATCGTAGCACGTGCGGCCATAGAGGTGCACGGTGAGGATGGCGCGGGTGCGCGGTGTGATGGCCTCGGATAATCGCGCGGTGTCAAGGTTTAGCGTGGCAATGTCGGGCTCTACAAACACGGGTGCCAATCCGGCGTCGATTACGGCCAGGATTGATGCGATGTAGGTGTTGGCCGGCACGATTACCTCGTCGCCCGGGCGCAGCCGTCCAAGCTGTATGTAGGCGTGAAAAATCAGTCGGATGGCATCCAGGCCGTTGCTCACCCCCACAGCATAGCGGCATCCGGTGGCGTCGGCCAGCTTTTGCTCAAATTGAACTACCTCGGGGCCTCCCACATAATATCCGCTGTTAATCACACGGCTTGTGGCCTCGTGAATGGCGTCGATAAATGGCGCATTTACGGTGGCAAGGTCTAAAAACGGATATTTTATGGTGTTGCTCATTTTCCTGCGGTTAGCTGTTTGAATTGTTCGTAATTGCGCACGTAGTCGGCTTCGGAATAGCGCTCGGATGTAAGCACCAAGCACACGGCCCCGCCCGAGAAATTATCGAGCGTGCGCCATAATCCGGTGGGCACATACAGTCCTTGATAAGGCCTGTTGAGCGTGTAGCGGCGTTGCTCTTTGCCATCGTCGAGCACCACATCGAAGCTGCCCGAGAGCGCAATTATCAGTTCTTGCGCCTGATAGTGGGAGTGGCCGCCGCGCGTTGCATCTGCCGGCACGTCGTAGAGGTAAAACACGCGGCGCACGGCAAATGGCGCTATGCTATCGGCATTGTCGATTGCCGACAGCGAGCCGTTGGCATGCCGATTGCGCGGAATGTTGATGATTCGGCTATCGTTTACAGTTGATGTGGCGTGAGGATCCATTATTTGTCTGATTGTTCAAAGTATTCATCAGGGTCGTATGGCCCTGAAGCCAACACCATTGCTACGGAATTTGTGGAAAAATTGTCGATTTCGCGCCATGTGCCGGCTTCGATCACCAGCCCGTCGTCGCCGCGATTTAGGTGGATGCGCTTGCGCTCATGCCCCACCACCACGTCGAAACTGCCGCTAATTGCCACTATCATTTCAGAGGAGTGGCGCAAGGCGCGCCCGTGGCGCACAGCTCCGGCGGGCACATCATAAATCCAATACACGCGCTCGATTTCAAACGGGCAGCGGCCGTTGGCTCCATGTTCAATAAATGACAAGTTGCCGCGCGGATCCATTACTTTTGGCAGTTTTACCGGATTTTCCATATTGCAAATTTACGGAAAATTTCAACGATACCAATATCATTATCCCATTTTTCGTTGTGATATACAACAAAAAAAGCCGTATCGTGAATGATACGGCTTGTGGGCGTTGAGGGATTCGAACCCCCGACCCTCTGCTTGTAAGGCAGATGCTCTGAACCAGCTGAGCTAAACGCCCGAT
>CAZRCU010000107.1:0-8548 GCA_964598685.1 uncultured Bacteroides sp.
TCAGACGCGGCGACACCTCTCGCCGCTGTCCTCACTATGATATCTCACCGATTTTTCGTAACTTTGCAAAAAATTTCAACAATATGCTTGTAGCTATAGTAGGACGCCCCAATGTGGGAAAGTCAACCCTTTTCAATCGCCTTACCCAAAGCCGCACTGCAATCGTCGACCCCACTGCCGGCACCACTCGCGACCGCCAATATGGCAAAGTAGACTGGAACGGCGTGGAATTCTCTATCGTCGACACCGGCGGATGGGTGGTAAACTCCGACGACATCTTTGAGACTGAAATCAATCGCCAAGTGGAATTGGCCATTGAACAGGCCGACGTTATATTGTTTGTAGTAGACTCTATGAACGGCACCACCGACCTCGACGACCACGTGGCCGAAATCCTGCGCAAGAGCCGCAAACCGGTGATTCTGGTGGCCAATAAGGTCGACTCGAACGAGTGGCTCTACAATGTGCCCGAATTTTATGCTCTTGGCCTTGGCGACCCCTACCCCGTGTCGGCCATCAACGGCTATGGCACAGGCGACCTGCTCGACCAAGTGGTGAAAGACCTGCCGCAAAACGACCCCAACGATGAAGAGAAGCTCGATGATATACCCAAATTTGCCATCGTAGGACGCCCCAACGCCGGCAAATCTTCAATCATCAACGCATTTATCGGCGAAGACCGCCACATCGTGACCGATATTGCCGGCACCACTCGCGACTCGATCTACACCCGCTACAATAAATTCGGATTCGACTTCTATCTCGTGGACACCGCCGGTATTCGCAAGAAAAACAAGGTAAACGAGGATATCGAATATTATTCGGTGATTCGCTCAATCCGCGCCATCGAAGCATCGGATGTGTGCATCCTTATGATTGATGCCACTCGCGGCATCGAGACACAGGATGTCAACATCTTCTCGCTAATCCAGCGCAATAAAAAGGGCCTCGTGGTGGTAGTGAACAAGTGGGACCTCGTGCAAGACAAATCGCAAGCAGCTATCAACACATTTGAAAGCGCAATCCGCGAGCGTTTCGCTCCATTTGTGGATTTCCCCATCATATTCAGCTCGGCTATCACAAAGCAACGCATCTACAAGGTGATTGAAACCGCCGTAGATGTCTACAAAAACCGTCAACGCAGCGTGCCCACATCAGAGCTCAACCGCGTGATGCAAGAAGATATTACGGCATATCCGCCACCTGCCAACAAGGGCAAATATGTGAAGATTAAATACATCACAATGCTCAAAGGCGCGCAAGTGCCCACTTTCATCTTCTTCTGCAACTTGCCGCAATGGGTTAAAGAGCCCTATCGCCGCTACCTCGAAAACAAGATTCGCGAACATTGGGAATTTACCGGCACACCCGTCACCCTCTACTTCCGCGACAAAGCATAAAAAATTGACTGCCCGACATTCAAAAGTCGGGCAGTTGATTTTTGGGGGGCTATACCAACAAATCCATGTAGTTGTCGGGCGTGACAACGTGGCTGTCGACACATTTGTAATTGTCGGTAAACGCTTTGGGGAATTTCACATTGCCCTTGCGCGGATTAAATTTCATTTCAAAAATGGTGAAGACGCCGTCGATTTCCTCAATAAAGTCGATCTCTTTCTGATCGGTGGTGCGCCAAAAGTAATAGTTGGGGAATCTACCATTATAGGCATTAGATTTTACGCGCTCTGTTATGAAGAAATTTTCCCACAATGCGCCCATATCCGATCGTAAGTCGGCCGGTGAGAAATTATTGAGAATCGCGTTTCTGACGCCATTATCATAGAATAATATTTTCTTGCTTTTCTTCAGCTCGGTTCGCAAATTTCGGCTCAATCCGTTAAGCCTATACACCACATAGCATTTCTCAAGGAGATTTATATACCGCTCAACGGTGCGGCTATCACTACCGATTGTTTGAGCCACCTCATTATAGGATACTTCGCTACCGACTTGCAGCGCCAACGCCACCAACAGCTTGCGAAGCAAATCAGATTTGCGCACAGAGTCCAATTCCAGAATATCTTTATAAAGATAGCTGTCAGAGAGGCCCATTATCAGCTCTCGAGCCTCGGAGGGATGCATTAATACATCGGGATACGAGCCATAAATAAGCCTAAAGTCCAAGAGTTGTTTTGTAGGCAGATACCCATAGGTGTTATACAACTCGGCAGTAGAGACAGGATACATGGTAAATTCATACTTTCTGCCTGTCATCGGCTCATTCAGACGGTTTCGCAAATCCAAAGACGTGCTACCGGTTACCAACACCTGCACATCGCGGTGATTGTCCACAATGCGTTTAATCGTCATTCCAATATCGCTCAACCGCTGACCTTCGTCAATCATTATCACCTTATTATCGGCAACAAGGTGGTTAAGATCGGTCGTCGATATATCAGACAACTCGCGCCGCACATTCGGATCATCACAATTTAGAGACAACACAGGTGCTTCGAGCTCACTCATTAGCTCGTTGAACATCGTACTTTTACCTACCTGGCGAGCGCCAATTAGGATTATCGCTTTGCCTCGCCCGATGTGGTCGGCTATTGTTTTGGCCAGAATTCGCTTAATCATAACACATTAAATGGGATCTTTTCGCTGCGAAGATACACAACTTTTACTTCTAATGCAAAAAATACCCCCTATTTTTTGGATTATAATCCAAAATTTATGAGGTAATTTTTGGATTAGGGATTATTCTTGATAATTTTGCTCTGGGCCGAGCCCCACGAGGAGCGGTCGAGATTGCGATATTGAATGGCCTCGTGGATATGGTCGGGACCGATATTTTCGGCGCCGGCAAGGTCGGCAATCGTGCGCGCCACTTTGAGAATACGGTCGTAGGCGCGAGCGCTCATATCATATTTGGTCATTGCATGGCGCAAGATTTCCATTGTGGCGTTGTCGAGTTGACACCACTTATTGATAAGGCGCGATGTCATCTGTGCATTGCAGTGAACATCGGGCTCGGATTTGAATCGCTCTGACTGCACCGCACGCGCATTTATCACACGCTGACGGATTGCGGCGCTGCTTTCGCCTGAGGCCATTTGTGACAGCTTTTCAAATGGTACCGGAAGGATTTCCACCTGGATGTCGATACGGTCGAGCAGCGGGCCTGAAATGCGGCTTAAATACTTAGACACGGCGCCCGGCATGCACGTACACTCTTTGGTGGGGTGGTTGTAGTAGCCACACGGACACGGATTCATCGAGGCCACGAGCATGAATCCGGCAGGATAATCCACAGCATAACGAGCTCGCGAGATTGTGATGTGACGATCCTCAAGCGGCTGACGCAGCACTTCCAGCACCGGACGAGGAAACTCCGGGAATTCGTCCATAAACAGAATGCCGTTGTGGGCCAGTGAGATTTCGCCCGGCAGTGGGTTGGAGCCACCGCCCACCAAGGCCACAGGCGAGATTGTGTGGTGTGGCGCACGAAACGGGCGCTGAGTCATCAGCTTGGAGCCGCTTTTCAATTTGCCGGCCACCGAGTGGATTTTGGTGGTTTCCAACGCTTCGGCCAGCGTAAGCGGCGGCATAATCGACGGCAAGCGCTTCGACATCATTGATTTGCCCGACCCCGGAGGGCCCACAAGCAATATATTATGGCCACCGGCGCAGGCCACTTCAAAGGCTCGCTTCACGTCCTCCTGGCCTTTTACCTCCGAGAAATCGAAATCAAACACCGCCTGCGAGCGAGCAAACTCGGCTCGCGTGTCAAACTCTATCGGCTCGAATGTGGCCATTCCGCTGAGCAGATCAAGCACCTGGCGCAGATTTTCCACGCCATACACCTCGAGATTATTCACCACAGCGGCTTCGGTGGCATTAGCTTGCGGCACAATCAAGCCCTTGAATCCTCGCTTGCGCGCCTCGATAGCCATTGGCAAGGCGCCTCGCACCGGCAGCACAGTGCCGTCGAGCGACAATTCACCCATAATCATAAAGCGCGACAATTCGGGCGCCTTGATTTGCTCGGTGCCCACCATTAGAGCCACTGCAATAGGGAGGTCGTAGGCCGAGCCTTCTTTCTTTACATCGGCAGGCGACATATTCACCACCACGCTCTTGCGCGGCAGCATATAGCCCGACTGCTTAATAGCCGACATCACGCGCTGATGGCTTTCTTTCACTGATGTATCCGGCAGGCCAACGATGCAAAATTGCACACCGTTTTCCACCGACACCTCGATGGTGACTACAATGGCATCAATGCCATGCACTGCCGACCCATATGTTTTTACCAGCATTGTTAGGAGAGTTGAGTTGTTTTATAGGATGCTTCTTTGCTACATTTTTGAGAGTTTTGTGACGATATACGAGCGCGCCTCGGAAATCGACTGTCCGCGCCACACCTGCCGTCCGGCTGAATCCACCACGATAAAATACGGCACGGTGGGGATGCCCAGCTTGGCAAGCGCTTGCCCCGAGATTGAACCGGCCACCCAGCCTTGAGTCCATGTGGCGGAATCGGTCACGATCGAGCGTTTCCACACCAATGTGTCGGAATCCACTGAAAAATCCACCATATCAAAGCGGCCCGCAGAGCGATGCAACGCTATGTGTCGCAGTTGCTCCAAGATGCTGTCGCGACGGCCCGACATATCGTCGGAAAAGGCCATCAACGATAATTGGCTGCGATGCGGATTGAAGATTTTGGTGCGGTTGCCCATCTCGCGATAGGGCACTGATGCAATTGGCTCGCGCGTCACCATGGTGGAAATGCGCTCTAATTGCACTGAGAGGGCCGCTGACACGTCGGAGAGCCTTGCCTCGGGAGTTATTAAGGAAAGCAATGAATCGGCGCCCTGAGCGTCGATATTGGCGTCGTACTCCGACACCAGCAGCAGCGTGGCCACTGGATCCGACTTATGCGCGCCCACATAGGCAGCAATGGCCGAATTTTTAGCCTTGGCGTTGCGGCCATCCATTAGTTCTTTGTTTTCGTTAAGCCAAGAGGCCCAGCGCTGCGCCACTTCATTGCCTTTGGCTTGAATCGACGAGGGCGAGTTGCGCTTCAGCTTTAGCTCGATATTATTGCCGTTTTCGGCATATGTGCGAGCTATAATGCGATAATCATTGTCGTAGATTTCGATTAGCGCGCCACGCTGGGCGGTGCCGCTAAAATTGAATTTGCCGTCGCGCGAGGCCACCACGGCTTGCGTGATGTTGCCGTCGGCATAGGTGATTACGCGCAAATTCATCGTGGGATTGCCTTCGATAACGCCTTCCACCAAATAATTGTTGCTGTGGCCACAGGCAGCCAGCAAAAACGCAGCCAAAAGGGGTAAGATAAATCGTCGCATAAGTCAAGGATTAAAACACGTAGAGATCGGTGCTCTCTTTGCGCGGCAGGGTGGTGATATACACCGTGCCGGGCTCGATGTTGATAGTGGATTCAGCCGGCTCGATGCCAATTGAGCGCAAGGCTTCAACAGCGGTATTGAGGGCTATTTCGGGGGTGTTGTTTTCCTCGCTGAGGTGACACAGGAATATGTGGGTCAGTTTGGGAGTGAGGATTTCAGTGAGATAACGAGCTGTGGCGGCATTGTCCATATGTCCGGTGAGCGAGCGGATACGGGCCTTGAGGTGCTCTTTGTATCGTCCCACGGTGAGCATGTGGTCGTCGTAGTTGGATTCAATCATCAGTGCATGGGCACGGCGGATATAGTAGTCGGCACGATCGGTGACATAGCCCATATCGGTAGCCACCACAAAGGTCTTTTTCTCAAATTCCACATAGAAGCCCACATTGTCAGAGCCGTCATGCGAGGTCTCAAAGGGTGTTACGCGGAAGTCGCCAAAATTCACTTCGTGCTCTTTGTAGATTGGCTGATGATATTCTTTGATACGTCGCGAGATGTTGTGGCGGCGCAAAATGCCCTCGATTGTGCGGGGGGTGGCATATAGGCGCAGATGCGGATTGCGACGCAGCAGCGCATAGGAATAGCGCACGTGGTCGGCGTGGTCGTGGGTGAGCAAGATGCCGCGAATTGAAGACATTTCAATGCCGGCCTTGGCCAGCTCGCGCGTCACCTGATTATTGTCGACGCCCGCATCAATCAGCACACCGTTTTTCGGGGTGCCGATATAGGCGCAGTTGCCGCTGGAACCGCTGCCAAACGACATAAATCGCAGGCGATTTTGAGGGCGAGTTAAATCGTCGGGAACGGCATATTCCGACTCGACGCTCTTGGCATCTTTTGCCGGACGGCCGCCCTCGACGGTAAATGACACGTCGCAATCGCGGGAATCTGCCGTAAAGAGATTCGGCAAATCCTCGAGTGGGCGGGTTGCTCTACGATTATAACGACGCGACATGGGTTAGCGACAGGTTAGAAAAATTGTAGGTATCTTTGCGTAGTCGTATTTACGGCTGCGCCATTGAGATATTGTGAGGGTTGTTATATTTTCGCGTGAACCGCCGATATCCGAGGCCACACATAGGCGCAAATCGGCGGGAAGTGTGCGCACAAGCTCCTCAACGAGGCGATTGTTGCGGTAGGGGGTTTCAATGAAGATTTGTGTGTGGCCGGCACGGGCTGCTCGCTCAATATCGCGAATTGCAGCATTGCGCGGGCCACGGTCGATTGGCAGATAGCCGCGGAAAGTGAACGTCTGGCCGTTGAAGCCCGACGCCATAAGCGAGAGCAATATGCTCGACGGCCCCACCAGAGGCACCACAGGCAGGCCGCGACGCTGCGCCACAGCCACAATATCGGCGCCGGGGTCGGCCACCGCAGGGCAACCGGCCTCGCTAATCACACCAATAGCCTCGCCATGTTCCAGCGGGTCCAGCATATCCTCCACAGCCTCGCGAGGGGTGTGCTCGCTAAGCTCGGTAAAACTTAAATCGTCAATGACAATTTCAGGACAGGCGGCACGCAGAAATCTACGCGCCGAGCGCACGTTTTCCACCACAAAGTGTCGCACGCCGCGCAGCAATTCTAGATTGCGACGTGGCAGCACGTCGGCCGGAGCCGCGTCGCCCATTGGCACGGGAAACAGATACAGAGCCGGTGTGATGGATTCGTTCATAATTATGCGAGAGTTTTGCCCATACGCACCATGGCTTTAGCAGGTGAGATATGGCGATACAGAATATCATACACGGCATCAAGGATGGGCATCTCCACCTTGTATTGGCGGTTGATATCAAAAATACATTTCGCGCCGTAGTAGCCTTCGGCGGTCTGCTCCATTTCCATGCGAGCGGCTGTCACCGAATAGCCCTTGCCAATCATCGAGCCAAAATTGTGATTGCGCGAGAAGCGTGAATAGGCTGTTACAAGCAAATCGCCCAAATATACAGAATCACAAATCTGGCGCTCGCGTGGAGCCACAGCGTTCACAAAGCGCTCCATTTCGCGAATTGCATTGGAAATAAGGATGGCCGAGAAGTTGTCGCCCATCTTCATGCCGTGGCTCACGCCGGCTGCAATCGCATAGATATTCTTGAGCACAGCGGCATATTCGATACCCTCCACATCGGTTGAAAGGAGGGTGCGAGTGTGCTTGCCTGTGAGCATTTTGGAAAATTCGCCGGCCAAATCAATGTCGTGGCAGCCAATTGTGAGGAGCGAGGGGCGGTCGAGCGCCACTTCCTCGGCATGGCATGGGCCTGAAATCACCAATTCGCGCATACGATCCACGCCGAAATGGTCGGTCATATAATCGGTGATCAGCTGATTTTCGTCGGGCACAATGCCCTTGATAGCCGATACAATGATTTTATCGGATATATCGGTGGTGATTTTTTCCGTGTGAGATTTGAAATATGGAGAGGGGGTGGCTAATAGCAGCACATCGGCATCGTTGCACACACGATTTATATCGGATGAGAAATCTATATGCGAGGTGTCGAAGGTCACATCGGTGAGGTACGCCGGGTTGTGGCCCAGGGTACGAAACTCCTCGATGCGGTCGTCGCGCCGCATATACCAGATGATTTCCTTACAGTTTTGCAGTAGCAGCTTGGCGAGGGCGGTGGCCCAACTGCCGCCGCCCAACACTGCCACTTTTCTTATGTCAGTCATGATGTCTTTAGACTATCAGGTAGTAACTTTAAATGGTTTTATTATTTAGTGGCTGCGGCCGCATCTGCCCAAGCCTGAATTTCGGCAGGCGTTGGATTTTTGAGGCCCAGCTTGTATTTCTTGTTTACACCACATAAATCCTGGAAGAGCTTGCCGGCAACCACGGTCGACAGGGCTTCAACAGTGAGCACACCTGCCTTTTGCAGCGGAGCCACCCATTCATTGGGCACGCCCACGGCTTCAAAGGCCTCGGCCTTGTCGCGGCGCTCGGTCTTTTCGGGACGCATTTGCGGGAAGAGCAGCACTTCTTGAATGGTGGTTTGGCCGGTCATCAGCATCACCAGACGGTCCATACCAATGCCCATGCCAGATGTAGGAGGCATACCATATTCGAGGGCGCGGATGAAGTCGCCGTCGATAATCATAGCCTCGTCGTCGCCCTTTTCGCCGAGGCGCATTTGCTCAACAAAGCGCTCGTATTGGTCGATGGGGTCGTTGAGCTC
>CAZRCU010000108.1:0-8523 GCA_964598685.1 uncultured Bacteroides sp.
CAGCAATTTGTGCTTCAAATTCCAGATAAACTCTGCCTTCATCATGTATCTGTGTGTTATTTCCCAAAATTCGCGACTTTGATAACATTTTTTATCCCTTGGCCTTGCGTTTGGCGTCGGCACGAATGCCGCGGAAGAAGCAAATGATGCGAATCACGGCAGCGGCGAGGGTAAAAGCGAGCCAATCGCGAGGAGTGGCGCCGGGGACAAAGAGGGTGGCAGCACCGCCGCAGAAGAATAGAGAGCTCCAGCCTTCGATGCGATGCCAGCGGCGCTCAATCAATTCGGGCGAGGTGCAGGGATTGAAGAGCGAGGCCAGCAGGCACACGATTGCGCCGGCAGAATAGAGATATTTGTAGAGAGGCGATTGAGGGAAACCGCCCGAGATGATAGGAATCAAGGTGGCAATAGCTATGAGGAGAAGGCCGATGCTGGAGATGAGCGAGCAGAGGGCCGCGCGTTTTGTAGTAGTGGTCATTTATCGGGAGTTATAAATTCGTAGACGTCTTCATTTTCACGCTTCATATTGTATTGCTCGCGCACCACTTGCTCCATAAGTTCGGGGTCGGAGCTGAGGCGGTGGTTGAGGTCGCGATAATATTCGAGCGTGTCCTGCTGTCGGTTGACACATTCGGTGAGGCTGTCGATGACGTGCTGATAAGCCACGCGCTGTGTGATGGAGTTTTCACCGAAAAAGGCCATGTAGGCCACAAAGATGATGCCAATGACGGTGGGCACGGCTAGATAGCGTCGTGCCCATGAAGTGGGTGCCTGAGGCGTAGTCGCAGGCTCGGCATCGGCGGGAGCGGATTGCTCGGGCGCGGCGGGAGCGGGAGCGTCGGTTTGGTCGTCGGCAGCAGGGTCGGGTGTCGGTTGAATGCTCATTGCAGGTGTGAGATTACCTCGTCGTAGTCTTTCATCGCTTTGGAGATTACCGGGGCCATATCATAGTAGTGGTATTCGGCGAGACGGCCACCGAAGGTGACGTTGATTTGGCGGTTGGCAAGGTCGTGGTAGCGGGCATAGATGGCCATGTTGCGGATGTCGTTGACGGGATACAGGGCTTCCATGCCTTCGGTGTATTCCACCGAGTATTCACGGGTGAGGACAGTTTGCGGCAAATTGCGGCCGGCCGTGTCGAAATGCTTGTGTTCGCAGATGCGCACATAGTCGTTTTCGGTGGTGTTGTCGGTGATAACGGCACATTCTTGGGCGAATTGGCCGTCGACCACTTCGTGCTCGAATCGCAGGGTGCGATAGTCGAGACGGCCGAATTGATAGTCGAAGAATTCATCAATTTTGCCGGAGAAGACGGTGTGGCGAGCGAGCTTCATGAGGTTGTCGCGGTCGGAGAAGAAATCAACGCCGAGGCGCACGTCGCAGCCTTCAAGAAGCTTGTCGAACAGACCATTGTAGCCATTGACGGGGACGCCGGTGTAGGTGTCGTCAAAGTAGTTGTTGTCGTAGGTGAAACGCAGCGGAATGCGCTTGATCAGGAATGATGGCAGATTGGCGCAGGGACGGCCCCAAAGCTTTTCGTTGTAGCGCTTCACCATTAGCTCGTAGAGGTCGCGGCCCACCATGGCAATGGCTTGATCCTCGAGGTTGAGGGGATTTTCGGGGGCATCGGCGCGCTGTTCGTCGAGCTTGGCTTGTGCTTCCTCGGCGGTGGATACGCCCCACAGCTCGCGGAAGGTGTTCATGTTGAAGGGCAGAGTGCGATACACGCCATCAGCGCCGAGCGACATTGCATGGTGCACATAAGGCTCCATCTCGACGAGCGAGTTTACAAAGTTCCACACTTCGGGGTCGGATGTGCGAAAGATGTGAGGGCCATAAGAGTGGATGGTGACATCGGCGATTTTTTCACAATATAGATTACCGCCAACAACCGGGCGACGGTCGATAACAAGACAACGCATGCCATCGCGGGCAGCGCGGTGGGCGAATGTGGCGCCATAAAGGCCGGCACCAACAATCAGGAAATCATATTGAGGAGTTTCTGACATATTTAGTAGTTATAATCTTAAATTTTAATATGGCAAAGATACATAGATTTGGCCAAATATCAATCGCCGAAAGGGATATTTTTAGGGTAGATATTGCGCTGTTGGGGACAAAACGCCACCTCCGGCATTGCGAAGGTGGCGTTTTTTATAGTAGATGAGTGAAATCTATCGTTAGGAGAAGGCTAAAACCAGGCCTTGTGCCGCGAGCACACGCAGGAACATTGTGAGCGGGTAGACGGTTGAATAGGCCACCGCGGGAGCGTCGTTGCCTGTGGAGTTGTTGGCATAAGCGAGGGCCGGGGGATCGGTGTAGTTGCCCGAGAAGAGGCCCATGATGGTGAGGTAGTTGGTGCGGTCGTGTCCGCGAGCGATAAGGCCCACAACAATCAGAGGCACCACGGTGATTACAAAGCCCCAGATTACCCACCACATACCGGTGAGGTTGAACACTGCGCTGGCAAAGTCTTTACCGGCGGCGATGCCCACCGAGGCTAAGAACAAACATATACCCAATTCGCGCAGCATCATTGAGGCCGACGACGAGGTGTAGGTGACAAGCTTAAATTTGTAGCCGAAGCGGCTGAGCAGGATTGCCACAACGAGCGGGCCACCGGCCAAACCGAGCTTCATGCCGAAGCCAAGGTTGATTGAGCCGAGGATGATACCAAACACGATGCCGACAAAGATAGTGACAAGGTTGGGCTGATTGAGGCGCTTCATCGAGTTGCCGAGGCGCGAGGCCAGGCGGTCGATGTCTTCAAGGTTGCCGACCACGGTGATGCGGTCGCCCATTTGCAAGCGCAGGCTTGGAGCGGCGAGGAGGTCGACGCCGGCACGATTGACACGTGTGGCGTTGAGCTGATAGCCATTGTGGAGGCGAAGCGAGCCGAGGGCCACGCCGTTATATTCGCTCTTTGTGATAAGGATGCGGCGCGAGAACACGGGGGTTGGGGTTGATTCCCAGTCCATCTCTACGTCAGGTCCGAGAAGGGCGTGGAAGCGTTCGGCGTCCTGGCTTGAGCAAATCACCTTGAGGATGTCGCCAAGCTTCACTTCGGTGCTGGATTTGGGGATTACAATCTTGCCGTCCTCGGTCATAATACGCGAAATCACAAAGTTGCATTGGATCACGTCGTGCAATTCGAGGATTGTGCGATTGGCCACGAGCTTGTTTTCCACCTTAATATTAAGAATAAAGGGCTTGAGCTGGGAATTTTCTTGCTCGTTTTCGAGCTCGGAGATTTCTTTATCGGTCTTGATTCGGAAAATGCCCTTGATGACAAACATCGACATAATAATACCAACCACGCCCAGAGGATATGCAGCGGCATAGCCTTGTGCCATAAGGTTGGCTTGGTCGGCACCGCCCACCATTTGCGACACAGTTTGCTGTGCGGCAGCGAGGCCGGGGGTGTTGGTGACAGCGCCGCTCATCACGCCCACCAATGCGTGGATGTCGTGAATGTTGCCGAAATAGTAGATGAGCAACACGATCACCACGTTGAGCGCAACACCGAGCGTAGCGAGCAGATTAAGCCTCATGCCACCCTTCTTAAACGAAGAGAAGAAGCCGGGGCCCACTTGCAAGCCGATAGCGAAAATAAACAAAATAAGGCCAAATTCTCTGACGAATTTCAAAATATTCCCGTCCACTTCATATCCGAAATGGCCCATAAGAATACCGACAAACAGCACAAAGGTGACGCCAAGCGACACTCCGGCTATTTTCACCTTTCCGATGATAATGCCCATGGCTATCACAAACGAATATAGCACCAAAGCCGATGCGATAGACGTGTTGTGCGGGCCAAGCAGGTCTGTAATCCAATCCATATTTTTATCTTGAAAATTGTAGTTTCTAAAATCGAGAAATGCAAGAATTTTGGCACTTGCTTCGCAAACTTGTGCAAAGTTAGCCATTTTTCAAGAATCTACCAATAAACAGGCCATAATAACCTATCTTTCATTGAAAAATAATGCGCAGTGGGAGAATCACCAAGAAGATGTGGCAATTTGGGAAAATTTCATGGGCGAAAGGTTGATTATTTGTTAAATATTGTTAGATAGATGAATTTTCTTGCCGAAAAAGTATGTTGTATAACATAAAACCATTAACTTTGCAACGTGTTTTTCATGGTATTAGATTTAAGGTTAAAGAGATTGCTCGTCGAGATGACGAGTAATTTTTTTATATAGCTATTGATAAAGCTGTGTTTCAGCTGCTTACCCGCCCCAAATGGCGGGTATAATTATATAATTTCCATAAAAATCCCAAAATGTGGCCAAATTTGCGCATTTGAATCAATTCTAATTCGCTATATTTGCAATGAATTCTAATCCAACCCTTCCAATGGACTCTACATTAGAAATATATTGCGTAAATCTCAACCGCTATATAAAGGTGGCCGGTGGCGAATCATTGCTTTCACTGGCCAACAGGCTGTCAGACCAATTGGGCTTTGAGCCTATTGTGGCACGCGTTAACAACAAAAACGAGGCGCTGAGCTATTGTCTCTACCACCCCAAGATGGTGGAATTTCTGCCAATCACTCATCCGGCAGGCGAGCGAGCCTATATCCGCTCGCTATGTATGGTGCTGTATTGCGCCGTGACACGTGTGGCTCCAAAAGCCAAGCTTAATATCGAACATTCAATCTCGCGCGGCTATTATTGCCGATTGGGAGGCACAGTGGAATGCAATGCCGAGCTTGTTGAAGCAATATCGGCCGAAATGCAGGGGCTAATCGCTCGCAATCTGCCGTTTGAGCGCCACGAGGTGCTCACAAGCGACGCCATAGATATTTTTCGCCGTCAAGGTCTCGACGATAAAGCGGGCGTGATGGAGACTACTCATAAAATCTACACCACCTATTATAGCCTCGACGGCATTTGCGATAGCTATTACGGCTCGCTGGCACCGGCTACCGGCATATTGAGGGTGTGGCAGCTGCGGCCCTACAAAGAGGGATTCTTGCTGGTGGGCTTCGACCGCAATAATCCGACGACCACGCCACAACACATCGACCAGGAAAAGATGTATCGCGCATTCACGGATTATCTGAAGTTCAACGACATTATCGGTGTGAGAAATGTGGGCGAGCTGAATCATGCAGTGGCCGACCACCACGCCGCCGACCTTATAAATGTGGCCGAAGCGCTTCACGAGAAGTCGATTGCACGCATCAGCGATGAAATCACTCGCCGCTACAACGAGGGTGGCGCACGAATCGTGCTGATCTCAGGGCCGTCGTCGTCGGGCAAGACCACCACTACAAAACGCCTGGGCATTCAGCTGATGACCAATTTGCTGAAGCCGTGTCTGATTTCGCTCGACGACTATTTTGTCAACCGCAAGGACACGCCGCTCGACGCCAACGGCGATTACGATTATGAATCGCTCTATGCGCTCGACTTGGAACAATTCAACAAAGATCTCAACGATATACTTGCCGGCAAAGAGGTGGAGCTGCCGAGCTACAACTTTGAGCTGGGGTGCCGCCAATACAAGGGCAACCGCATTAAGCTGGATCAGGGCTCAATCTTGCTGATCGAAGGCATTCACGGACTGAATCCCGACCTCACCGCGCATATCGAGGAACGGATGAAATTCAGAGTGTATGTGTCGTCGCTCACCACCATCACCATCGACGACCACAACTGGGTGCCGACAACCGACAACCGCCTGCTGCGCCGCATCATCCGCGACCACAAATATCGCGGCACATCGGCCACCGACACCATTCGCCGTTGGCCAAGCGTGCGCCGAGGCGAGGAAAAGTGGATTTTCCCCTACCAAGAGAATGCCGACGCAATGTTCAATTCATCGCTGCTCTATGAATTGGCTGTGATGAAAGAATTTGCCGAGCCTATTCTGAAAAATGTGCCCCACGATGTGCCCGAATACTCCGAAGCCTATCGCCTGCTAAAATTCCTAAGCTATTTCTCGCCAATCGAGCTAAAGACGATTCCATCGACATCGCTGATGCGCGAATTTCTCGGTGGCAGCTCATTTAAATACTAAAACGAATGCGCCGATTTCTATTATTAATATGCATCGCCACCGCCTTGCTGGCCATGGCAGCCGACCGCTACACATCCACCGCCGTCAGAGCCAATCGGTCGTATGAGTGGCAAGAATGGAACAATGCCGCCGCTCTCTATGAGCTGATGCTGGATATGCAGCCCGACTCGGCCACCACCTACGCTCGCGCGATAGTGTCAAATGAAATGGCCGGCGACACCGCCGCCTCGATTGATCTGATGGAGCGCGCCATGGCACATAATATCGGGTTGGCCGAGATTTTGGAGCTTGTGCGCACCGACGAATATCGCATAGGGTGCGGCGACCGCTATGGTGAATACTTGTATATGCTGCGCGAACACTTCTCGTGGATGCGTCGCGCTCTTGATAACGAGCTGCTCAACCACTATTCGGCGCGACGCGACGGCCCAATGATGGTGGAGTTTGCCACCGATATGCTGGTGGGCCTACCCGAATCAACTCATTATTTGGGCATCCTGGCCGAAGGCTATGCACTGCAAGGCGATTTCGACAACGCCACAAAGACTTGGCAGCAAATTCTGCAAATCGACCCCGACAACTACGACGCTCTTCTCAATCTGGGCAACTACTACACCCTTGCAGGACAAGCATCTGAGGCCGAGACCTACCTGACACGTGCCCATAAGCTGCGCCCCACCCCTTATGTCACAGAATTATTGAAAGAATAAAAAAATTTTGTAACTTTGTGGATAAAGCAACTGAAATGAGCACAAACGAAGCCAACGAAATCACCCTGCGCCAAGCACAGACCATCGTGGACCAATGGATCTCAACCATTGGTGTGCGCTACTTTTCGCCGCTCACCAATATGGCGATTCTCACCGAGGAGACCGGCGAAGTGGCTCGCATTATGGCACGCAAATATGGCGACCAATCCTTCAAGCCGGGCGAGAAATGCGAGTTGGCCGACGAATTGGCCGATGTGCTGTGGGTGCTCATGGCAATTGCCAATCAAACCGGTGTGGATCTCACCGATGCCCTGCGCAAAAACATCGAAAAGAAAACCACTCGCGATGCCGACCGCCATCGCAACAACCCAAAGCTTTAAAAATATCTTGAAATATTAACCTATAAAGTACATTATTGATTATGAGCGACAAATATACTGACGCTATTGCCAAAAGTGCCGTTAATATTGACGACGCTGCCGTGGCTGCCGACGTGAAGAAGATTCTCGACGAACACTTCGATGAAAACAACACAACCGATGTACATAAATTCCTGTTCAACACAATCGACCTCACCACCCTCACCGCCAACGACTCTCCGGCATCAGTGAGCGATTTTGTTGAGCGCGTGAACGCATTCGACGAAGAATATCCCATGCTGCGCAATGTTGCCGCTATCTGTGTATATCCCAACTTTGCTCCGGTGGTTCGCGCCGTGCTTGAAGTGAGCAGCGTAGACATTGCATGCGTGTCGGGCGCATTCCCCTCGTCGCAAACATTCTCTGAAATCAAAATTGCCGAAACTGCAATGGCAGTGGAAGGCGGTGCCGATGAAATCGACATCGTGTTTAACCTCGGCAACTATCGCGACGGCGACTATGAAGCCGTTTGCGACGAAATCATTGAGCAAAAAGCCGCTTGCCGCAACGCTATCCTCAAGGTGATTCTCGAAACAGGCGCCCTAAAGACAGCCGAGAACATTCGCAACGCCTCTGTGCTGTCGCTCTACTCAGGCGCCAACTTCCTAAAGACCTCGACCGGCAAGGAATTCCCCGGTGCATCGCTTGAAGCCGCCTATGTGATGGCCAAGTGCATCAAGGAATACTACGAACAGACCGGCACAAAGGTTGGCCTGAAGGTGTCGGGCGGCGTTTCCACCACTCAAGACGCAGTGAAATACTACACCCTGGTAAAAGAAATCCTGGGCGAAGAATGGCTCTCGAACGAATACTTCCGCATCGGCACAAGCCGCTTGGCCAACAACCTGCTTTCCGATATTCTGGGCAAGGAAACAAAATTCTTCTAAAATTTGATTTTTAGCGAGCACAAAAAATGAAAATTTGGATACATCTCAACGGCGTGCAACAAGGCCCCTACGATTTATCGCAAATATCGCAGCTGCCCATTGATGCAAACACCCCTGTGTGGTATGCCGGCCTCCCCGAATGGACTCCTGCCGGAAAAGCTCCGGCCACAGCGCCGCTATTCCAGGCGACGCAACCCGAGCCACAGCCACGGGTGGTGTATGTGAAGCAACCGGCCACCTACACATGGCTTGCAGTGTTGCTCACCGTGATTTGTTGCTCGCCCATAGCCCTGCTGGCCATCATCACAGGTGCCATCAGCTCATCGAGATTCTCGTCGGGCGACTACAACGGGGCCAAATCAATGGCAGATCTCACCGAATGGCTGCTAATATTCGCCATCGTGTTTGGTGTGCTTACAGCGCCATTTGCCCTTATATTTTGGCTTTGACACCTCGGCCGCAGTTGATACGTAAAAT
>CAZRCU010000109.1:0-8462 GCA_964598685.1 uncultured Bacteroides sp.
TATCCGTCGCGTACACTCCAACCAATCAATCTCTTCGCAATATCTCATTAAGTAATAATATCGCATTTCAGCGGCGCATTCTTTCTGTAGAGTGCGCCGCTTTTATCTTTCCTCATGTATCAAATTGATCCACGCAGAGATGCGTATCAACGAGCCGTAATTGAGCTCGACAACGGCTACCACCTGGTGCTTGCCTCAGCCGGATGTGGCAAAACCGACATCCTTGCCGAGCGCGTCGCTCGACACCTCGCAAATGGCGGCGACCCTCAAAAAATGATTTGCCTCACCTTTACCAATCGCGCAGCGCGAGGCATGAAAGAGCGTATCAACATGGTTTCCGGCGCTGATTCAGCAGATATTTTCGTTGGAAACACTCACCGCTTCTGCTCAAATTTTCTATACAACAACGGCCTAATTGCTCAATCTTCATCCATCCTCGACGAAAACGACACATATTCGTTAGTGTTCAATCTTATGGGCCGCGACGACTCCGATTCACCCGAGGCCTTATCTTTTGGCGAGCGCGGCCTCGTCAATTATATTCTGGGATTACAGCATTTCTTCCACCAGCTCCGCCGGCGTCATCCCGGCAGTCTTCTCCTTTTTAATGAAGGACAAGACCAACTACAAAGCTTAATTAAGCAACTATGCGGCGAAATGGGCGCAGCTGCCACATATACTAACCTTCTTCAAATCTACGACAACGCCGCCGCATATCTATCCACGTGGAAAGATCGCACCACAATGACCTACCACCTGCTCGAGAAAATGGCCATAGCCAAGGCCTACGAAGTTTATAAGCAGGAAAAATCGCTTGTGGATTTCGACGATCTCTTGCTTCTCACCTACGACTACGCCACCACCAATCCCGACAGTATTCCTCACTACGATTGGATACAAATTGATGAAGTGCAAGACCTAAACACACTGCAAATCGCGATTATCGACCTTTTCACCGATAAAGACAAGAATGTGACTCTCTACCTCGGCGACAGCCAGCAAGCCATATTTTCCTTTATCGGCGCAAAACTTCAGACATTAAATAATATTCGACAGCGCTGCGGCCAAAATGTCCATCATCTTGCTCAGTGCTATCGTTCGCCTCGCTATCTCCTTGATATATTCAATAAATACGCTGCCCAAGTTCTCGACACTCCGGTTGAACTGTTGCCACAAACCGCCGACACTTCATCCGCCGAATATGGCGACCTTGCAATAGTTAATGCCGCGACCAGCTCTCAAGTTCCACAAAGGGTGATCGACTGCCTATCAAATTTCCCTGAAGGCAGAATCGCTATAATTGTCAACTCCAATGCCTGCGCCGACGAAATCGCAGCCCACATGAGCCGCAAAAAGCTCGGCTATTTTAAAATCTCCGGCAGCGACATATTCAAATCGCCCACCATGCAGTTCATATTTTCCCACTTATCAGTGATTTACAATGATATGAATTATCTTGCATGGGCCAAGATCGGATATACGCTCGGAGTGTTTAATGCTTATCGCAACGCCCGCGAATGGGCTTTTTCGCTGCGCGACGCCGGCTTATCGCCATCCGACTTCATCCAACGAAAAGGCTCGTCGCTGCTGCTCGATTTTGCTAAATCTTGCAGCTCACAGCCCTTCGTGATATTCGACACCGAAACTACCGGTCTCGACCTCGTTAACGACGACATTGTGCAAATCGCAGCCGTCAAGATTATTAACGGCCAAATTATCGACTCGTTCAATATCATACTTCGCACCACTCGCCAAATACCTAAAATGCTCGGCACAATTGTCAACCCCTTGGTCGAAGAATATGCCCGTGCATGCCCCGTTGATCGGCAACAGGGTCTTATGAAATTCATAGAATTTGCTGCCGACAACATTTTAATAGCCCACAATCTCGACTTTGATTATAATATCCTCGACTATAATCTCCGCCGCGACTGCGGATTTCCTCATATAGCCGATGCATTCCCCGTTTGCTACGACTCACTGCGAATCGCGCGCCTTCTATATCCCAAGCTCAAATCATTCCGACTAAAAAGTCTTTTGCAATCTCTTGGCTTGGAAGGCAGCAACACCCACCTGGCCGACGACGATGTAGCAGCCACCGTATCTCTCGTAAATCACTGTCTGGCCGAGGCTTCGCGCCGCAAAGATTTGATTCTACAAGCCATCAACGACAACGCGGCAATCGGCCAAAAATTCCACGATGCTTATGGCGACATCTACCAAGAATCACGCATCGCTCTCTTCCGAAAAGATGGAAATATCACCAACGAAATGACATATATCTACAAAATATTCCGTCAGCGCCTCGCCAAAGCCGACAAAATGAATTATGTCATTAATTTTATTAACAACGAGGTAATCGACACCGCCGCTGAATCCACCATGTACACTCAATTATCGCTCCACCTCAACGACCTTAATATGTATCACGAGGCAGATTTATGCGGCAGCGAATCTATTAGCGACAGAGTGTTCATTTCCACCGTCCACAAAGCCAAAGGCCTTGAATTTGAAAATGTTATCGTGGTGAATGTCGTTGATGGCGTGTATCCTTTCTTCAACAATAAAGATAACGAAAATGGCAGAAAAGAAGACGCGCGCCGGCTTTATGTGGCTATGACGCGCGCTCGCAAACGTCTCTACCTTATCACCTACAATCTCAAAGAAGTTTTTAGTGCCAATGGCCTAAAGAGAACGTTCAACACTCAGTCCTCACCATTTATCAAGTCTATTGCGCCTATGTTTAAGGCTAAAACACAGCGAAGCCGCTAAAGCTTTTGCACTATAGCGACTCCTTATAAGTCCACATCAAAGGATGCGATGAAACTCCGATAAGACAGGATTTGAGTTCTTGCCGTCCGTTGTAATCCCCCGGCTCATGGCCTCCTTGCGGAGTGGGGCCCGCCATTGGGCGACGAAGATAGTCTCGGTATTTCACGTAAATTTGACGAGTTTCCCAATCTACTTTGATGTGGTGTATCTGGTTTCGTCTGAACTCTCTTGTCCTTACTTTTATAACGCAAAGTTAGGCATTTTGGTTTGATTTTGCAAACGTCTTCACCCTATTTTTATTCAGCCTTATTGGCCAATATGTCCACTTATCGTTGCATTTTATCCATTTTCTTGGCCATTTTGCAACAAGCTCGCAACTTTGTTCTCTTTTTGTTTGATATTTAACAAAAATATTATAACTTTGTGTTTGTAATTAATGTTGTAAAGCATCTATAGATAAGTCTAATTTTCATCACTTTCCCATGATAAAGGCTGCAATAGAAAAGGTAATCAACGAAGATATGGCCGATATTTGGTCGATCTTAAGCGGTGAGGAGAAACGCCTCATCGTCGACAATTTTAATGTCCAAACATTCAAAAAAAACCAATTTATCTACGCCGAAGGAGACGAGCCTGAATATCTTTGGTGTCTTTTGAAGGGAAAAGTGAAGAAGTTTAAAGAGGGCGTTGGCGGTCGCGTTCAAATTTTGCGGCTTATCCGTCCTGTTCAATATTTCGGTTATCGTGCCTATTTCGCCGACGAGCGCTACGTCTCCAGTGCCGGCGCTTTCGAGCCGTCCACCCTCGGTGCCCTACCCTTATCCTTAGTGCGCGAATTAATCGACCGCAACAGCCAGCTTGCTTGGTTCTTCATCCGCGAATTATCTCACAATCTTGGCGGCTCCGACACCCGTATCGTCAACCTCACCCAAAAACACATCCGCGGTCGCTTGGCCGAAGCGCTTATCGTGTTGCGCGACAATTATGGCTATGAAGAGGACGGCTCTACGCTTAAAATCTACATGGCTCGTGAAGACCTGGCCAACCTCTCCAACATGACCACCGCCAATGCAATTCGCACACTATCTGCTTTCGTCACCGAGCGCCTAATTATCGTCGATGGTCGCAGAATCAAAATTATCAACGAATCGCAGCTGCGCAAAATCAGCAAATTCGGATAAATCCCTCGGGAATCACTCTCAATATTTTATTTCCGTTCTTTGTACAGGGCAATTTTCCCACGCTTAGCACGGCCTTCGGCCTTTGTGCCGGTTGCAAATCAAGCGAACTCAATTGTTCATACAGTTTGCGCGCTTCGTGCTCAGAGCACTCTGCCACCAAAACCGTCTGTTGACCCCATTTATCGTTATCCTCACCTATCACATAGAATGGCGGCATCTCTGTAATATTTCGCGATATAATCTTTTCCACCTCCTCGGGATGCACCTTCACGCCGCCGCTAATAATCGCATTGTCTGCTCGTCCAATCCAGCGAAATGTGGTAGAGTCTATTAATTCCACTATATCGTTCGTAACCAACTTTCCCCACGAAAATCTATCGCTGATAATTTCTAAACATCCACGATTGTCGGTATTAAAGGTAATGCCGAGCATAGCATGGTAATGCTCTGAATCATCGTTCAAATTTCTTAGGGCCACGTGGCTACACGTCTCAGTCATTCCGTATCCTATCCACGCGTTAAATCCGGTCGCAATTATTCTGTTGCGCAATTTATCTGTCACTGGAGCGCCGCCCAACAGCAGATTCTTCACCAGCGCCCGAGCGGCCGATTGTCTCAAAAGGCTCTCAGCCTGCGACGGGACTATGCTCAGCAAATCAATCGTCTCACCGCCGATTTCAAAATTATTGCTAACCGGCATTTCAAGCAATTTGCACTTCGCCACCTCAGCCCTCACTGCCATCATTTTGCCGGCAATATAGCCAAACGACAGCGGACATGCCAACACCGATGATTCATTAATATTAAAAAATGCATTGGTCGCTTCGGCCGAGGCTATCATATCTGCCTTAAGCAGCTGTATATGCTTAGGCGCGCCGGTCGAGCCTGATGTGTGAGCATCCACATAATCGCTATCCGAGCGCCACTCTTCTAAAAATTCTGCTAATGACGCCATACATCTTCAGGAATAATCAGTGCCTTCTCGGGGTCATAATATAATCTATCGCCTTCCATATGCAGCGCCGACTCAAAATTATTATAATATAATTGTCCTGTTCCCAGGCCTTGCGGCATCCTCACACCTCGCGCAGCCACCCATTTTGCTATAGCAGTCAAACCGATATTGGATTCCAATGCCGATGTTGCCCACCATCCAATGCCACGGCGTTCGGCCTCGTCAGCCCAAGTCGCAGCTGCTGCAAACCCGCCGCAAAGCGACGGTTTCAATATTATATATTGAGGTACGATCCCGTCCAAAATTTGCGAAATATCAGCCGGTTGCCACTTGCCTATTAGTTCTTCATCAAGAGCAATAGCGATGGGCGACCGACGGCAAATTTCTGCCATCTCGGCATATCGTCCGGCTTTAATAGGCTGTTCAATAGAATGCACGCTAAATTGGCTCAATCGGTTAAGACGTTCAATAGCATTATCTGCCGTAAAGCTGCCGTTTGCATCAAGCCGTAATTCCAAAATATCGGCCGAATAGCGCGAGCGGATATATCCCAGCAAATCACATTCACTATCGAAATCAATGCCACCGATTTTCATCTTTAACACATTGAATCCTGCGGCAAGCTTTTCATCAATGCGCTGCTTCATCTCTTCGCGATTGCCCATCCAAATCAGGCCATTTATTGGAATGCCTGCCGTGCCTTGCGTGAAATCCGATTCTGCAAACGGCGCTGCTCCAAGATCAGCCAGGGCAGTCTCAAAGCCAAAACGAATCGAACTAATATCACTAAGCTCCTCGGGATGCTCACACGCACGATTCAACATAGCTTCGTAATCGGCGCTATCCTCGGCGCTCAGACCTCGAAAAAGTGCACACTCACCCACCCCGACTCTGCCATTTTCATCTATGAGTCGAAGCAGGTAAGTGTCTTTTTGCGTCATTGACCCGCGCGACGTGCGTGCATCAAAGCGAAAATCAAGCTGATATTTTGCCCATTCAGCACGCATCAACCCGGAAATTGTGGGAATTGGTCGAAATTTGGATCGCGCTTCTCCAAGAAAGCATTTTTACCCTCTTGAGCTTCATCCATCAGATAATACATTAATGTGGCATCTCCTGCAAATTCCATCAAGCCATGCTGACCATTAAGCTCGGCATTTAGCGCGCGCTTAATCATGCGAATCGCAAACGGGCTGCGTTTCATAATGGTCTCGCACCATTCCACCACTTCATCTTCAAGCTTATCAAATGGCACCACTTTATTAATCATGCCCATTTCAAGCGCCTCCGCTGCTGTGTATTGGCGACACAAATACCATATCTCACGAGCCTTCTTTTGGCCTACGCATCGTGCCAAATACGATGAGCCGAATCCGGCGTCAAAACTGCCCACCTTCGGTCCGGTTTGGCCAAAGCGCGCATTCTCCGATGCGATAGTTAAATCGCATATCACTTGCAGCACGTTACCGCCACCGATAGCATAGCCATTTACCATTGCAATCACAGGCTTTGTCAGTGATTGAATGGTTTTGTGCAATTCAAGCACATTAAGGCGCGGTGTACCATCAGCATCGCGATAGCCGCCGCGATCTTTATAGTGTTGGTCGCCACCCGAGCAAAACGCCTTATCGCCGGCGCCTGTCAGCACCACCACACGCACCTCTTGATGATCTTTGCAATAATTGAAAGCTTCAAGCATTTGCGCATTTGTTTGCGGGCGAAATGCGTTATACACTTCCGGACGATTAATTGTTATACGGGCTATCCCATTATAGAAATCAAACAGAATATCCGAATATTCTTTGATTGTTGTCCAATTACGTTGTGACATATTTTTAGTTCTTGAATAGGTTTCTTAAAATTTGAGCATCTGCCGCAGCATCGGTTGCCACATCGAGAATCGACTTCCCGCCTGCCATAAACTCGTCAAGCTTGGCTGCCAATTGCTCAGAAGTTTCCGCCCGATAATAGGCATAACCGTATGCATCGGCCAATTGCCTTAGAGGCAAATTCATTGGCTCGTCATACCATTTATATCCTGCCGAAATATCACGCGTAGCCTTGATATATTTAAATATACCGCCACCGCCATTATTCAGCACAATTATTTTAAAATTATCATCAACAAATCGCAAGCTCAATGCGCCTACATCATATTGCATGCTCATATCGCCTGTAATCAGCACCGTCGGGGCGTTGGAGACGCTGTGAAATCCGACTGCCGTCGATGCCGAGCCATCAATACCGCTCACGCCTCTATTACAATTCACCGATGCAAAACCGTCACAATCAAGTATACCGGCGTATCTCACAGCCATGCCATTACTAAGTTGCAAATTCACCTCATCGGGCAATCTTTCGATAATTTGTCTCATTGCTTTTAAGGCCGACCAGCTCGCTGCATCGCAATATTCCTCAACGTGTAATTTTGCTTTTCGCGAGGCCTCGGCCCACAATGTTTTAAATGCCGACGGCATAGCCTTGTCCGACGGCATACATTCAGCCACATCACTTAGCAGCCGCTCTGCATCGCACCTCACATGATGCACTGCTTGGCCATAGCAGTCCACCGAATAATCGGTAGTCTTTATGCAATAGTGCTTAATGTGCGGCAACTTGCGCAACCACTCCTTAAACACTCCCGACGTTAGGCCACCGCCTATCGTTATTAACACCTCCGGCAATGCGCCATCATTACCTTTAATCGCGCATAGAGTAGGCTCGATATTTGATATAAACGATTTATCGCAAATATTCGCGGTAGGCTCACAAGCCACCACCACATTGCCGCATCGCGCAATCTTTGCCAACGATTCAGACAGATTATTTTGCTTGGAAAAGCCGGCAACAATCATCACACGTCGTCCCGAGCAAACCTCGCATTTAATATCATCCACCATCTGCTGTGTCGGCGCGATAATATCGTTATACCTATGTAATCTACCGCCAAAGTCCATAATTTGAGCCGGAGGCATCACACCCGGGCATTCAATCTGAATATTGATATGCACAGGCCCCTGACGGCCGCTCACAGCCTTATAAATTGCGTCATTCAGAATGCGGTTGGCATCTGCCAAAGCAAAATCAACAGGCAAATCATACGATGCTTTTACAAAATTTCGGAACACTTCAGGCTGCTTAAGAGTTTGGCTATCATCCTGGTCGATCCATCGTGCCGGACGATCCGCGCTCACCACAATCAAGGGAATCTCGCGATAAAAAGCCTCAGCCACAGCAGGCCCATAATTTAAAAGCGCTGTACCCGAAGTGCAGCAAAGCACCACAGGCCCAACAACCTGAGCCATGCCAAGACCCACAAAGCCGGCAGATCGTTCATCCACCACCACTCTGCAATCTATAGCCTCATCAGAGTCAAGTGCCGATAAAATCGGAGCATTACGAGTGCCCGGCGACAACACCGCACTCCTCACTCCATACTGTTTTAGCAGCTGCACCAACAACGTGCACACTTGATTCTCCTGCATATTCATTTTCCTACATTTTAAAAACACTACAAATTTACTCCATTTACCCCTTATTTCCAAATAACAAAA
>CAZRCU010000110.1:0-8375 GCA_964598685.1 uncultured Bacteroides sp.
TGTAGCCTCAGCCATGAGTGAGCTAACCGATGCTGCGCTACCATCGTCAAGCAAAGTTACGGAAATTTTGCCACAAAGCAATGCCGAAAATTCAGAAAATTCTGCAACAGACGACGCCTCGCAAGGCACTGTGCAAGATGTCCTGCCACAATATCCGGGCGGCGAAATGGAAATGTACAGGTATCTGATTGAGAACATGGCATGGCCGTCTGACGGACCAAAAGAAAAAGTAAACACAATGGCCCTTGTGAAGTTCACCGTTGGCACAGACGGCACACTATCGAATTTAGAAATTAGCAAGTCGTCGGGCTACGAGGCTCTTGACCGCGAAGCGCTACGCATTGTTAAAAGCATGCCAAAATGGACACCCGGCATCAGCAATGGAAAGCCCGTAGAGGTCACATTCAACCTTCCTATTACATTCAAAACTTCTGACAAGTAATAGCAAACGTGTATCATATAACACAGTTATAAACCTCTCGAATTCGAGGGGTTTATTCTTTTATATTTGGCCGGGATCAGCGCTTTGCGTCGGCGCGTGGGATGGTGAAGCGATACATCAAGCCGCCGCCTGAGCGATTGGCAGCTGTGATGGTGCCACCCAATGCCTCGATAGAATTTTTCACAATGGCAAGGCCGAGGCCGGTGCCACCCGTCTTGCGTGAACGGCCGGAGTCCTCACGGAAGAATCTTTCAAACAGGCGCGGCAAGCTTTCGGGGCGCACACCTACGCCATTGTCGTAGAATGCAAACCGATGAAATTGAGAATCGCTGCTTTCAAGAATTAGATTGCACTCGGTGCCACCGGAGTGGGCTACAGCGTTTTTCACCAAATTATTAACAATGCCCTCGAGCAAGTCGACATTTCCAAGCACGACGCAATTGCCCGATATATCATAGTTGAACTCAAGATTGCCAAGGAATCCTGAATCCTCGTAGTCGCACACCAAACGATAGACGATTTCATGGAAATTGATAGGCTCGGTGGCCACTTTTTGCGTAATGTTTTCGAGGCGACTGATTTTGGAGAGGTCGTTGACAAGACGCGTGAGGCGGTCGACATGAAGGCCCATTTTATCCAAGAAGTTTTGGCGTGATGCCTCGTCCATATCGGGATGAGCCTTGATTGTGTCGAGATAGCCCTTGATAACGGAGATAGGAGTTTTAAGCTCGTGGTTGACATTGTTGGTAAGCTCGCGCTTAACACGATTTTTCTCTTCGAGGGCGTTAAGCGACACTTGGTGTTCTTGCTTAATCTTAGTAATGTAGCGGCTGCGCTCGTTGTATAGTCTGACGATATGGCGTGAAATGTCGCCAAGCTCGTCGTGTGGAAAATTGCTGTTGGGGATAAACCCCTCATCTGTGTCGGCATGAAATGCAAAGTCGCGCAGCATATTCAGGTTGTGGCCAAGGCGACGGGCCATAAAATAGGCAAACGCGGTGGCCAGAATGCCAAGCACAAGCAGCAAATAATAGACATTAGTTGAGGCCTTTGTAGCGGCAATCACGTCAGCATCAAATGGCAATATGGTGTAGACCACCAAGCGGCCATCGTTGCTGACCGATTTATCGTAGAAGAAATTAGCCGAATGTCGGTTTGCCTCAACGTCGGGGTCGGATATAGGCACAATAGAGCCATCCTTGAGGTGGTGGGCATCCGACGATGTGATAATCTCGCCCACATGGTCGAAGAGCTTGCCATCATAATAGGTGGTGATGCGTATTTGGTCGTAGAGCGGATGTTGCACATAGTAGCGCTCTACAAAGCCGAAGAAGATGTCGTGGCCGGAGTTTTCCTCATAAGAAGCGATGATTCCGGCATTGACGAGCGCCACCTGGCTGCGTACATTATCAATACGCAGCTTGCGCTCTGAAGAATGGAACCAAATGCCTACGCAGATTAAAATAAGCCAAATCACAGAGACGATAGGGATGAACAATCGCCACTGATATTTAATTCGTCTCTTTGAAGCCATAGCCGAAGCCTTGACGAGTGATAATGTTTTGAGAGTATTGGCCTAATTTTTTTCGCATACGTGTAATGTTGGTGTCGATAGTGCGATTGGTCACAACGATGTCGTCGCCCCACACTTGATTGATGATTTCACGGCGTGAATGGATTCGGTTGGGGTGAGAGAGGAAAAATTCGAGGAGTTCGAATTCGGTAGGAGTGAGCTGAAGGCTTTGATTGTCGAGATAACACAGTTTTTCGTTTCTGTTGAGACGCAGTGTTTTGAAGACCAAGTCGGGCTGATAATCCGAGTCGGCGCGCAATGCCTCGTGCTTAGCGGCGCGAGTGATGTCGGTGCGACGCAATACGGCGCGAACACGGGCCAACATTTCGCCAATGGTGAATGGCTTAGTGACATAATCATCGGCACCCATGTTGAGTCCCATAACTTTTTCATCTTCTTGTGTGAGAGCAGAACAAAAGATAATAGGTGTGTGTTCAGTAGATTTGAAAATACGCAAGCGCTTGGCGAAATCGAATCCGCTAAGTTCGCCCATCATAATATCGACAATAAAAAGGTCGAAATGAGCGAGGTTTAAATTGATGGCCTGTTCAGCGCTGTAAGCCACATCAACCTCGTAGCCTTCCTTCTCTAAGTTGTACTTAAGAATCTCACATACCGATTCTTCGTCGTCGATTACAAGAATTTTGGTGTTCATGGAAATTTCGGAATGAGATGGTTGAGAAGTTGTTTTACTAGTAACGCCCCAAAGGTAAATAAAGTTAACGTGTTTGCAAAGTTAACAATAGTTAAATCTTCAAACAGGTATCGAACTTTAGTATAGCCTATGGCGTTAATAATATTGAATTTACATTTGCACTGTGTTTTCATGGTATTAGATTAAGGTTAGAAAAATTCAACGGCCTGTGAGGGTAGTTGAACCCAAAACAGCCACAGACTCGTCTGTGGCTGTTGTTGGTTTTAAGCCTTAAGGGATGTTGATAACTTTGTAGCCTGCGGCATCGGCTTGCACCAAAATAGCCTTGACATTATCCACGCGCTTAATCATGTCGGCAGCATCAGCGGCAGGCAGGGCCATGCAAGCTGTGGCCAAAGCATCGGCCAATGCACAATTCGGAGCGATCACTGTGGCGCTAAGCGTGGAGTTGGGATAAGGATAGCCTGTGATTGGGCTGATGGTGTGGCCATACGACGAGCCATCGGCATGCAAGCGATAGTTGCGATAATTTCCCGAGGTGGCCACTGCACAATTCTCAAGCTCGATTACTTGCAGAGCGCTATCGCCGGGGTTGGTGGATGAAGGTGTGTCGATCTGAATGCGCCACACTTTGCCATCGGGATTTGAGCCGGATGTGACTACTTCCCCACCGATTTCCACCATAAAATCTTTCACGCCATTGCGACGGAACATCTCGGCCACACGGTCGACGCCATAGCCCTTGGCCACAGCAGAGAAGTCGAACTGCACTCCATCCACATCTGTGGCAAGAGTGAGCTGTGAAATGGCTGTGTGGAAAAGGCCCACATGAGCCAAAGTGGCAGCGACTTGGGCAGAGTCGGGCTCTGAGCCTTCGGCCACGGTCTTGCGGCCAAAGCCCCACAAATCAACAAGCGGGCCAACAGTTGGGTCGAACGCACCACGGCTAATTTGATTCACATAGCGTGAAATGTTGTAGACATCGAGAAACATGCTATCCACCTTGGCGGTCTCGCCACGATTAATGCGAGATACGGTGGATTCAGCATCAAACATCGACAAGGAGAGCTCGACGCGACGCATCTCGGCCACGACAGAGTCGGACAAATCGCTTGATGCGCAATATGTGATATGGTAGGTGGTGCCCCACCCTGCGCCTGAAGTGTGGCGAAACGACATTCTATCGCAGCTTGACAGCAAGATGCAGACTGATATAAAGAGTAGAAGTTTTTTCATACGTAGGGCAAAGATAGTGAAATATCTCATCATAAAGGCTGAAATTTCGCGGATTATTGCTATTTTTGCGCAGATAAAACGCAATACTATGAAAAAGTCGTACATATTTTTAGCCGATGGCTTTGAGGAAGTAGAAGCCTTGGCAACAGCAGATGTGCTGCGTCGCTGTGGAATGGACGTGGCCTTAGTGTCGATTTATGGCGAGCCCACCGTGACAGGGGCCAATGGCATCACCGCCGTGGCCGATGAAGTGTTTTGCGATGTGGATTTTGCCGACGCTGATTGGCTGATTTGCCCCGGAGGCATGCCCGGAGCCACAAATCTATATTCATACGCACCACTGGCCAATTTGCTGAAGAAGCATGCCGCCGCCGGAGGCCGAATTGCGGCGATTTGTGCATCACCTGCCGTAGTGCTGTCGCAGCTGGGATTGCTTAAAGGCAAGAATGCCACATGTTATCCTGGATTTGAATCGCTGCTGGCTCAGCATGGAGCAATTCACCACAGCACTCGCGTGGTGACAGATGGCAACATTATCACCGGCAACGGACCATCGTCGGCAATCCCATTCGGCCTGGCCATAGCCGCTGCTACTGTTGGCGCTGATGTGGCTCAACAGGTCCACAACGGTATGCTGTGCTGATTAGCATATTACCATAATGATAAAACAGGGGCGCTTCATGATGAAACAGCCCCTGTTGTTTGTTGATTGCCAACAAGACTATTTCTGTTCTGTTTTGTCCGTGCCGATTTTGTCGGCAAGTTCAGATTGTGTCATTCCTGATTCCTTACGAGCTTCAAGCAATATTTGGGCATTATATTCTTCCCAAGCTTGCTTTTCAGCTTGTTTGCGACTCTCAGAACCGGGAGCTCCAAAAGTACGATTGAGTTCTTCACTCACATTGTATGTTTGCATTTTTGTCCTCATAATATTCTTTCTTTAGTCGTTTTTGTGGAATCTTTTGCAATTTATTTCTTGGGGAGGACAAGGCGGATGGTGGGTGGAGCCGAGAAGTAGGCTACTGCGATGCCAAGCCAATCGGCCAAGAGGTCGAGATAGTCGGACGGGCGACCAATAGGGAGCAAGCCTTGCACCACCTCGTCGACTATGGAGAATGCAGCCACAGCCAAGGATATGCGCAGGATTGTGGCGGTGATAAGATAACCGCGCTGATTGCGCTCGTAGTCGAACATTATGGCACCGGCAAATCCGCCAAACATGATTGCGTGAATCAGCTTGTCGATATATGGAATTTGAGGTATGCCGTCGGGTTCGACGCTACCGGGGAGCCATGTGGCGTAAAGAATCACCGCCAAGACAATGGCCGAGGGCCAAAATCGCTTTAGAATTTGCATAAAGTGCGTTATCGTAGATTAAGAATGTGGTCGATTGCTGATGTGAGTTGCGAGCGGGATTGATCATTGCGATTTTCCAGCACGATAATTTTGATGTCGAGGTCGGGATATTTAGCCAAATAGGCTTGGTAGCCGCCATTATCGCCGGTGTGAAACACTTTGACGGGTTTATCGGCAGGATGTTCGATGAAATAGCCAAGGCCATACCATGTGTTGGGGCGACGCTGATAGCTGCAACGCGGCGAGTCGGATACGCTCACCGACGGGCGATAAGCCATAGCCAACACGTCGGCGGGCACGATTTTGCCATCGCGCAAAGCATTTTCCCAAGCTAATAGATCGCGAGCAGTGGAGTAGATGCCGCCATCGGGACGAGTGGCAAAGAATGTTTCCTCACCATAATCGAATTGCGCCCAGCCGGCATTATCAGGGATATATGCGTGAGATTGGCATTTGCCGGCCTTTTCTGGATTAAAATAATATGTAGAATCCATTTTGGCCGGAGCGAATAGGTTTTCAGCCACATAGCGATAAAAATCGCAATTGACAAGACGCTCAACTACCTTGGATAGCAGAATAAACGACGGATTCAGATAATCGTAGTATTCACCCGGGCCAAAGTCGGGTGCTTGCACCGTGGGAAAGTATTCGATGGATTGGTCTTCGTTGGCGTAGAGACACCAATTGCGGTCGTTGCGAGGACGAGCGTCGGGCACGCCTGATGTGTGATTGGCTAAATTGCGCAGAGCAATATTATGCCAAAAGGCCTGAGGGAAGTTGAAAAAGTTGCTTACAGGACGGTCGAGTAAGCCCGGGGTGGCAGCCAACTGCTGCAAAAGGGCCATGATGGTGAACTGCTTGGATACCGAGGCTATGCAGAAGCGTGTGTCGGGCCCGATAGGAGTATGTTGCTGAATGTCGGCGAGGCCGAAATATCGCTCGTAGAGAATGGAATCGCCCTGAGCGATGAGCACAGCGCCACCCGGGGCCGATTGATCGGCATATCGAGCTTGCAGCAGAGAATCCAGAGGTGCAAAATCAATGGCCATGGCCGATGTGGCGATGGTGAGAGATGATGCAAGCGAGAGAGCACGGTTCATGAATTATAGATTAAAGAATGGGCCCGGGAGCGAGTCCCGAGCCCAGGTATATTAGAATTCGCAGTTTTTGGGAGTGCGGGGGAATGGGATGACGTCGCGAATGTTGGTCATGCCGGTAACGAAGAGCAAGAGGCGCTCAAAGCCGAGGCCGAAGCCCGAGTGGGGCACAGAGCCAAAACGGCGAGTGTCGAGATACCACCACATGTCCTTCATGGGGATACCCAGCTCGGTGATGCGAGCCTGGAGCTTATCGAAGTCGGCTTCGCGTTCGCTACCGCCAATGATTTCGCCGATTTTGGGGAAGAGGACGTCCATAGCGCGCACTGTGCGGCCATCTTCGTTTTGCTTCATGTAGAAAGCCTTGATTTCCTTGGGATAGTCGGTGAGGATTACGGGCTTTTTGAAGTGTTGCTCAACGAGGAAGCGTTCGTGCTCGCTTTGCAGGTCGATACCCCAAGATACGGGGAATTCAAATTTGTGGCCTGATTTAATGAGGATGTCGACGCCCTCGGTGTAGGTGAGGCGCACGAAATCGTTGTGGAGCACAAATTCGAGACGTTCCACGAGGCCTTTGTCGTAGTGTTCGGCAAGGAATTCGATGTCGTCGCGACAGTTGTCGAGGACATAGCGGATGCAATATTTCACAAATTCCTCGGCGAGGTCCATATTGTCGGTGATGTCGTAGAATGCCATTTCAGGCTCGATCATCCAGAATTCCGACAGGTGTCGCTGAGTGTTGGAGTTTTCAGCGCGGAATGTGGGGCCAAAGGTGTAGATTTCGCCGATAGCGGTGGCTCCGAGTTCGCCTTCGAGCTGACCAGAAACGGTGAGAGCAGTGGGCTTGCCAAAGAAGTCTTGGCTATAATCTACGGTGCCTTGCTCGGTGAGTGGGAGGTCGTTCAAGGGGAGAGTGGTGACTTGGAACATAGCTCCGGCACCTTCACAGTCGCTGGCAGTAATCAGCGGGGTGTGGAGATAGAAAAATCCTTTTTCGTTGAAGAATTTATGGATAGAGAATGCCAAGGCACTGCGCATGCGCAAGATAGCGCCAAATGTGTTGGTGCGGGGACGCAGGTGGGCTATTTCGCGTAGGAATTCAAGGCTGTGGCCTTTTTTCTGCAATGGGTATGTGTCGGGGTCGGCTGTGCCATAGACTTCGAGGGTTTCGGCCTGGATTTCGCAGGTTTGGCCTTTGCCTTGAGATTCAACGAGCTGACCAACTACGCAGATAGAAGCGCCGGTAGTGATGGGCTTGAGCTGGTCGTCGGTGAATTTGTTCATATCAAAAACGATTTGAAGGTTTTTGATAGTAGAGCCGTCGTTGAGGGCTACGAATTGCACATATTTGTTGCCACGGCGAGTGCGCACCCAGCCTTTGACACATACTTGTGTGCCAAGGGCTTCAGGTGCAAAAAGGGTTGCTATTTTGCTTCTTTTCATAATCTAATAGATGAATGCAGAGCGATTATTCAAAAGCGCCCATTTTGAGGAGGTTGACTTCCTCTTGAGTGAGATAGCGCCAACGACCGCGAGGTAGGTTTTTCTTGGTGAGGCCGGCAAAGTAGACGCGGTCGAGCTTGGTGACATGGTAGCCCAGGCTTTCAAAGATGCGGCGAACGATGCGGTTGCGGCCCGAGTGGATTTCGATGCCGGCTTGGTTGCGGTCGTTCTCGGTAACGTAAGAGATAGCGTCAGCGTGGATTTCGCCATCTTCGAGTTCGATACCGTCGGCGATGCGCTGCATATCCTCTTCAGCGATGTCCTTGTCGGTCCATACGTGGTAGATTTTCTTCTTCACGTACTTGGGGTGAGTAAGCTTGGAGGCAAGGTCGCCATCGTTGGTCAGCAGCAGAACACCGGTAGTGTTGCGGTCCAGACGGCCAACGGGGTAGATACGTTCGGTGCAAGCACCCTTAACGAGGTCGAGCACGGTGGTGCGACCGTTGGGGTCGTCGGAGGTAGTTACGCAATCCTTCGGCTTGTTCAGCAGGATGTAGCACTTGCTTTCGAGTA
>CAZRCU010000111.1:0-8307 GCA_964598685.1 uncultured Bacteroides sp.
CCTTGACTTTTTATTCTGCCGGCGTAAAAATCCCAAGTTTTTTATGTATTTTTGCCACATGAAATCGCACTCTTACTAAGAGTGCTACCATCTATAATTCACCAATCACTGATTATTCACTTTTAAAACAACTTAATAATTCACTTTCTGCGACAAGTCAACGATTCTCTAATCCTAATAATATGATCCGCAAAATTCTATTCCACTTGCCACTATTTTGTGGCATCGCAGCCGGATTCCTATCGGCCTGCACCAACACCGAAGCCCCTGAATACGTGGCTTCCGACTATGTATCGAAATGGCAACCGGCCGACAAAAATGATGTCCCAACTCGTATAATCAATTATCTACAAGGCTCCGACGATTATTTCAAAGGCGAAACAGACATCAACGACAACGAGCTGAAATGGAGCGACGTCTACCCCAACTACACCGTCGAACGCCTAATGAGCAGCGACACCGAAGGCACTCGAGCCTATGTGTTTGAAACCTACCCTGTCTTCACTAATTCCACGGTTAAGACCGAAAGCGAAACTTTAACAGCCGACATCTACAACCTCAGTGGCATAATTGATTGCTACAAAATCACCGAAATCAGCACCGGCAAGGTGTGGTACACCGAAAGCTACGACTGGAAGCTCCACGAAGCCACAGCCGCCCCTTGGCGAGCATTCACATCGGGCGCCCACTACTATAGCGGCAACGACTTTTTTGAAATCACTGTGGCTGATTGCAAGAATACATCTAATCTTGATAAAATAGGCGTCAGCCGATACGCTACCAGTTTTTATGTAATGCCCGGTAAGAGCACTTGGGTCACCGAAGATTCCGAGGCCGGCGCCACAATGAGAGTGGGCTATGTCTATCACCCTATTTCTTGCTACTACGGCACCACTTTCACGTTTGAAGTAGCCAGTTTAGACAATAATAACAACTTGACCATTCATTTCAATTATACTGAAACTTCGAATACAACTTGGAATAGACAAGATTATTCCACATTTGCTAACGGCTACGACTACAAATGTCTAATCAAAGTTGAGGCCAACAGATCTGAAACAGCTCGCTGGCTCTCCTACACTTTCACTAAGGACGACGGCTCCACAATCAATCGCTCTGTGCTGCAACTCGGTTGGGGCAACTCTTCTGCGCCTGCTTTAAATCCGCAAAATCAGGAAACTCGCGGCTGGAGCCTCAATGCCTACTCTGCCTCTTCCTCATCCTCTTCACTTTAATCCGCAATCATTAATACACAATTGATATGTTGAAAAAAGCCTTAATGCTGCTTTGCGCAGCCTGCATTTGCGCCACCCCTATGGTTCAAGCCGAAACCATCGTTAAACGTGAAAAAGAAAGCTCCACAGCTCGCGGGCTCGACACCGACCCCACTTTCTATGTTCGCCCCGTAGTGGCCGACGTGATTGTCGACAGCTCGGTGGGCCGTATCCGCGAAACATGGACTCTCACCACACAAGACCTCGTAGGCCGCCTCGGCGACAACGACAACGCCACCACCGCCAACCTCCGCGCCTACGCCATGTATAAATCGGCCGAACGTCACAATTGCGATATAATCGTTTCACCTACATTCGATGTGAAATTCGGCAGCGACGGCGCTTCTATCACAATCGTGGGCTATTGCGCCAATTTTGCCAACTTCTCTGTAGGCACCAACGACGACCTGCAATGGATTCTCAGCACCAAATACACTAAAGGCGAAGTGATTCAAGGTGTTCAAAAAGTAAAATAGTGGACCTATGAAAATCAAATATATAATCCTTGCGCTCGGCGCCGTGATGTGTGCCGCGTCGCCGATAAGTGCTCAAATTTATGAGAGCACATCGAGCTCCAAAACTAAAATCGTAATCAAGAAGCCCAACAACATGAGCTGGTTTGGCACAGTGGGCGGCGCACTCTCACTAGCCGACTATCAATACAGAGACAATTCAAGCATGCAGCCCGGGTTCCACATCGACTTCGGCATGGAAAAGCCGTTCAAGCGCGGATCCGATGCATTCTGGGGCGTTAAATTAGGCTTTGCCAGCCTTAGCGGTGGCTATGACGCCCACGAAAGCATTGACGATTACGATTATATAGCCAGCTATGACAAATATTCCTACCTGACGCCTTCTGTGTTCATCGGCCCTATCGTAGGCCTGCACAAAAGCCTGAACGACAATGTGATCCTCGACCTCCATTTCAGCCCTCAATTTCACTATAATTTCGTCAATGCCGACGATATGGTAAGCCACTACGGACGCATTGACGATGATGGTGCCAGATACTACTATCAAACTAGCTATGGAAGAATTGATGAGAGCATGGCAGTCAGCGGCGAGCTGGGCGCAGGACTATGGTTCAATCGCTTTATCGTCGACCTTAGCTATCGATTCGATTTTATGCTGGACTCCGACGATACCAACTATTATCACAACGTTGTGCTAAGCATAGGCTACGCATTCAAAGTGCCGGCCAAGGCCAAATAGCATTTCAGCCCATATCACACCTGCTGCGACACCGCCCCTCAGAGGCCGGTGTCGCTCTATTTTAGCCTAATTTCACGCAAAATCGGCTTTCATCCGCTGCTCGGCAATTTTTCTGCAAGTCTTTCAATTTTTTTTTGTAACTTTGCCTAAACGCCTTAAATATCTACGGATGACCGATCATATCAATATAAACGATCCCGAACTGCCCGAAGATGGTGCAGACGAGGCCGCCCATGCCAACATTCCCGACAAGCCTTATTGCGCTCCCGAAGATGTAGTAAAGCACCACCTGCGCGGAATGTTCCAAACGTGGTTTCTCGACTATGCCTCCTACGTGATTCTGGAACGTGCCGTGCCGTCTATCGAAGACGGCCTCAAGCCTGTGCAACGCCGTATCTTGCACTCTATGAAAACCCTCGACGATGGCCGTTTCAACAAAGTGGCCAACATCGTCGGCAACACTATGCAATATCACCCCCACGGCGACGCATCTATCAACGATGCCCTTGTGCAGCTCGGCCAAAAAGACCTCCTCGTAGAGACTCAAGGCAACTGGGGCAACATCCTCACCGGCGACTCGGCCGCTGCCGGCCGTTACATCGAGGCTCGCCTGTCGCAATTTGCCCTCGACACCCTCTACAATCCCAAAGTCACCGAATGGACTCTCAGCTACGACGGCCGCAAGAAAGAGCCCGTTGCGCTCCCCTCTAAATTCCCGCTTCTGCTGGCTCAAGGCGCCGAAGGCATTGCTGTAGGCCTCTCCTCTAAGATCTTGCCCCACAATTTCAACGAAATCATCGACGCCTGCATCGCCACTCTGCGTGGCGAAGAATTCACCTTGCTGCCCGACTTTGTCACCGGTGGCTTTATCGACGTAGCTCGCTACAACGACGGCCGCCGCGGCGGCGTGCTCAAAGTGCGCGCCAAAATCGAAAAGGTGGACAATCGCACCCTCGCCATCACCGAAATCCCATTCGGCCGCACCACAGGCGCCGTTATCGACTCTATCCTAAAAGCCGCTGAAAAGGGCAAAATCAAAATACGCCGCGTCGACAACAACACCGCCGAGACAGCCCGCATCGTGGTGAACCTGCTTCCCGGCACATCTTCCGACAAGGCCATCGACGCCCTCTACGCATTCACCGAATGCGAAGTGAGCATCTCGCCCAACTGCTGCGTTATCGACGGCGACAAGCCCGCATTCCTCGGCGTGAGCGACGTGCTGCGCCACAGCGCCAATCGCACAGTCACAATTCTGAAATCCGAGCTCGAAATCGAGCTTGGCGAGCTCCGCGAACAATTGCTCTACGCCACCCTCGAGCGCATTTTCATCGAGGCTCGCATCTATAAAGACAAAGAATACGAAGACGCCGCTTCCACCGAAGCCGCTATCGCCCACATATACAAGCGTCTCGAGCCCTACGTCGGCTCATTCACACGACAACTCACCGACGACGACATCCTGCGCCTGCTCGAAATCAAGATGAAGCGAATCCTCCGCTTCAACATGGACGACTCCACGCGAGCCATCGCAGCCCTGGGCACTCGAATCTCAGAGACTATCGACCACCTCGACCATATCGTCGACTATACCATCGACTGGTTTGAGAAGCTCAAAGAAAAATACGGCTACAAATATCCACGTCGCACAGTTGTGCGCAGTTTCGATTCTATCGAAGTGGCCACCGTGGCCGAAGCCACCGAAAAGCTTTATATCAACCGCGAAGAAGGCTTCATCGGCACCGGCCTCAAAAAAGACGAATACGTCTGCGCTTGCTCAGACATCGACGATATTATCCTATTCTACAAAGATGGCCGATACAAAGTGGTCAAAGTGCAAGACAAACTGTTCGTCGACAAAGGCGTCATCTACCTCAACGTGTTCAAGCGCAACGACTCTCGCACAATCTACAACGTAATCTATCAAGATGGCCGTGGCGGCGCCTACATGATGAAGCGCTTCGCTGCCACAGGCCTCACTCGCGATAAAGAATACAACCTCACCAAGGGCACCCCCGGCACCAAGGTGGTGTGGTTTACTGCCAACCCCAACGGTGAAGCCGAAGTGGTGAAAGTGGTGCTCAAGCCTCGCCGCGGCCTCAAAAAGCTGCAAATCGACGTAGACTTTGCCGAAATCAAGCCCAAAGGACGCGCCGCGATGGGCAACATTGTCACCCGCAACGAGGTGCAACGCTTCTCGCTCAAGAGCCGCGGCGTATCCACCCTCGGCGGTCTTGAAATATGGTTCGACCACGACGTGCTTCGCCTCAACTCAGACGGACGCGGCGAATACCTCGGCGAATTTGCCGGCGACGACCTCGTGCTCGTCATCACCAACTCCGGCGAATACTACACCACCACATTTGCCGCCACCAACCACTACGACGACAATATCATGCGCATCGAGAAATTCGATGCCGACAAGGTGTGGACTGCCGTCCTCAACGATGCCGAGCAAGGCTATCCCTATATCAAGCGCTTCAAATTTGAACCATCCACTCGCAAGCAACGTTATCTCACCGACAACGAAGATTCCTCGCTAATCTTGCTCACCGACACCGTCGGCGCTATGCTGCAAGTGACATTCGCTGCGCCTGATAATTTCCGCGAGCCGTTGATTGTAGACGCCGAAGAATTTATCGGCACAAAATCGTTCAAAGCTCGTGGAAAACGCCTCACCACCTTTGCCATCGACGAAGTGGTGGAAATCGAGCCGAAATACGACCCCAACGATGCAGATGATTCCGAAAACCCCAACGACGACTCGGGCAGCGATATCACCGACATCATCGACGATATTGAGCAAAATCAGCCCAACCCCGATGAACAAAGCGACGACGAAATTCGCGATCAGTTCACCGGACAGCAACGACTATTCGACTAATCGCACATGAAGCATCTGCTGGCATCCCTCCTCATCCTGCTCTCGGCCTGCATTGCACAAGCCGAGCAGCTCGACTCTATCGTGGTGCGGCCGGTGGTGTCGGCTTTCACCGCTGAAATTGGCGGCAACTATATTTGCGACACCTACCTCACCCCGCTCCACTATTCCGGCTGGCAAACCGCCATCGGCTACGAGCGCCTGCAAGCAATGCGGTTCAACCCCGAAAATTGGATAATGCGCCTGGATGGGCGCGTGTCGCTCGGTCGTGCGCTCAGTCCATCAAAAAATGCTGAGATGTGGAGCGTCAATTTCCGCCCATCATGGAGCATGATGTGGCGCACACGCCCCATTGAAGGCCTCGCCGTGGCCATCGGCGGAAATATCGGTGCCGAAATCGGCTGCCTATATCTGCCGCGAAACAGCAACAACCCCGCATCCACAAAAGCATCGGCAACAATCGGCGTCACCGCAATGGCAGCCTACAACACCCACTTGGGCCGAGTGCCCGTCACGCTGCGCTACCAGCCCACGATGCCTCTCACCGGTGTATTCTTCTCGCCCGACTACGACGAGCTCTACTACGAAATTTGGCTCGGCAATCATTCCGGACTCTGCCACGCTGCTTGGCCGGGCAATTTCTTCCGACTCGACAATCTGGTGTCGGCCGATTTGCGATTCGGCACCACCATCGTGCGTCTGGGCTATCGCTGCGACATATTCTCCTCAAAAGTGTCAGGCATCACCACTCGAAATATTGCCCACAACTTTGTGATAGGCTTTGCCACCGAATGGCTTAGCCTGCGCCCGGGCTCATCGCACATGCCCGATGCTAAAACCATTTCAGCACTCTATTGACAATGCGCCGTATTCTCTATATAGCATTAATCGCGCTGCTCGCCGCCTGCCACAACGTGGAGGAATGGGACAACGACCCCGAAGGCAACTTCGAGTCGCTCTGGAGCACAATCGACTCTCACTATTGCTTCTTCAAAGAAAAAGGCGTCGACTGGGACGAGGTGTATTCGCGCTACCGCCCGTTGGTCAACTCCGAAACAAGCTACCTCGACCTCTTCACAATTTGCTCTGACATGCTCGACGAGCTCCAAGACGGCCACGTGAACCTCTCATCCTGGTTTGCCACCTCTTATTATAAAAAATGGTGGAGCGATTATCCTCAAAACTACGACGAACGCCTCGTAGAGCAATACTATCTCAACTTCAACGAATACACTCGCAATGGCCTAAGCTACTATGTGCTCAGCGATTCTGTAGGCTATATGCGCTATCCGTCGTTTTCCTACGCTCCGGGCGAGACCACCCTCGATTGGGCTCTTGCATTGCTCTACCGATGCCGCGGACTTATTATCGACATTCGCGATAATGGCGGCGGCGCACTATCCAATGTAGAGACAATCGTGCGACGATTCATCAATCGGCGCATCACTGCCGGATACATCACCCACAAAACGGGCGCGGGCCATGATGATTTTTCCGAACCTTATGAGTTTTTCTACGACCCCGCCGATCAAGGCCGCGTGTCGTGGCCCACTGTCGACAAGCCCGTGGTGGTTCTCACAAATCGCAGCACATTCAGCGCCGCCAACAATTTCGCGTCAATAATGCGACTGCAATATAACGTTACGCTAATCGGCGACCGCACCGGCGGCGGCTCAGGCATGCCATTCAATTCAGAATTGCCATGTGGATGGGCGTTGAGATTCTCGGCTTCGCCAATCTACGATGCCAATATGCAATCCACCGAGCAAGGCGTCGAGCCGTCGATCTATGTCGACCTCGACCAAGAGCTGGCCCTTCAAGGCATCGACACAATGCTCGAGCGCGCCATCCAATTCATAGTGGATGCCACGCCCAATTATAAAATCAGCGAATAAAATTTTATTCTGGAATCAAATCATTGCCGATGCGGCCTTCAAGCGCCTCGCGATGACGCTTATAATCCTTAGACGCTAAATACACATCTATCGCATCAGCATGCTTGGCACGATGCAAATCTGTGCCGATATAATCCACAAGATCTTTAGAAATCAGCCATTCCGCTATCTTCTTTTCAGTCTTTCCATAATAGCCGGCCAAGCTAAGCAAATTCACTTGAAATTTCGTGCCATTATTATGAATAGCCTCATAGCGGCTCGTATGATTGTAATAATAGCAATATCTCTCAGGGTGCACCAAAATGGGTTGGTAACCCTTTAGCTGCATTTCAAAAAGCAATTGGTCAAGATCCCACGGCTCTTGCATAAACGAATTTTCCACCAACAGCAAATTAGATGGCAATGCCATCAAGTCGCCATCGGCAAAACACTTCAAAAATAAATCATCTATACGATATTCGGCAGAATTGCTCAGCTTAATAGCGTTGCCGCGAGCTGCAAGAGCCGATTGCAACGCCTCACGCGCTGCGCCCACAGTCTCACGGTTGTTAGGGAAAGTGCCATAAGTGACATGAGGCGACGCAATAATGCGCTCAATGCCCCATTGCTGCATACGTTCAATCAATTCAACAGAAGTGTCCACATCAGGCGAGCCATCATCTATGCCGGGCAGCACGTGACAATGTATATCGGTGTTAAACCACAACTTCTCTGGAGTAGACGCTTTTTTTGAAAAGAAATTAAACATACCGTTTCTTTATATTACTATTGCACTACAAAGTTAATAAATTTCATCAACCGCGCAAAGAATATCACAAAATCTACACCTACATTTGCAAATTAATAGTAACACAATTATTATCAATGCGTTAAGCGAAGCAGAGCCATCAACAAGTAGGGATGCACCATGGTGCATCCTCAGCCCAACACCCTGTATATCAACATAGTAGATAAATGAGCGCAAAGAAAATGGCGAATTTCTTTGCCTGGGGTATATATGTGAAAAAAGCCCGAAAGACATAGTCTCTCGGGCTTGATAGGGGGC
>CAZRCU010000112.1:0-8262 GCA_964598685.1 uncultured Bacteroides sp.
GCCACAATAACGTCCTCTTTGATGACTTTTAATAAAATTCACTCGATTCGCTTTGAACCGAGTGAATTTTGTGTCGTAGTCTGTCTCTGCGGGCTTAGCGCAGGCGGTCCATGCTTGTGAGCAGCTTGTGGTCGTGCTTCATGCGGTTGTGAGCAATTATCGCGAGCACCAAGGCCACAATCGGCAGTAATAAGCCACCGACAATCACGGGCGAAGCCTCGGGAAGCTTGGCTGCGATGATAAATCCGCCGGTGATCAGCGACACGCAGATAAGCACAATCGACAGAATTGTCATGCGCATCTGTTGGCGCAGGTTTTTATACATGAAAATTGTGATCAGCATCACCACTGCTATCACGATGTTGAGCGCTAAATAGGCCGGTGCGTCTTTTAAATAAACCGATGTAGAGGCTGCGTCGCCTGCGATTGTTGCAAATGGTGTAAAGCAAAACACACCAATAAGAATCACGGCGATTAACAGCAATAGGGATTGTAAACGTTGAATTACCATATTATAGTGAGGGATTTATATTATCTGAGTATTGAATGGCCTCGAGCAGCAGTCGCATCTCGCTGATGTCGACGCCGGCATCTACCAATGCGCGAGTGTCGGCCTTGATCGCTTGCTCAAGGGCGGCAATGTCGCAGCCGGTTTTAGCCATGTACATTATATAATAGTCGATTGCATCGCGCTTGCGGCCAAGTGCCCACGATGAATGTCCGGCGCCGAGTGTGCCGTCGGGCACCGGCCCGGTCCAGGCATAGTCGGCCGACCTTACAAAATCGGCTATGGCGCGTTCATGCTGGCCGGCTTGCATATAGGCGCGAGCCAATCCGGCTACGCTCTCCATATCGTCGGGCACCAGATATTCGGCTTTATGAAAAGCTTGAATTGCTTGATCATGCTGCCCCAGGGTGAGGTAGCAGCGGCCAAGGGCAACGGCTGTGGCGCGTTGGGCCTCGGTGTCGTCTGTGTCGGTGATAGCGTCAAGGCGGCTGTAAATGTCGGCGGCTTGCTTGGCTTCGCCGGCTTTTAGCAGTAGCTTGCCCAAGTGTTGCAAAGTCCAATGAGAGCCACCATCAAGCATTTCGGCCTGTTGGTAGTATGATATGGCTTCGGATTGCTTGCCAAGTTGCTCAAGGCAGAACGCAATTTTTTGAGCGCGGGTGGCATCGGGCTCGCTCAGCATGTCGATTTTTTTAAGAATTACCACCGCTTCTTCCCACAATTGGTGCTTTACCTCAAATTCGGCTACAAGTCGCAGAGTGTCCACGTCGTCGAAATCGCGGCCAAGCAAGTCGATGCCGAGCAAGTCGATATTATATTTAAACGGATTGAAGAAATCGCCTTTTCTGCGGAATAGATTGTAGAATCGGTAGATGTCTTGAACAAACTTGTTTATTATATTTTTGCGGCGGGTGTTGTCGTCGGCCTTTTCAAGCTCAGACAGCATATCGTGGAATTGCTCGGTGCCTTGTTCAAGCGTCTTAGCCACCATGGCGCGCTGCTCTGTCGGCGCAGATGCGATTGACAGCACCAATGAATATTTATCGCTGTCGCATAGGAATGGTAGGCGCTTTAGCACTTGGCCAATCGTTCCCTCAAAATTGTCGGCGCAGGCCACTTCAGAATGGTTTGGCGTGAAGGGTAGAAACCAATTGGCAATCTCGTGGAAAAATGCAAAATGCTTCATCGGCCCGAACGTGGCCATGTAGACGTCGCCGCCGTCGGCTTGAATCTCGCTCATTTCGCGTAGCTTGTCGGCGATGCCGTCGCGCTCAATCATTTCTTGCCATTCGGGGTTAGCCCCTTCGGCCATCGCTTCAATGTCGATACTGCCACCTTTGATTTTGTCTTTGAACTGTGGCCCAAGCTTCATTAGCGATGGAAACACATCGTCGCGCAGTTGGCGAGATATGCGCTCGGTGTCGCGTGTGCGCAGCAGCTCCACAGTGGCTGTAGCTAAATCATTTTTCCAATGTGGAGAATCCTGAGCTGTCTTTAGTGCATCTACCACCTTTTTTGGCAGCGTGCGGCGTCGATAGCGGAATACTGCCAGCAGAAACCATACAAGCGCGCGAAGCCCAATTTCGGGCTCGCCGATGAGATACACTTTGAGCAGCCACAGCATGCGGCGCTCGTCGAAAAATTCCATAGCCCCCAGTCCGACAGCCCCAACGGCCATAGCTCGTGATGGCATGTGCGCGGCCGAACTTGCAAATTTTAGCGCGGCGTCGCTGTCTTGCTGCGATAGCGGGTGGGCTGTCCATAGATATGCAAACATATCTCGGGCAATTTGCTCGGCTCGGCGGGTGCGGGTGGAATCGCCGATAGAGTCGAAATCGTTGTCGAGACGATTAATTTCGTCGTGCCACGATTTTATGAAATATTCGGCGTCGACGCTTTGGCCGGCGTTGATAGTGCGGGCGGTGTTATAGTAGAGGGTAGGGGCCTCGGTCATAAAGGCTTTGCGGGCCATTTGATCTACCAGCGCGCGGGCTTCGGCTGCAATATCAGCGCGAATGTCGTCGCGCCCCGGGTCGTCGGCCCCGTCGGCCATATATTTTAGCATGTAGGCATAATTCTGCTCCAGACGGTCGATGGCGGTGGTTATTTCCCATGTCATCATTCCCTCTGAAAAATTGCGCATCGCTTTGAAGGCGTCGTGGAGTCTACCATCGTCGATCATGGTAGCCACATTAGCGCGGAATGTGCTTATGTCGTTAGTCTTCATCGTTGGAGATGTTAGCAAAAACCGTGCCCTAATTTTCGGCTGTCATAATATCGCTGAGGATAAATTCCACAAATTTGTGCATTGCAACTTCCTCGGCTTCTTGCTCTGAATCGTTGTTGTGTGGCGATTCCAGATGGTTGATACATTGGTTTATGAAGCTTTCCAGCAGCAGGCATCTGTCAGTGCGAAACACGCCTTGCTCGCAACCCTCTTTGAGCAACGCCGATAGCAACGCCTTTTCCTTCTCGTGGGCCATTTTGTTGATTCGTTCCATGCGGCGCGAATCAAATTTAAGCCACGATTTCAGCGAAGTGGAATTTTGCAGGTTGTGGTTTTTGAGCCGAAACAGCAGAAATTTAGCAAGACGGTCGTGCACCGGCGCCGAGCTTTCGGCGATCGAGCGAAGCGATGTCACCATGTGGTCGCTTTCGGTTTCGAGGACGGCGTTGTAGATTTCCTTTTTATTTCTGAAGTAGGTGTAAATGGTGCGTCGCCCCTTCGATGAAGCGTTGGCGATATCGTTCATCGTGGTGTTGGCAACTCCCTTATGAACAAAGAGCTGTCGAGCCACTTCAATGAGTTTTTCTCGCGTTTTTACTGCCATTTTTAATCGTTGAGCTGTATTTTTGAATAACAATCAGCGGCCTGCTCAGTTGTCGACCCGCCACATTTAATATGTGCAAAGTTAACTTTTTTCTCCCAATTCATAGCGCATTCACCCCCAAAATTGCTAAATTTGCACATTATCATTATCCCCACCATGGTGGTTGGGGCTGTAGATTGATTGAAAAATGAAAATTACCACACCAATTATATCCTTATTTGCCTGTTTGGCTGTAGCTTTCTCCTCGGTGGCTCAGTCGAATATCCTTAATATTGAAGGCGGCGAGGCCACCACTGTGGGCATTTATATTAAAAATCTTGCCACCGGCAAGGTGATTGCCGACCACAACAGCACTTTGGCTCTAACTCCGGCATCGGTCACCAAGTCGATTACTACAGCCACCGCGCTCTCTATGCTGGGCCCCGATTTTCAGTTTGCCACTGATGTGGAGCTTGTGGGCGAGCGTTCCGGCGCAAGCCGCTCAACCTGGAATGGCAATATCGTGATTCACGCGTCGGCCGACCCCACGCTTGAAAGCAACGATTTTAAGGACTATGCCGGCTTCACCGATTCCATAATTTCAGGATTGCGACGCCTGGGCATTTCTGAAATATCCGGCGCCGTGGTGATTGATGAGCGCCTCAAGGATGCCGGCCCTGTGACTCAATGGGAAGTGGAAGACCTTGCATGGGGATATGGTGCCGGACTGTATGGATTCAACTATGCCGGCAACACAGCCCGCGTATATCCCAACAAAGGCACATCGGTGCCTGTATCCGACCTCAATGTAATAGTAAAGCAAGCTAATGGCGACGACACCGACCAAATACGCGGTTGGGGCAGCAACGACCTCTATGTGTGGGGCACCTCGGCCAATCGCGCCAACAAATCGTGGTGTATCACCACCACTCTCCCCAATCCGGCTAAATCGTATGCATCTACGCTTGCCACAGGCCTGCGCAATGCCGGAATAAAAATAGGCACAAAAGCAGTGTCGGCAACATCCGGCTCGGCCGATGTATATACCCACTATTCACCGCTGGCCTCTGATATTATGCGCAGCTTGATGAAGCGATCCGACAATCTTTTTGCCGAGGGTATGCTGCGAGCACTCGACCCCTATGCATCGCGCGCCGATTGCATCAAGCTTGAAAAATCTTTTTGGCGCGAGCATGGTGTGCCTACGTCTACCGTGATGCTTTATGATGGCAGCGGACTTACACGTGCCAATCGCCTGTCGCCTCGATTTATTGGCAATGTGCTCGAGTATATGATTAAGAGCGACTTGGCCGATACATATCTGGATTTCTTCCCGATTTCCGGTGTGGACGGCACCTTGAAGTCGTTTTTGAAAAATTCGCCGCTGGTGGGCCGTATGGCATTGAAGACAGGTAGCGTGAGCTCTGTGCAGACATATGCCGGATATAAGCTCGATGGCGAGGGCCATCCCACGCATATCGTGGTGGTGATGGTCAACGGCTTTTTCTGCCCGCGAGCTGCATTGCGCACCAAAATTGAAAAATATCTGCTAAATATATTCCCCAATTAAATATGAATTCTACCATCCAACAATTAATACAGCTAAATGTAGAGCTTGAGGGCGCATTGCGCGTGATTCTTGCTCGCCAATCCTCCGAGGCTATGGCCGTGGCGCGTGAGAAGCTTGATGCCATCACCGAGCTTTTCAACACCTTGCAGCCCGAGGCTGTTGAAGAAGCTGAGCCGGCATCGGTCGAAACGTGGCCGGAGAAGCACGAAAGTCTCGTTGCTGAAGACGCTGCTGAAGAGCCCGTCGCCGAGGCTGAAGAAGAGACTCAGGCACCGACCGAGGAGCCTGTATCTGTGGCTCAGCCGGCGGTGATAAATCGCGGCGATTTGCTTAAATCGTTTACGGTAAATGATAAATTCCTATTTATCCGCGAACTATTTGCCGGCAGCGAGGCTGATTTCCGCGACACCATCACGTTGATCTCGTCGATGCAATCTCTTGATGAGGCCGCCGAGTATCTCTACGAAGATTTGCAGCTCGACCCCGAGCAACCACAGGTGGTCGACTTTATGAATATTATTGCAAACTATTTCAAGTGATAAATTGATATGAGCGGACGTTTGTATATAGTGCCCACTCCGGTAGGTAACCTGTCAGATATGACGCCGCGCGCTGTCGAGGTGCTGCGTCAGGCCAATTTGATACTTGCCGAGGACACCCGCACCAGCGCCACCCTTATGCAGCATTTTGGCATCACCACCCAGATGATGAGCCATCACAAATTCAATGAGCACGACACCTCGGCAGCACTTGCCGACCGTATCGCCGCCGGCGACACCATTGCGCTGATTTCCGATGCCGGTACGCCCGGAATTTCCGACCCCGGCTTTATGATTTCGCGCGAATGTCGCAATCGCGACATCGAGGTGATTACTCTGCCCGGGCCCACGGCATTTGTGCCGGCGCTTGTTAATTCCGGATTGCCTTGCGACCGCTTTGTGTTTGAGGGCTTTTTGCCGCAGAAAAAGGGGCGTGCCACGCGTCTGGCTGTGCTGGCCGAGGATCCACGCACATTTGTTATTTACGAGTCGCCTCTGCGATTGGCCAAGACGTTGGCTCAATTGGCCGAGGTGTGCGGAGCAGACCGTCAAGCGTCGGTGAGCCGTGAGATCTCAAAATTGCACGAGACCACAGTGCGCGGCACATTGCAATATCTGGCAAAATTCTTTACTGAAAATCCACCGCGCGGCGAAATCGTGCTGGTGGTGGCCGGAAAGTCGGATGATGCGCCAAAGGTGCATGTGAATAAATATCGCAAAGAAAATTAATTCAATAAATGTAATCTACTATGAACAAATTTGTCATTCTATCGATTGCAGCTGTGGCTCTGCTTTCATCGTGCCACAACAAACAAGATCAGCAAGAAATCGAGGAACAGCGCGCTTTGCAAGAAGCTACTAAAGAGCAACTGCAAAATGCAGTGACCGATCGCGACCAATTACTGTCGCTCGTAAATGATATTTCAGCCGGAATGGACCAAATTAAGCGTCTCGAAAATATCTTGGCCGTGTCAAATTCGGCCGGTGGCGATGTGTCGTCGCAGCGCGAACAAATCAAGGCTGATATTGCTGCAATTCAAGAGACTTTGGAGCAGCGTCGCGAGCAGCTTGCCAAGCTTGAAGAACGTCTTAAAAAATCGAATCTCAATAATCAGGCTTTGCAGAAAACTATCGCAACATTGCGCTCGCAAATTGATTCTCAATCTGCCGAAATTGAGACGTTGCGCACAAACCTTGCAGATGCCAACGCTCGCATCGGTTCGCTCAACACTCAGGTGGATTCGCTCAACACCACAGTGGCTAATGTCACCGACGAACGTAATGTGGCTCGCCAAGAATCTACCGACCTTGCCAACGAACTCAACACTTGCTATTATGTGGTTGGCTCCAAGACCGAGCTTACACAGCATAAGATTCTTGAATCAGGCTTCCTGCGCAAGACCAAGCTGATGAAGGGTGAATTTGACCAATCTTTCTTTATCAAAGCTGATAAGCGTCATCTCACCACCATTGCCCTTCATTCAAAGAAGGCCGAGGTGCTCACAAGCCAGCCCGCAAGCTCTTATCAAATTATTGAGCAGAATGGCCAAAAGGTGCTGCAAATCACCGATGCCGCCAAGTTCTGGGAATTGTCCAACTATCTGGTTGTGAAAATCGACTAATCAACGATTAAAATAGCATATAATAGCGCTGCCATAAATGCTTGGTGGCGCTATTATTTTAGGTAGGGCTCTACGTGTACCGTCACCAACACGTCGCCATAGGCTTGCTTGATTTTGTGCTCGATATTTGTGGCAATATCGTGGCCTTCTACTACAGTGAGCATCGGATTCACCTTGATGTGAAATTCGATAATCATGCGCGAACCGTTGCGACGCGAGCGAAATCGGTGATAGGCCAGCACGCCGGGCGTCTCGGCCACCATTTTCATTATATTCTCGGTAATATCTTTTGGCAGCGACGTCTCAAGCAATTCTTTAACCGATGCCACAGCCAATTTCCATCCCATTAGCAGAATCAACACACTCACAAGTATGGCTGCAAGCGGGTCGAGTACGCGCCATTTGGCACCGAAAAACATCGCGCCGAAAATTCCGATGAATGTGGCCAGCGATGAAAAGGCATCAGAGCGGTGGTGCCATGCGTTGGCCTCCATTGCCGTTGATCCGATTTTGCGAGCGGTGCGCTTGGTGTAGCGGTAGAGCCATTCTTTAGATGCAATCGACAGCACGGCCATAGCAAGAGCATACCATTCGGGCCGTGGCGCAATTTCACCATTCAGGAAATTTACAACTCCCACATAACCTTCGGCCATCAGCCCAAGGCCAACCATCGCCAAAAGCACCGATATTATCAGTGACGTGAGCGTCTCAATCTTTCCGTGGCCATACGTGTAAATATCATCATCTTTGCGGCGTGACACACCCACCACCACGATAACCGCAGCATCGGTAATAAGGTCTGACACTGAATGAATGCCATCGGCCAACATAGCGATTGATCGGCCAAATATGCCGGCAAACACCTTTAATACGGCTAACGCAATGTTCACCAGCATGCCCACTAAAGTGACTTTTCGGCCTTCTTGCACTGCTTTTCGCTTTTCGTAATCAATGGAATTATCAACTTGCATGGCGCAAATATAATATATCCCGCGTATAGCAGCAAAAAAATCGAATATAAAACGCGCGCATCATCCAAATATTACATGCGTTAACCGCCGCCAGTAGGAATGTGCGTTTAAATTTTTCCAAAATGTCAATGTGCGATTGCTACCGGTTGGATTCTCCGCGGTGGCCGCTGCCGGTGCGGAGGTTTGAAGTGCGGCGGGTAGCTTGCCGCTTACCAGCTGCTGACGTAGAGGTCTCGGATGTC
>CAZRCU010000113.1:0-8093 GCA_964598685.1 uncultured Bacteroides sp.
TTCTATTTGTAACAACATGGGTTATTGCAATTCGGCGAAAAATTAGTAATTTTGTATCGTAAAAAAATACGGAATACCAATGGACAATCAAGTAGACAACAACAATACCCCTATTGCAAATAACCGCAACAATAAAATGTTGCTATGGATAATCATCGTTCTGGCGGCTGCAATCGTGGCTTTGGGCGTGTGGTTTGTAATATCATCTTCTTCGCAAAAGCGCGCGCTCGACGAGGCTATCGCTCTGAAAGAGGCGGCAGAATTGGATGCCAGCCAGCGCGAATTGGCCAGCGATTATGATGCTCTTAATTCTGAATTTGCCGAATTTGAGAATCAACGTCAACTGGTGCTCGACGACTCGGTGAAGCGCGAGCTTACACAGAAATACGAAAATGCGCGTCTCCAAGTGGAAAAGCTGCAACAGGAATTGCGCAATCAAAAAAATCTCAGTTCGGCCGAGATTAAAAAACTTAAAGACGAAATTTCCACTTTGCGCAATTTGCTGCGCCACTATGTGGAGGAGATCAACCGACTGAACCAAGAAAACGAAAGCTTGCGCACCGAAAACGCCCAAATCAAGGATCGCAACGAGCAGCTTTCGAGCCGCGTGCAAGAGACTTCTCGCAAAAATGAGGAGCTAAATCAGCGCATGACCTTGGCTGAAAAACTTAATATCACGGGCGTAACTCTCACCGCGCTCAACAAAAAGGGCAAATCTGAGAAAAAGGTGCAAAAAGCCACACAGCTGCGTGTCACCTTCACCATCCCGCAAAACAATTCTACACCTGTTGGCCAAAAGACCATCTATTTGCGCATCACTGCCCCCTCGGGGCAGCTGCTCAGCGGTGGCAGTTCATTCAAGTTTGAAGGCTCCTCACTGCCATGCTCGGCAAAAACCACCGTGGAATATGCCGGGGAAGAAATCGCCGGTGTCACAATCTATTGGGACGTAAATGCCGCGCTCACAGCCGGACAATATACGGTTGAACTTTTCGCCGACAATTATCGTTTAGCTTCTCGCAGCTTCCAATTGGATTAATAATTTAAGGAAGAGGAAGCGCCATGTGTAATCAACCGCCGCAGCCATGAATGTAGAGAGCCTCATAACAGACCTTGCTTTTATATTGCTCTTAGGGGCTGTTGTGACCGTGCTCTTCAAATGGCTGAAACAACCGGTGGTGCTTGGCTACATCGTAGCCGGATTTTTGGCAAGCCCTAATTTTGAGTGGTTGCCATCGGTGAGCGCCCTCGAAAATATAGATTTCTGGGCCGAGATTGGCATCATTGTGTTGCTATTCTCATTGGGATTGGAATTTAGCTTTAAAAAGCTGCTAAATTCGGGCGGCTCGGCCGTGGTGACTGCATTAATAATCGTGCTGGGCATGATGGCCGCCGGGTTTGTGGTGGGTCGTGCGCTACATCTCAACAACATCAACTCGCTATTTTTAGGCGGCATGTTGTCGATGTCGTCTACCACCATAATTATAAAAGCGTTCAACGACCTCGGGCTTAGGCAGCAGAAATTTGCCTCGCTGGTGTTGGCTGTGCTGATTGTGGAAGACTTGTTTGCCGTGGTGATGATGGTGGTGCTATCATCAATCGCGATAAACAATTCGGTGCAAGGTGGCGAAATGCTGATGAGCATAGGCAAGCTGATATTCTTCCTGGTGATATGGTTTTTGGTAGGCGTCTATGTGCTACCGACTGCTCTGAATCGCACACGCCGATTTCTCAACGACGAGACCTTGCTGGTGGTGTCGATGGGCTTATGCCTGGGAATGGCCGTATTCTCGGTGTACTGCGGATTTTCGCTGGCATTGGGCGCATTTGTGATGGGCTCGATATTAGCCGGCACCAGCTATGCCGAACGCATTGAGCATGTGACAGCCCCGGTTAAAGACCTCTTTGGCGCCGTATTCTTCATATCCGTTGGCATGATGGTAAGGCCCGACATATTGGTGGAATATTGGCTGCCGATTTTAATACTATCGGCAGTGGTGATAGTGGGCATGATTGTGTTTGGCACATTTGGCATGCTCATCACCGGCCAAACACTCAGGACAGCAATTCGCTCGGGATTCTCACTCACACAGATTGGCGAATTTGCCTTTATTATAGCCTCGCTTGGCATGAGCCTCCGGGTACTCGACAATTCTCTCTATCCTATCGTGGTGGCCGTGTCGGTAATCACCACATTCACCACACCTTTCTTTATTAAGCTGTCGCTGCCTTGCTACAATTTCATTGAGCGACATTTACCCGAAAACCTGCGATTCTTAATCGACCGCTATGGTTCGGAAGGACAAAAAGAGGAAGCATCGGGCAGCCAATGGGCCGTGGTGCTGCGTCGCCACGTGTGGCGCACAGTGGTCTACTCGGTGGTGCTCATTGCCATTTATATGTGCGCCGACATGTATTTGCGACCATGGCTCAATGCTGTGATCCCTGCGTGGGCCAACTTTATCACAACAGCCACCACAATCGGCATAATGTCGCCATTCTTGATTGCATTGATGGCTCCGGTGAAAATTCCGGCCGACAAAGCCAAATCAGGACACAGCATTCCACGCATAGTAATAATGATTTTCCGCTCGTTGATTGCTCTGGCTTTTGTGGTGCAAACAATTAGCCACGGCTACTCTACCAAGGTGGGCCTGTGGGTGGCTGTGTTTGCCGTGCTACTGCTGATTGTGCTATTCTACAAGCGTCTCAGCGCCAGCATGGCCTCGATTGAAAATAAATTCTTTGACAATCTCAACGAGCGCGACCTGCGTCGCTCGGGCAAGAATAATAATGTGGTGAGCGACCTCCACCTGGCATTTATGACCGTGGGGACAGCTTGTCAATTTGCCGGAGAGCGCCTAATGAATAGCAATATCCGCCGAAAATTTGGTGTGAACATCGTGAGCATTCAGCGCGACCACCTATCAATCCCAATCCCCGACGGACGACAACGCCTATACCCGGGCGACACTATCGGAGTGATTGGCACCGACGCCCAAATCGAGGCTCTACTGCCCGAGGTTGAGGCTAATTTGGAACCGGACACCCAAACCACTACCGACGAAATGACTTTGCAACCTGTGTTGCTATCGTTTAATTCGCCGCTAATAAATAAGACACCGTCATCGGCTGCTCTGCGCGACACTTATGATGCAATCGTAGTGGCCGTGAGCCGCGACGGCAAGTTTATCAACTCCAACCCGAATCTGGTTTTTGCACCCGGCGACATCGTTTGGATGGCCGGATCAGCTAAAAATATCAAACGTCTAAAATAACACATTCATGACCGACTCAGGCGACATCCGTTACAAACTGCGAGGCGTATCTGCCTCGAAAGAAGATGTGCACAATGCCATCAAAAATGTAGACAAGGGCATTTTCCCCGGTGCATTTTGCAAGATCATTCCCGACATCTTGGGCGGCGACCCAAATTTCTGCAATATCATGCACGCCGATGGTGCAGGCACAAAATCATCGCTCGCCTATGTCTATTGGCGCGAAACCGGCGATTTGTCGGTGTGGAAAGGCATCGCTCAAGATGCTCTAATCATGAATATCGACGACCTGATTTGCGTAGGCGCCACCGACAACATCTTGGTGTCGTCGACAATCGGCCGCAACAAGAATCTAATCCCCGGCGAGGTGATTTCTACAATTATCAACTCCACCGAAGAGCTATTGGCCGACTTGCGCAAAAACGGCATCTCGGCATGGTCGACCGGCGGTGAAACCGCCGACGTGGGCGATTTGGTACGCACCATTATCGTGGATTCTACCGTCACCTGCCGCATGCCGCGTGCCAACGTGATCGACAATGCCAACATAGCAGCCGGCGACGTAATTGTGGGCCTTTCATCCTATGGCCAAGCCGCCTATGAGCAACACTACAACGGCGGCATGGGCAGCAACGGCCTCACATCGGCCCGCCACGACGTGTTCTGCCACGATGTTGCCGAAAAATATCCAGAAAGCTTCGATCATTCTATTCCGGCAGAGCTGGCTTATAGCGGCGGCTGCCACCTCACCGATGCTGTGGCCGGTTCGCCACTCGACGCCGGCAAGCTGGTGCTCTCCCCTACCCGCACCTACGCTCCGGTGGTGAAAGAAATCCTCAACCGCATGCGCCAACACATCCATGGCATGGTGCACTGCTCGGGCGGCGCCCAAACCAAAGTGATGAACTTTGTCCACAACAAGCTGGTGGTGAAAGACAACATGTTTGCACCCGGACCATTATTCTCGCTCATACGCGAGCAAAGCGGCACCGATTGGCGCGAGATGTACAAGGTGTTCAACATGGGCCATCGTTTCGAGGTGTATCTGCCCGAGGAATTTGCCGACGAGGTGATTAAGGTGTCGCAGCAATTTGGCATTGACGCCCAAATCGTGGGCCATGTGGAAGATGCAGAGGCCAACAGATTGGTAATCAAATCGCAATTTGGCACATTTGAATACTAAAATATTGATTTTTGCTTGCCTATTAGAGAAATAAGCAATATATTTGTAGGTGATTTTTCAATCATCCTATCGTATAAATTCTAAAAAACACTACTCCTATGCGCAAAACAAAACTTACAGTAGCTATTGTTTGTGCATTGATGGGTTCAATGATGCTCCCCTCATGCATAGGCTCGTTTACATTGTCCAACAAACTACTCTCTTGGAACAAACAAGTTGGCAACAAGTTTGTCAACGAACTTGTGTTCTTCGCATTCTGGATTCTCCCGGTTTATGAAGTCTCTTTATTTGCCGACGTTGTAGTTCTCAACTCAATTGAATTCTGGTCGGGTGAAAATCCCGTGGCCCAAGGCACTCGCACAATCCAAGGAAATGATGGCCGCTATTTGGTGACAACCGACGAAAACGGCTACACAATCAAAAGCGAAAACGATGGCACTGTGACTCGCCTCGACTTCGACAAAGCCGATAAGTCTTGGAGCGTAGAACTCCCCGACGGCTCGAAGCAAACTATCTTCACGTTTGTCGACGACAACCACATCGCTCTCCCCACAAGCAATGGTACATCCGTAAAAGTTGAGCTATCAGATGCCGGCCTCTATGCTTATCAGCAAATGGCAATGGCCTCAACTTACGCCGCTCGCTAATAATATTCCCCTATAAGAAGCAGGCCCGAGATGTAAGCTCACGTCTCGGGCCTAATTTAGACTCATCTCATCAACATGACAGCCAAGCGCAAATCAAAATCTCAACGTTCCACAATTCTTATCATCCTCCTACTCGCCGTAGCAGCAGCCGTGGCGCTTGTGCCCACAGGCGGGCAACGCGCTGATTCCACCGTAGAAGAATCTGCGACTGAAGATCCGACGACCACAACCGCTAATTGCTCGTCCGACCTGCTGAATGTGTCAGAGCCGGAAAGCACAAATAGCGTGCTGCTTCACTATACCGGATTTGATGTGGCGTTTAATCCTCAGATGCACCAGCCCAACTATGTGGCGTGGATGCTCACCGCTTCCCGCACCAATGGAGAGGCATCGCGCAAGGACGTAAAATTCCGTGTTGATGATTCTGTAGAAGGCTGCGCCACGCTGGACGACTACAAAAATTCGGGCTTCGACCGCGGCCACATGGCTCCGGCAGCCGACATGAAATGGAGTGCCGACGCTATGTCCGATTGCCACTACCTCACCAATATTTGCCCTCAAAACACCAAGTTAAATAGCGGTCCATGGGCCACCGTAGAGAAAAATTGCCGCGATTGGGCAGTGAAATTCGACACTATTTATATCGTGGCAGGCCCAATCCTCACGGATAAATTGACTCGCTCTATTGGCAAAACGCCTATACCGGTGCCTGAGCGATTCTTCAAGGTGATTATCGCCCCATCGGCAAATCTTGGCATCGCATTTTTGATGCCTAACGCATATATACAAGGCGGAGCACAATCCACTGTGACATCTATCGACAATATCGAAGAGCTCACCGGCTACGACTTTTTTGCCGCCCTACCCGACGACATCGAGGACAACTTAGAATCTCAATCAAACCTTGCCAAATGGAACTATTAACCGACACTATTTGCGCAGTGTCCACCCCACCCGGAATTGGTGGAATTGCTGTAATACGCCTTTCAGGCCCAAAAGCCATAGAAATAGCCAACCGTATTTGGCATGGTAAATCACTGTCCGATGTGGATAGCCACACCGTCCACTTGGGAAATATCATAGAGCCTAACGCCGACCAATCTCAGCCGCCACTCGATCAAGCGGTGGCCACAGTATATCGCGCACCGCGCTCATTCACCGGCGACGACGTCGTGGAATTTGCCGTGCACGGCTCCCGATATATTCAGCGCCAACTGTTAAATGTGCTCACATCTGTGGGCGCTCGTATAGCCGAACCGGGCGAATTTACACGCCGCGCATTTATGAACGGCAGGCTCGACTTGGCCGAGGCCGAAGCTATTGCTGACGTGATTGCTGCCGATTCACGCGCAGCCCACCGCATTGCGGCTAATCAAATGCGTGGACAATTCTCACAGCGACTGGCCTCGCTGCGTGCTCAGCTTGTCGACCTTGCTTCGCTGCTCGAGCTCGAGCTCGACTTTTCTGAAGAGGACGTGGAATTTGCCGACCGCCGGCGGCTTATTACACTTGCGCAGCAAGTCAACGATGAAATAAGCCGTTTGCATCGCTCGTTTGCGGCCGGATCGGCCATCAAAGATGGCATTCCCGTGGCTATTGTTGGCGCTACAAATGCCGGAAAATCATCATTGCTAAATGCGCTGGTGGGCGACGATCGCGCAATCGTTAGCGACATACACGGCACCACTCGCGACACAATTGAGGAAACTATATCCATAGGCGACTATACATTTCGCTTCATCGATACTGCCGGCCTGCGTCGCACCGACGATATCATTGAGCAGCAAGGAATCATCCGCTCTCAGCAGGCAATTGCCAAAGCACGCATCGTAATATCCGTAGTAGACTCGACAGAGGCTCTCGACACCTCTATTCTGGAGCAAGCGGCACAGCCACTCAGAGAATCCGACACACCCGGCTACTTAATTATTGCGCTAAACAAATCAGACTTGAAAGCTTGCAATTCAACAATCGCTCAAGCCGAAGAATTTGCCAAATCGCTACCGCCCCACCACGCCATAACCGCCAAAATTTCCACAATCACAGGCCAAGGACTCAACGACTTGCAACAAGCCCTAACCACCGCAGCCGAAACAGACAATCAATCTGCCGACGAAGGAATCTTGGTAACAAACGCACGCCATGCACAAGCGCTATCCGCCGCACTGACGTCTACACGCAACACCATTGATGCCCTGCACCAAAACTTGCCCGGCGACCTCATTGCACAGCATCTTCGTGCCACGATTGCTCATCTGGCCTCGATTACCGGAGATATTCCATCCTCAGAAATTCTAAATACTATATTTTCGCGTTTTTGTATTGGTAAATAACTCTACATCAAGCTATTCCATACGGCCATATTTCATTTCATCGCCGTTGGCATCGTATTGTTTGCGTTTGCCAACGGGTGGTTCTGTAAGCGTAATACGATAAACGGCAGTGCGCGACAAGCTGCGCTCAACTGCCGCATCAAAGGCATCCATATGATTTGGCAGGAATCGCTCTGATACGGCTTTCAAGCCCTTGATTTTTTCATCTCTGTCGGTGACGAGCTCTACAATCCCTTTTGCTGTAGCCGAACGGAATTCAAGGGTAAAGCTTCCATCCTTTGGGCCGATAATAGGCTTGCATTTACTGACGGCGCTGAGCCAAACAACCGGATTCGAAGCCCAAATATCGCACTTCCTACCTTCGAGCGCGCAATGAAAGTAAAACGTTTTGTCATCGGTCTTAGCCAACGACAACGGCACTGCATACGGCTCTCCGCCCGGAGCAACCATGCTGACTGTAATATATGGGGCCTTGGCAAGCACTTCATTGAGCGCCCAGTCTGCCGGCATTTCTCTACTAATTTTTCTCATATTCTCAAAATTGCGAAATTTGTTTATGGCTCAACGAGGTTGAAGTGAAGTTTGCCATATTTCATAGACAAAGATAACGAATTGCTCAAAATATTGGAAAAATTTTACGCTACGAATTCAC
>CAZRCU010000114.1:0-8055 GCA_964598685.1 uncultured Bacteroides sp.
TGTTGAAACACTGCGTGTTGAATTAGGATGCACCATGGTGCATCCCTACTGGCAGTGGATACGCTTATGGATATAGTGTTGATTTACAATGCGTTGTGATTAGATACGCCTATGGACAGGGCGCTGATTTTTTGGTAGCGGGATGCTACGAAAATGTGTCAAAAAAATTTAGGAAGGTTGGTTGTTGGAGATATTTGTTGTAATTTTGCTATATGAACAACGATGTAATCAAACTACTGCCGGATTCAGTGGCGAATCAAATTGCAGCAGGTGAGGTGATTCAGCGCCCGGCCTCTGTGATAAAGGAATTGGTGGAAAATTCCATCGATGCAGGTGCCACGTCGATTCAAATCATTTTGAAAGATGCCGGCCGCACGTTGATACAGGTTGTTGATAATGGCAAGGGGATGTCGCCCACGGATGCACGTATGGCGTTTGAGCGCCATGCCACGAGCAAGATTTCGTCGGCGGATGACCTCTACTCGCTCCACACTATGGGCTTTCGTGGCGAGGCTTTACCATCAATAGCGGCCGTAGCTCAAATCGAATTGCGCACGATGCGCAAGGGCGATGAGGTGGGTTCGCGTCTGCTCATTAGCGAGTCGAAATTTGTGAGCCAAGAGCCAACGTCGGGCGTGCCGGGCACAAATATCATGGTGAAGAACCTGTTTTTTCACATGCCTGCGCGCTACAAGTTTTTGAAAAAGGATTCAGTGGAGCTGAGCCACATATTGCACGAATTTGAGCGCCTGGCGTTGGTGAATACGGGGGTGGAATTTACGATTATCCACAACGACACCATGCTGCACAAGCTGCCGGCCGCAAATCTCAAGCAGCGCATCACCGAATTGTTTGGCAAATCTGTAGGGCAACAGCTAATCCCGATTTCCACCGAGACATCAATGGTGAAAATCAATGGATTTATCGGGGTGCCTCGCGCAGCCAAGCGCCGCAATGTGCCGCAATTTTTCTTTGTGAATGGTCGCAACATGCGTCATCCGCTATTTCATAAAGCAGTGACCGGATGCTACGACCAATTGATTGCGCCGGATGTGATGCCGGCTTATTTCATCAATTTTGATGTAGACCCTGCCACAATTGATGTAAACATCCATCCGCAAAAGCACGAAATAAAGTTTGAAAACGAGTTTCCGATACGACAAATTTTGGTGGCAGCCGTTAAACAGGCCCTCGGCAAAATCAATGCTGCCGGAGCTATCGACTTTGATGGCGACCAAATGCTTGATATTCCGGTGTTTTTGCCCGACCCACAAGCGGCCATGCCGGGCATCGACCTGGACACAAACTATAATCCATTTGACGAGTCGATTGACACATCGCTCGATCGCCGCATAGAACGCCGCAGCGCCGCCACTCCCATGCAGAGCATGAGCAAGGTAAACAGCGGCGCGCGCACCTCGGTGCCACAAGATTGGGATAAATTATACGAGTCGTTTACCACGCGCCGCGATGCGCCCACTCCAGAGGCGCCGGAAGACACAGCGCCAATGGTGATTCCATCGGCAATGTCGACACCGGCAAAAGCCCCCACCCCATCAGAGCTGCCATTGGAAAGCACCGAGCAAATGGCCAACCTCTCGATCAACAACAAATATATCGTGGTGCCGGCGCGCGACGGCATGCTGGTGATCGACCGCCGACGCGCCCACATCAGAGTGCTTTACAATCGCTTTATGGCGCAGCTGAGCAAATCTCAGCTATCGTCGCAAAAGTTGATTTTCCCCGAAACCATCACGCTGAGCCCATCGCGCAGCGCAATTCTGTCGTCGATTACATCGGTGGTGGCTCAGCTGGGCTACGATGTGTCATTTTTAGGAGATAACACCTGGGCCATCAATTCGGTGCCGGTGCTCCCGGGCCACGCCAACCCGAGCGAAACACTCTCGGCCATGGTGGCCGACATTGAGGAAACCGGCGAAATTCCCGAAGAAGGCGTGCTGGGCCCGGCCGCGCTATCATTGGCACGCTCGGCCGCTATCGCCCCGGGCCAGCAGCTCACCTCAGAAGAAATTGAATCTTTGATGGCCGAATTATTTACAGCCTCAGAACCGGCTCACACCCCCGACGGGCTAAAGACTTTCGTAAGAATTACTTATGCCGACCTCGGCAAACTTTTCACCTGACGCCATGAAACGTGCCCTATCTACATTCACCCTGATTATTGCTGCATGGCTGTGCGCATGTGCCATCGTGGATGTGAGCGAGCAAGAAATGAACAGGACGCTAAAACAGCTCGACAACGTCTTGGAACACCGCAAACATTATATCGACAACCGCCAGCGCAGAATCGACATTTTGGTGGATTCTCTCAATAAATTCGGTGAAGACGAGGCTCTGCTACTAAAAATTGCAGAACAATATAAGGGCTTCAACAACGATTCGGCCTTACACTATCTGTCGGTGGGACTGGAGTCGGCTCGTTGCAGCAACAAATTGCCATTCAGCCTGGCACGTGCCAGCTTGCTGCCGCTGAGCGGATTTTTCTCGCCTGCGCTCGAAATTTATCAGTCGATCAACCCTGAAGAACTCAACAAGCGCGAGCTCCAATTCTACTATGACTCAGGCCGACAGATGTATAGCTATATGGCTGCATTCACGGCCGGAGACCCCGCACTACATAAAGCCTACAACAATCAGGCCTTGCAATGCCAACTGAAGCTGCTCGATGTGCTGCCCAAAGAGAGCATCGACCACTCGTTCAATCTTGGCGAATATTATTTCCTCTCGGGCCACAAAGGCCAATCGCGGGCGCTGCTTGAGCAAGTGATGGAATCCACCGACGACAACTTGATAATAGCGCGCGCCGCCCACCACCTGTCCACGCTGGCCCACGAGCATGGCAACGAAAATGCCTATATCTATTATTTGGCAAAATCGGCCATTGCCGACGCAAGCGCAGCCACGCGCGAGGTGGCATCGCTGCAAGAGCTTGGCAGCGTGCTCTACACTCGAGGCGATGTGTCGCGCGCCTATCGCTATCTGACAGAAGCGCTGGCCAATGCCGTGGAATGTGGCGCGCCACTGCGCATGATTGAATCATCGCGAAGCTTGCCATTGATTGAGCATGCCAACACCGAGCGCGTGAACAATAGCCGAAGGATTGTCTATGTGATTTTATGCGTGCTGTTTGTGGTGCTGATTGTACTGATAATCACGATAGCGATCCTACGACGCGAAATGCGCCGCATGACCGAGCTACAAGACAACCTGCGGCACGCCAACAAGGTGAAAGAGGTGTATATAAGCCAATTCCTAAAACTCTGCTCAATCTATATGGATAAGCTGAATCAATTCTGCGACATCACCACTCGCAAAATTGCTGCCGGCCAGGTTGACGATCTGTATCGTCTCACCAAATCAGGCAAATTTGTAGAGGAGCAAAGTAAAGAATTTTACGAAGTGTTTGACAACGCATTCCTACATCTCTACCCCGACTTTGTGAAAGAAGTGAACTCGCTGCTGCGTCCCGACGCTCAAATTGTGCTGAAAGACGGCGAACTGCTCAACACCGATCTGCGCATCTTGGCATTCATGCGATTAGGCATCGAGGAAAGCTCGCGCATAGCACAGACTTTGAAATATTCGCTCAACACAATCTATGCCTATCGCAATCGCACCAAGGCCCGCGCAATCAATCGCGACACGTTTGAATCTGACGTTATGAAGATCAGTTCCAACGTATAAATTCAACTCTACAAAACTATATATAAATTTATATTTTCGGGCCAAGATGATTCGACACCTTCACTGTATATCAACACTTTACAATTATATATAACTTATATTTTCCAACCGGGCTCTTTGACCGACTGGGCAGAGACCGGCAAAGTAGCTAACTTTGCAATCGAAATAAAGAACATCATTTCAGTTTTAGGGTTAGTAAGGATTGCATAAATGCGCGAGGCAAGGCCCGCAGCATTTATAAAAGCAATCAAGGAAATATGTTTTATGTTAGTTATGTAATTGTTTTAAGTCATTAAAACGCAACGGGGAGCCCTCGAGAGAAGGCGCCCCGTTTTAGCATTCAAAAGCCTACTAAAGTTGAATGCTATTTTGGAAATTATTTAAGGATGCTCTTTACTTGTGAAAGAATATTTTGGGCAGTGAAACCGAATTTTTCATCCAGAATCTTGTAGGGAGCCGAAGCGCCGAAATGGTCGAGACCAAAAATGGTGGCATTCGGGCCTACTACAGCACGCAAAGTTGATGGCAGACCGGCAGTAAGGCCAAACACGGGGCCGGCCGACGGGATAACGCTTTCGCGATATTCCTTAGGCTGCTCGTTGAATAGTCCGAGCGAGGGCACAGACACCACGCGGCTGCCAATACCCTCGGCTGAGAGCAGCTCGGCCACCTCGCACAGCAACGACACTTCAGAGCCATTGGCCACGAGAGTGACCTGTGGGTTAGCGCTTTCGCATACCACATAACCGCCGCGGTGCATAGCCTGTGCAGCCTCAAAACGCGATGCGGCAGTGGTGGGCAGGTCTTTGATGTCCTGACGAGAAAGGATAAGCGCAGTGGGCGTGTGGCGGTTTTCGATGGCCATTTGCCATGCGACAGTTGTCTCGGCGGCATCGGCAGGGCGCAGCACCAGCACAGATGGACGGCCGGAGAAATTGCGCAGCTCCTCCATCAGGCGGATTTGAGCCTCTTGCTCAACGGGCTCGTGAGTAGGGCCGTCTTCACCCACGCGGAATGCGTCGTGAGTCCAAATATAGGTGACGGGGAGTTCCATCAATGCAGCCATGCGCACAGCGGGCTTCATATAGTCGGAGAATACAAAGAATGTGCCGCAAGCGCCGATCATGCCGCCATGCAGAGCAATACCATTCATAATTGAAGCCATAGTGAGCTCGGCTACGCCGGCTTGCAGGAATGCGCCGGTGAAGTCGCCCTTGAAGAATTGGTGGGTCTTTTTCAAGAATCCGTCGGTCTTGTCGGAGTTGGCAAGGTCGGCCGAAGCGACCACCATATTGCCAAGCGATTCAGCCAAAGCAGAGAGCACGGTGGCAGAAGCGGTGCGAGTGGCGATGTTGGCTTTTTGCACAATTGCAGCCCAATCGACATTGTCGGTTTGGCCGGCGATGTAGCGGTCGAGTTGAGCGGCCTTATCGGGGTTGGCGGCACGCCATTGGCGCTCTTGCTCGCGACGCTGAGCCACGATTTGGCGCTGTTGCTGAGCGTGGAGGGCATACAATTCGGCCACCTCGGGGCGGATAATCCAGGGATTTGCAGGATCGGCGCCAAGATTGCGCATTGTGGCATCATAGTCGGCACCGGATTTTGAGAGAGGCTGGCCATGGGTGGAGCACTTGCCCTCGAAATTAGAGCCATCAGCGGCCACGCAGCCACGGCCCATGATGGTGTGGCCGATAATCAATGTGGGCTTGTCGGTGGCGGCATTGGCAGCAATCAGAGCGTCGTAGATTTGCTGAGGGTTGGTGCCGTCGACCTCGATAACATTCCAACCCCAAGCACGATACTTGGCAGCCACATCCTCGTGGGTAACCGATTTTACATCGGTAGACAATTGGATGCCATTGGAATCATAGAACATGATCAAATTGCTCAAGCCAAGATGGCCGGCGATGCGGCCCGCGCCCTGCGAGATTTCTTCTTGCACGCCGCCATCGGAAATGAAAGCATAGGTCTTGTGGCTGAGCCATTCGCCAAAACGGGCACACATGAATCGCTCGGCAATTGCAGCGCCTACAGCCATGGTGTGGCCTTGGCCAAGCGGGCCGGAGGTATTCTCCACGCCACGCTCAACGCACACCTCGGGGTGGCCCGGAGTGGCAGAGCCCCATTGGCGGAATTGTTGAAGCTCATCGAGCGAATATTTGCCGGTGAGAGCCAACACTGAATAGAGCATCGGCGACATGTGGCCGGGGTCGAGGAAGAAGCGGTCGCGAGCAAACCATGTGGGGCAATCGGGATCGGAAACAATCACCGACGAAAACAGCACATTGATGAAATCAGCGCCGCCCATAGCGCCGCCCGGGTGGCCCGACTTGGATTTTTCGACCATAGATGCAGCCAGCACACGGATGTTGTTGGCCGCAGAATTCATTAAATCAATATTCATATTATACTTTTAACTTTCAGTATGTCGTAATTCAATCTCGGCGTTGATCTTGTCGATAACGTCGTCTTCGAGTTCGTATTTAGAAATAATCAGCATGGCAAACGCCAGCAAGATGGCAGGGATTACAGCCACAAGCCACAGGATGCCTTGCTGAGCAAAGGCTGATTGCTCTGTGAGATTGGCGTCGAAGCCAACGAGAGCCAGCACAAATCCTGGCACCACGCCGCCAAGGGCCATGCCGGCTTTATAGAAGATGCCGGTGAGGGCGTTGACGATGCCTGAGATGCGCTTGCCATGGGTGTATTCGCCATAAGAAATCACCTCGGGCACCAATGCCCACATATAGCCGGTGGCAACAATCACGCCGGTCGACTTTATAAATTGAGCCACATATACCAGCCAAATTTGTGAACGCAGCGAGTCGATAACCGACACGCAATAGAGCAAAATCATGCCCAGCACGGCGATTGTGAGGAAAATGTAGAACATATTTTTCTTGCCCACACGCTTCTTAATCGAAGGAATCATGGGCATGAAAATAAATGCCGGAATCGAGCCGAGGGCCATGAAATAGGCAAGCACATCGGCGCCGGCGCTAAGATTATAATTAATATAGTAGGCACCGGCAGCATTTCCGATAGCCATCATTGCGAAGGCTATAATGAAGAAAAATGCGATTACGCGCAACGGGCGATTGCGACGAAATTCAACCCAAAGGTCGGAGACCTTTACGTTGGCTGTATCTTCTTTGGACATCACAATGCGTTCGCGGCTTTGGCTGAAGCAGAATATAAGCATCAGCAGGCCCACCACCGCATATAGAGTCATGGTCATGAACCATTCGTGACCGCCGGCCATTGTAAGCTTGAATGAATCGTAAACAGCGCCGGCATGAGCTGATTTATAGAAATAATATACAACAATCGGAATACCATATCCCACGGCCAGGCCGCCAAGATTGGCCATGAACATGCGTGTGGACGTGAGCACGGTGATTTCATGGGTGTCGCGAGTGAGCGAAGCATTAAGCGCGCCATAGGGCACATTCACCAGTGTGTAGCACATAGATAAGCCCACATAAGTGATATATGCATAGAGCACCGAGCCTTGAAATCCGTTCCAAAAGCAGAGGATGGCAAAGCCGGTGAGAGGAATACCGCCAAGGATTAAATAAGAGCGATATTTGCCCCACCGTGGCGACTGCTTATCTACATAAGTGCCGATGATAGGGTCCCACACCACATCTACAATTCGCACGATCAAAAACATAAGAGCAGCGGCAGCGGGGTCGATGCCAAACACGTTGGTATAGAAAATCAGCAGGTAGATATTAATTGTCTGGTAGATTAGATTTTGCGCAAGGTCGCCTGCGCCAAAACCGATACGGTTCAACCAGGTTAAGCGACCTGAAGCGGGTGAATCGACTGTATTTTTCATGAGATTAAAAGTAAAAATTTTAAAAGATATTCAGCACCACTCACTGGATGTGACGCTGAATATCTTTCTAACAACCTTAGAAAATTCTATTATGCGAACATATTTACGATAGCTTCGTAAAGTTCTTGCTTTCCACTGGTTTGAGCGGGCTCGCCGTTTTTCTTGGCATAAGCCACGAGGTCTTCGAGCTTGAGCTCGCCATTCTCAAATTTTTTGCCTTCGCCCTTGTCGAAAGAAGCGTAGCGATCGGCAACCATCTTTTTGTAGGGAGATTTTTCGAGAACGTCGGCAGCGCTGAGCAGAGCGCGAGCCATAGCGTCCATACCGGCGATGTGAGCGATAAAGATATCCTCGAGGTCGGTGGAGTTGCGACGAGTCTTGGCGTCGAAGTTTGTGCCGCCATTGCCAAGGCCACCATTGCGAATGATTTGCATCATAGCTTGGGTGAGCTCATAGTTGTCGATGGGGAATTGGTCGGTGTCCCAGCCGTTTTGATAGTCGCCGCGGTT
>CAZRCU010000115.1:0-8012 GCA_964598685.1 uncultured Bacteroides sp.
TACGAAATCCTTGAAAAGGCCCTTATGCAAGCACGCGAAGGTCGCCTACACATCCTGAATATCATCAACGAGACCATCCCCGGTCCTCGCGAAGACTACAAGCCTCACGTGCCTCGCATCGTGACCATGACAATCCCCAAAGAACTGATTGGTGCTGTCATTGGCCCGGGCGGAAAGGTGATCCAAGGCATCCAGGAAGCATCCGGTGCAACTGTTTCAATCGACGAAATCGACGAAGGCGGTTATATCGAAGTGGCTGCTGCTAACAAGGCTTCTATCGACAAAGCTCTTGAGATGATCAACGCTATCGTTGAGCTCCCCGAAGAAGGCAAGACCTATCACGGCACCGTGCGTTCAATCATGGACTTCGGCGCATTCGTTGAATTCATGCCCAACCGCGACGGCCTGCTCCACATCAGCGAAATCTCTTGGGAACGCCTGGCCGACATGGAAGCTTCTGGCTTGAAAGAAGGCGACATGGTAACCGTTAAGCTCATCGAAATCGACAAGAAGACCGGCAAATATCGTCTGTCGATGCGCGCCCTGAAGGAAAAACCCGAAGGCTATGTAGAGCCACAACGCCGCGAACGCCCCGCTCGCCGCGAAGGTGACCGTCGTGAAGGCGACCGTCGCGACAACCGTGGCCCACGCCGCGATAATCGCGAAAACCGCGGTCCGCGTCACAACAACAACGACTAATACATCCCCAAATAGTCCCCAAAAAAGGCTGCGCGATTTGCGCAGCCTTTTTTATGCTTTAGCCCGAGCGAGGACTACCAGCCCAGGATTTTGCGGAGATGCGGCAGCAAGAAGTCGGCATAATGGCGGAAGCCGAGGTCGGTGAGGTGAATGCCGTCGACGGTGCCGTCGTCCTCGAGGCCGTCAAGGCCGTCTGATTCGATGAAATAGATGTTTTTGTAGCCGTCGTCGACCAATCGCTGATAATTGCGGCGGAAGGCATTGTTTTTGGCCGGCAGATAGTTGTAGAACATTGAATCGTAGCGCGAATAGGGATACATAGGCCCTGCGAGCATCACGATGGGCACATCGGGATGGGCGTCGGCAATGATTTTCACAAAATCGTAGGTGAGCGAGTCGCACATCGCCTCGGTGCAATTGGGCACGGGGTCGAGCAGATACATATCCACGTCCTTAATCTCGTTCATGGCGCGGGCCATGCAGAAATCCATCTTGCCCTCGCCTGAAATGCCGATGTTCACCACCTCGGCATTGAGCTCGCGGCCGATGATGTTGGTGCCACACATGCCGGTGCGCGATGCGCAGCCGCCTTGCAGGATGCTGGTGCCATAGGCCACGATGCGGCGGTGCGGGTCGATAAGGTCGGGGCGTCCCGGGGTGATAACTGCGCCGGAATCCACCTTAACCCACAGCTCGTTTACGCCGTCGTAGAGCGGGAAATAGATCATATATTCGTGCATTTCGCCATCGAGACGGCTCACGTAGGTAGCGTCGACGATGCGCTCTTCCTTGTTGTTGACATAGGGGCGGTTGGTGTTGACATGGCGCCACACCGAGTCGCCCTCGAGGGTGTAGAGGTCGGTGCCTTTGAGGCCGGTGTCGGCCATATGGATCAGGTGGGTGTCCCACAGCAGCTGATAGTGTACGCCGATTCGCTTGGAATTAGTGGCAAATCTCACGCCGATGCCCGAGGAGCATTGCGAGCGCTCCCAAAGCTCGGGGCGCACGCTATCTTGCAGATAGGCGGGGATGCGGGTGTAGGGGCGCAGGGTGTTGTCCCAGCCCTTGTTGATAATGCGGAGGTCTTGTGCGTTGACAAAGGTCCACGGTTGCTCGTCGTCGGCAGCAAAGGCAGTCAAAGCCATCAGTGCGAGGACGAAAGTAAGGATACGTTTCATAATATTTTTAAGGTTGTGATTATTGTGCGTTGATTAGCTGCATTGCTCGCTCGGGATTGTTGGTGGTGATAAAGTCGACGTGTTGGTCGATACACCATTGCAGGCCCTCGTCGTCGCTGACGGTCCACACATTGATAGGCATGCCGGCACGGCGAAATTCGTCGAGCCATTCGGGATGTTTTTTCAGAGCGTTGATATTATAGTCGGGGCCGGTGCAGAGGGTTGGAAACAGCTTGTCGGGGGCCACGCTTGTAAGGTAGTAGACCGGACGATTGGCCTCGTAGACCAGCTTGGTGAGGGCATTGTGTGAAAAGGTGATATAGGTGGTGCGGTCGGTGAGGCCCTTGTCGGCCACCATTTTCAGAATTTTGTCGACGGCGAGATTTTCGCGGTCGGCGCGAGAATGAGGTTTCACCTCAAGCACCAGCTCGATTGTGAGCGATTGAGCGGCGTCGAGATAGCTCTCGAGGGTGGGCAGAGTCTCGCCGTTGGCCAGATGCTGGCGCAGCAGCACATCAGATGTGGAGTCTTCGATTCTGTGGCCGTTAATCACGCCGTCGTGGTTGACAAACAGCACATCGTCGGCAGAGATCCACACGTCGAATTCCGAGCCATAGCAGCCCACAGAATCGGCCTTGACAAGCGAGCGAATAGAATTTTGAGCAGAGCCGTCGGCGGTCCAATAGCCACGGTGAGCCACCACTTTGGGCGAGGCGGCCATGGCAGTGGCCGATGCAGCCAGAGCAAAAGCAGCAAGGATTAATTTTGCATTCATGATTTTAGATATTAGATACCACAAAAGTAGTGATAAAAACGCAAGTGCGCAAATCTAAAGAACAACGCGCCCCCGACCGCGAGGCCGAGGGTGCGCCAATATAGGAAGTAGAATTTTTAAGGACTTAGTTGCCGCAGCCGCCTTCGCAGCCACCTTCGCAACCGCCGTCGCCGCAATTTCCGCCGCAGCCACAGCCGCAGCCCTGATTGCTTTGTGCAGCGATTTCTTCCTCGGTGGCGGTGTGCACATCAATCACAGAGCCCTTGAAGCGCACTGAATAGCCGGCCAGGGGGTGGTTGAAGTCCATGCGCACGGTGTTGGCGCCCACTTCAATCACAGTGCCATACACTTGGAAACCGTCGGCGGTCATCATGGGCAGGGAAGCGCCCACCTTCACCATCTCGGCATCGAATTTGCCGTCGACGCTGAAGAGCGATTTTTCAAGCTCGATGATATAGTCGTCGCTACGTTCGCCGAAAGATTCTTCAGCCTTAGCCACAACGTCGAATTTCTCGCCCGCAGCCTTGCCCAAAAGCTCTTTTTCGAGGGGTTCAACGACGCCCTGCGACACGCCCATCACGATAGTTTCAGGGTCTTCGGGGTCGGCTTGGTGAACAAGGGTCTCGGTCCCATCAGGATTCACTTGGTAGAGATCGTAGGCGAATGCCACGAATTTTCCGGGTTGAATTGTTTCCATTTTTCTGTTGTTAAGTTATTCTTGTGCAAAGGTAATAACAAAATCTGTGGCAAAAAAGTGCGAGGCAGTTTTTTAACGCCGCCCCGCACTAACTACATACAATTATTATATATTGAAACTTATTCTATACATTCAGGCTCTGCCTCGATAGTGTCGACTACCTCGGCAGCAGCGGCTGCCTCGCTAAAATCGACGCGGGTGTCTTGGTCGAGCGCTTCTTTAAACGAGCTCAGAGCATTGTCGTAGACGGCTTTGTCGTACTTATACAGATATACATATCCGTCGCGGGCTTCCTTTTCAGAGTAAACGACAGCGATGATCTTGCCGTTTTGCAGCAGAGCCACATATTTGCCGGCCTCTGAGGCCTTGGCCAATCCTTCTTTGAAGCCTTTGCCCTTGAGGGCTGCGGTGATGGCTTCCGAGCCTTCGTTGCCCCAGGTGCTTTCGGTGTTGATACGGATGGTGACGCCGTTGAGGTTTACATCGTTCCAGTAGTAAACACGAGTGTACGACGAGAAGCTCTCATAGCGATAGTCGGAGATATATCCCGAGAAATCGAGGCTAACGGTTACATTATAACGATAGCCGCTCTTCTTGAGGTCGTCGATAGAGGCGGATTTCTGCCAAGAGTATGATTCGGGGTCGGTGAGGTGGGCGCTCGGAGCTTCGCCGAGTTTATACTTGTCGACGCCTTCGGCTGAAATCAGCGACACTACATCGTCCACCGCAGCTTGGGTGTTGAAATAGTCGGAGGTGACAAACGAGTTGAGATACGGCATAGCGATTTGCTCAAATTCGGCATTTTTCACGGGTTTCAGCTTCTCGTCGAGCAGCAGATATGTGTTGCGGTCTCTTGCCACAAAGCCGAATTTGCCGATTTCGCGGAGCTGACGATAGTCGGTTGTCGACACTTGCTCGTCGCCCTTTTGGTTGAGCACCAGGAATTTGTCGTCGGCACGGCACAGCAGGTTGCCGTTGCGCAGGCGCTCCATGTTGTCGTATTTAGCGCGAATCAGCACGTCGCCGTCGACATTCATCAAGCCGCATTGGTTGTCTTCGCTGACATAAATAAAGGTCTTGCCGTCGAATTCATAGGCGCGTTGCACCTTGGCGGGCAGCTTCACCTCGTCGCCCGAAGTGCTGATAAAGAGCACGTGGTCGTTGCTGTCGTAGACGGTGAGATAGCCGTCGTTGAAGATAGCGTTTTGAGGACGCAGGCCATTGCGCAGCGCGGTCTCGTTGCCTTTTTTGTCAATGATATAGTATTTATCGTCGGTGTTTTCGTCGCCTCTGACATACGCCACGGCATAGCCGTCGCTAAACGATGCTGCCATGTCGTATTTAGGCTCGATCACCACCTTGCCCGATGTGTTCACATAGCCGTATTTATCATCTTCGGTGGCCACAAGCAGCATGCCGTCGGAATAGTTTGCAGCGGCCTTCACGATTTCTTTGCCTTTCACGGCCTCGAGGGTGAATTTGGTCTTGCCCGAGCCGTCCACCAGCTCGATGCGCTGTTTTTTACGTGTCACGGGCACCAAGCCGTCGGCATAATAGCCCACGTCGTAGAGGCCTTCACAATCGCCCACCACCTTGGCGGGTTCGCCCATTTTGTAGAGGCTCAGGCCCTCGCCCTCGCGCACAAAAAACATGCCGTTGATCACCGGCGATGGCTCATTTTTAAACTCTTCGGACAGCACCACCTTGCCATCGGGGCCCACAAAGCCCCAATTGCCCTTGGATGATTCCTTCACGGGTAGATAGTCCACATTGTCCTCGGCCTTGGAGGAGGACCCGCCGCACGAAGCGAGCGAGATTGCGCTGAATAGCACGGCAGCGCTCAGGCCCAATTTTGTTAAATTCATGTTGTCGTGATAATTATGATTATTTGGTTAGAATCTTTACGGATGCGCCGTCGGCCGTGGCAATCAGCACGCCGCGCATGGCCGGAATGGCCAGCGAGCTGCCCGAGCCCGATGCCACCACGCGGCCGGCGAGGTCGGCCACGCTGATATGCGCAGCCTCGCGGCTCAGCAGCAGGGTGTTGCCCACGAGCTTAAATGTGACGTCTTGGCCGTCGGCACAGGTGGCTTGCACGCCGTCGCCCGAGGCATACAGCGCCTCGATTGTGGGGATTTCCACATGGCTCACGGTCTTGTTGGCATCGCCGATGTTGAATGTAAACGACACCAGCTCGATGGGCCAGATGCCCTGGTCGCTGAGGTCGAAGGCCTCGCCAAGGTCGATATTGATATCATTGTCCTCGGCGGCGAGATTTTCATAGGGCAGCGAGGTCTGGTCGTTGGAATTGGCCGGACGCAGGTTGACGGTGAATTTGGTGATTTTGGCCTCGCCCGGGTTGATCACGATGCGCAATCCCTCGGGCATGCCATAGATTTGGTGCTTGGAGTTGACGATCAGCTTGGTGCCGCGGGTAGAGCTCACGGTGTAGTCCACGGCGATGCCGTCCTTGAGGGTCGAGGCCGAGGCCTCTTTCACGCCGGTGGTGGTGCAGCTCCATTCCGAGGGGTCGACGGCGGCAAACACCGGCTCGGCCATTGCGCGCGGATTTTCCACGGTGACGGCCTGATCCAGCTGAATATCGCCCAGGCGGCCCACGATGGTGGTGGCGCCGTTGGCAGTGGCGGTGATGGTGCCGGCAGCATCCACGGTGGCCACGTCGGCATCTGTGGTGCTCCATTCAAAGGCCACGGGGTTGAGGGGCACTTCGCGCGAGCCCACGGTGGAGCTGAGGCGAATGTCGTAGGGGTGGTCGCGGTCTACCATTATCGAGGGGTATTTCAGCTCGGCCTCGGATGCGTCGTCCACCACCACAGCGATAGTGGCCACGGCGTCGCCGCAGGTGGCGGTGAGGGCATGGCAGCCGCTGCCGGTCACATACAGGGTGTGGCCGTCGTCGACGATTTCGCCCAATTCAGGCGGGCAGCTCAGGGTGTAGTTGCTGAAATCGGTGTCGAGGCACAGGCCATATTGGTTGAACGCCAACATCTGCGGGGTATAGAGGCCCATGTGGGGCACAGTGGGGGCAAAGTCCATAAACGAGATTTCGGCCACGTTGCTGTCCTCGGGGGCTTCGAGCACGGCATACACGGCATTCGACACAGCGCGCTCCGAGCCGTCGCTGCAATGGTTGCGCACGCCCAGGGCCTCGGTGTAGAGGGTCGACGAGCCGCCGCCGTCCAGGTTGACGCCCTCGGCGCAGCCGGCATAAATCAGCAGGTCGCCCAGATGGCCGGTAGGCACGCCGGCGCTGGCTCCGCGGCCGTCCACCACCATCATCACGATAGTGTTGCCATCGGCGCTAATGCCGATGCCGGTGCGTGGGTGGCGGTCGCTGGCATCGCCGCGTTCAGCCTCCGAATCGAGGTTCACGCCGTCGCCCACGTTCTTGGGGTTGCCGCTCACCACGCAGTCGGGCATAATGGCGGTGCCGTCGGGGGTGAGGGTCACGTTGTCAAAGTCGACGATGTCGCCGGGCTGCAGGTTGGCCACAAAGTCCTTGGCGTTGCCGCGGCCCAGGATCACAAATCCGTCGTCGGGCACGGTCATATCGCCGGTGTCGTCGCTGGTGGATGTCACCTCCATGCGATATTTGCGGCCGGCCAAGAATTGATCGCCGTCCACGAGCTTGGCGCTCACTTCGGCGCAATTGCCGGCCACGCTGGTCTGGTTGGCCGAGCCCCAGAATTTCGAGGTATAGATGCTCACGCCGTTGTTGGGGGCGGTGTTGTTAATAGCCTTGAAGGCCACAGTAGCATCGCCGTGGGTGGCAGTGCCCTTGGTGTAGTCGAGGCGACAGATGCGCGCCACGCCGTCCACGTCGTAGGAGAATTGATAATTGGAAGCCGCCGTGCGAAACACTTCGCCATCCACGGTAAAAGCGCTGGTCGAGGTGCCCACGGTGCTGGTGCCGTTGGTAGCGGTGCCCGAGGTGAAATAAAAGTCGCCGTTGGTGCCGCCAAAATAGTGCAATCCGTCGTGAGTGTGGGCCTGAGCCATGGCCGAGGTGCGGCCGTTGCCGGCCACCTTGTTGGCGCCGCTAAGGGTGCGGATGCTCACGCCCGGTGTGCGCACATTCACAGTGAGATAATACACATCCAGGTGCACGCCGGCATTGAGCGACAGGCGGGTCTGAGTGGTGCCCGGGCCCACCTTGGCATGAAACACGGTGTCAACCGTATATTCGGTGGTGCCCAGCATGATGGTGTTGCGAGCTTGGCACGGCGCAGCGCTCATCATCAGCATAGCGCCCATGGCCGGAGCCAATAGCTTAATTAAGGATTTCATGGTGGTTATATAGATTTATTTGTGTTGCAGATGGATTTTGCAAATTTACGATAATTATGAATTTTGTTCACAGAGCCCGCGTTAAATTATTTAAAATTCTTAGGCTTTATTTTGCAAATCATTAATTTTGTATCGAAATCGCCAAATAGGGGGGGGTATAAGTGCTTGAAATAGTGCAGTTTTGTGACAAACCTGTGAAAATGATTCAGTTTATGCTTTTTTAACCTTTTAATACTTGCATAATCAGATTTTTGGCGTATCTTTGAGCCAACCTCCACAAGGAGGGGTCTAATCCAAGGCCTAATTCAAGTTAATTCAAGTATAAACCATTCCAAAATTCACACACTATGAAAAG
>CAZRCU010000116.1:0-7971 GCA_964598685.1 uncultured Bacteroides sp.
TAGGCGAAAAAGAACAACAAAATAACGAAGTTTCTGTCAGAAAACAGGGCGAAGGTGATAAAGGTTCGATGAAAATTGCTACCTTTGCAGCCGCAATCGCTCAAGAAGTGAAAGACTCAATCAACCAATAAACCAACTGAATGGAGAAAAAACCCAACTTCCCCCCTCGACCCCAAGGCCCGCGCCCTATGCGCGATCGTCGTTTGCCCGACCGCAACGCCAAAGACCCTAACAATATTAACGAGCACATCCGTGCGCGCGAAGTTCGCTTGGTCGGCGACAACGTAACCCCCGGCATCTACACCATTCAGGAGGCCCGCCGCATTGCCGAAGAACTCGAGCTCGACCTCGTAGAAATCTCGGCACAGGCAGAGCCGCCGGTGTGCAAGGTGCTCGACTATCAAAAATACCTTTACCAACAAAAGAAAAAGGCAAAGGAAATCAAAGCAAAGGCCTCAAAGGTAGTGGTTAAAGAAATTAGGTTTGGTCCCCAAACAGACGACCACGACTACAACTTCAAGCTGAAGCATGCAATCGGCTTCCTGCAAGAAGGCTCGAAAGTGAAGGCCTATGTGTTCTTCAAAGGTCGCTCAATCCTTTTCAAAGAGCAAGGCGAAGTGTTGCTACTGCGTTTTGCCAATGATTTGGAAGATTATGGTAAAGTTGACCAAATGCCCGTGCTCGAAGGCAAGCGCATGATTATCATGCTTTCGCCCAAGAAGAAATAAAAAAAAGAACGTGTCACGCGCTGACACATCATTATATAACTCCAATAATATCAAACAAAATGCCGAAGATTAAAACTAATTCCGGTGCCAAAAAAAGATTCGCTCTTACCGGATCAGGAAAGATCAAGAGAAAACACGCTTACCACAGCCACATTCTCACAAAGAAGACTAAGAAGCAAAAACGCAACCTCGACCACTTCGCTCTCATCGCTAAAGTAGACGAGAAAAACGTTAAAGCCCTTTTGGCCCTCAAGTAAGAAGCTGTCTACAGCCCCACGTTTCCTCAAGAATTTTATTCGCGAGTTTATAATCATTTTTATTAACCGGATGACCAGCACAAAAGAGCTAATTTCTTAGCCGCTGACATCCAAAACGCAAAAATAAAATGCCAAGATCAGTCAACCACGTTGCCTCACGCGCTCGTCGTAAAAAAATCCTCAAACTTACCCGCGGCTACTTCGGATGCCGCCGTAACGTATGGACCGTTGCCAAGAACACTTGGGAAAAAGGTCTCACATATGCTTATCGCGACCGCAAAGACAAGAAGGGCAACTTCCGCTCACTCTGGATTCAGCGTATCAACGCTGCCGCTCGTCAACACGACCTCAGCTACTCTAAGCTGATGGGTCTGCTCCACAAAGCCGGCATCCAGATCAACCGCAAAGTCCTCGCCGACCTCGCCCTCAACAATCCCGAGGCATTCAAGGCCATCGTCGACAAGGTTAAGAACGCTTAATCAGCCCCACAAAGCCGCAAGGCTTAAAGATAGCGGCGAAGCTCAATCGAGCCTCGCCGCTATCGTATTTTATGCAAACTACAGCCTTTAATCTATTTTTGCACTTGTTTTTAAAGTTTAAGCCGTTTTCAGAGCGATAGGCGCCGCTGCTCAACGCATTAAGAGCGTGAAAAATTGGTCGTTTGACGCAAATTTATTACCTTTGCCGTGCCAATAATGGCCTAATAAAGGTCGGCACATACTGCAATTGATAAATCTAAATAACGTAATAAGTTAACTAATATGAGTTTAAACATCATTGTGCTTGCCAAGCAGGTTCCTGACACCCGCAACGTAGGCAAAGATGCTATGAAGGCCGACGGCACCATCAACCGTGCTGCTCTGCCCGCAATCTTTAACCCTGAAGATCTTAACGCTCTCGAGCAGGCTCTGCGATTGAAAGATGCCAACCCCGGCTCGACCGTTACCATGCTCACAATGGGCCTTCCCAAGGCAGCCGAAGTAATCCGCGAAGCTATCTACCGCGGCGCCGACACCGGCATCGTGCTCACCGACCGCGCTCTTGGCGGTGCCGACACACTGGCCACCTCCTACTCGCTGGCTCAAGCCGTGAAGAAAATCGGCAACTACGACATCATCCTTGGCGGTCGCCAAGCTATCGACGGCGACACCGCTCAAGTTGGCCCACAAATCGCTGAAAAGCTCGGCATTCCTCAAGTGACCTACGCTGAAGAAATCGTCGACTTGAAAGACGGCAAAGTCACCGTAAAGCGTCGTCTGGAACATGGTATTGAAACCGTTGTGGCTCCCCTGCCCTGCGTAGTAACCGTCAACGGTTCGGCCGCCGACTGCCGCCCACGCAATGCAAAGCGCCTGATGAAATACAAATATGCAGTGTCGCCCTCTGAAAAAGCTGCGCTGAGCGAGGAACAACAAGCATTTGTCGACGCTCGCCCCTATCTCCAACTCAACGAATGGGGTGCAGCATTTGTAGAGGCTGATCCCGAACAAATCGGCTTCCCCGGCTCGCCCACAAAGGTTAAGACTGTTGAAAACGTGGTTTTCACCGCCAAAGAAGCTCGCCACCTCGAAGGTTCCGACGAGGCCGGTCTTGAAGAACTGATCAAGGAACTCATCACCAACCACACCATCGGCTAACTCTCGTGCCGAGAAAACTAAACAACAATGGCAGATAAGAACAATCTTATAGTATATTGTGAGCTCGACGAAGGCCGCGTGGCCGATGTTAGCCTCGAGCTCCTCACCAAGGGCCGCAAGCTCGCCGACCGTCTCGGCGTGAAACTCGAAGCCCTGGTTATCGGTTCAAACCTCGACGGCATCGAACAACAAGTGTTCCCTTATGGTGCCGACACCGTGTACAAAGTCGACGACAAACGTCTCTACCCCTACACATCCAACCCCCACGCAGCAGTGCTTATCAACCTGTTCAAGGAAATTAAGCCCCAAATTGCGTTGATGGGTGCCACCTGCATTGGCCGCGACCTTGGTCCCCGCGTATCAAGCGCCCTCCATTCAGGCCTTACCGCCGACTGCACCGCTCTGGAAATCGGCGACCACACCGACGTAAAGACAAAGAAAGACTACACCGACCTTCTTTATCAAATCCGTCCCGCTTTCGGCGGCAACATCGTGGCTACAATCGTCAACCCCGAATGCCGTCCTCAGATGGCCACCGTGCGTGAAGGCGTTATGAAGAAAGAAATCTTCAACCCCAACCACACCGGCACTGTTGTAAACCTCGACCCCGCAAAATACGTATCCGACACCGACTTTGTTGTTGAAATCATCGACCGCCAAATTGCCAAGTCGAAAGTCAACATCAAAAACGCTTCGATCATCGTAGCCGGTGGTTATGGCGTCGGCTCAAAGGAAAACTTCCAGCTGCTGTTTGACCTCGCCAACACTCTTGGCGCTGAGGTTGGCGCTTCGCGCGCAGCTGTCGATGCCGGCTTTGTTGAACACGAACGCCAAATCGGCCAAACCGGTGTGACAGTTCGTCCCAAGCTTTACATCGCATGCGGTATCTCCGGCCAAATCCAGCACATTGCCGGCATGCAAGAAAGCTCTATCATCATCTCAATCAACAATGATCCCAACGCACCCATCAACACCATTGCCGACTATGTAATCACCGGCAACATGGAAGATGTCGTGCCCAAACTCATTAAGTACTACAAGAAGAACTCAAAGTAAGCCATGGCCAACTTTTATACAGATAACCCCGACCTGCGCCATCACCTCAACCACCCGTTGATGCGCAAAATCGTAGAACTCAAAGAGCGCAACTACACCGATATTGAAAAATTTGACTACGCTCCTATTAACTTTGAAGACGCCATGGACAACTATGAGCGCGTGCTCCAAGTTGTAGGCGAATTGTGCGGCGACATTATCGCTCCCAATGCTGAAGGTGTCGACCACCAAGGTGCCTCTTGCGCCGATGGCCGCGCCATCTATGCCGACGGCACAGAGGTCAACCTCCAAGCTTGCCGTCAAGCCGGCCTTATGGGCATGGCTATGCCTCGCCGCTTTGGTGGTCTTAACTTCCCCATCACCCCCTACATCATGGCCGCCGACATCGTCAGCCGTGCCGACACCGGTTTTGAAAACCTTTGGGGTCTGCAAGACTGCGCCGAAACCCTCTATGAATTTGGCGACGAAGACCAAAAAGCTCGCTTCATTCCCCGCGTATGCGCCGGCGAAACCATGTCGATGGACCTCACCGAGCCCGACGCAGGCTCCGACCTTCAGAGCGTAATGCTCAAGGCCACTCAGAAAGAAGACGGCACTTGGGTGCTCAACGGCGTTAAGCGATTCATCACCAATGGCGATAGCGATATTCACTTGGTGCTCGCTCGCTCTGAAGAAGGCACCAAAGACGGCCGTGGCCTTTCAATGTTCATCTACGACAAGCGCAATGGTGGCGTCACCGTTCGTCGCATTGAAAACAAAATGGGCATCAAGGGCTCGCCCACATGCGAACTCGTTTACAAAAACGCTCCCGCCGAACTCTGCGGCATGCGTCGCATGGGCCTTATTAAATATGTAATGGCTCTGATGAACGGTGCTCGCCTCGGCATCGCCGCTCAAAGCGTCGGCGTAAGCGAACTCGCCTACCGCGAAGCTCTCGCTTATGCTAAAGACCGTCGCCAATTCAACAAGGCCATCATCGAATTCCCCGCTGTAGCCGAAATGATTGCAGTGATGAAGGCCAAGCTCGACGCTTCTCGCGCACTTCTCTACGAATGCGCTCGCTACGTCGACCTCTACAAGATCCTCGACGACATTAGCAAAGAGCGTGCTCTCACCCCAGAAGAACGCGCCGAACGCAAACAATATAACCACCTGGCCGACGCCCTCACCCCGATGGCTAAAGGCATGGGCAGCGAATATTGCAACCAAAATGCCTACGACTGCATCCAAGTGCATGGCGGCTCGGGCTTCATGAAAGATTATGCTTGCGAACGTCTCTATCGCGACGCACGCATCACATCAATCTATGAAGGCACCACCCAGCTGCAAGTGGTAGCTGCTATCCGCCACGTCACCACCGGCACATACAAGACTCTCATCGAATCTTATGCCGCTCAACCCGTGCGCGCCGAGCTCGAATCAATCAAGACTCGCCTTGCTCAACTCACTGAAATGTACAATGCAGCCGTTGCAGCTGTAGCCGAAGCCAACAATGCAGCCTACTCTGATTTCATGGCTCGCCGCTTGGTGGAAATGGCAGGCAACATCATCATGGCCTACCTGCTGCTTAGCGATGCCGACCGCAACGAATCGTTCACCAAATCGGCTCACGTCTACGCAAATCTCGCTGCCGCCGAGGTTACTCGTCATGCTGAATTTATCCGCACATTCAACATTGCCGACCTCGACAGCTATCTCAACCACGACTAATCATCGATTACTCATAGCATTATCACGCGTGCTTTATCCGAGGCGCGCGTGATTTTTTTGATATTTTTTTTTGGCATTTCCATGAAAAATTCGTAAAATTGCACCGCCAAAAGAAAAAACAGCTATTCATGTTATTTTTCAAGCCTTAAATTTCTAAGTATCATACTTAAAACAACCTTATATTACTAACTCACTTATGAAAAAATTCTACTTTTTTCTAACTGCCTTGTTGGTGGCTATTGCTGCCAACGCCACCGATTATTATCTAATCGGCGGATTTAACAAATGGGCACTAAAACAGGCAAATTGCCTTTTCACTGCACAAGGCGACGGCACCTATGTGCTCGACTACAACGACACTCTTACCACCGGATTCAAAATCAATGATGGCACATGGGACAACGGCGCACCGAATTTTGGTGGCAGCTCCACACTGAAAGTAGGCGAAACCTACAATCTCGTCAGCAATGGCGGCAACATTCCCTTGAGCGAAAACATCGAAAAGCCGCACATCGTATTCAACCCTACTGCTAAGACTCTTCTCATCACAGGCCAGTCGGTTGAGGCCGAATATATCTATGGCATTCACGGCGAAATTTTCAGCGGAAGTTGGGAAACCGTGAATATGACTGAAAGCGATGGCAAATGGGTGCTGAGCAACAAAACCGTTGTAGCCGGCGAATTTGGCATCAAGCAAATGGATAAATCAACCGGTGCTCAAGCCGATTGGATTTCATCTGCACAAGGTTCGACAGTCACCATTGGCCAAGCCATGGATTGCAAAGTAGAAGGCACCAACTGGTCTATCGCAGCCGGCACCTACACTTTCACCTACGACCCCAAAGAAATGACGCTGCTCGTATCAGGTGAAAGCACCGGCGAAGCACCCGTAGAAACTGTCGACTACACCAGTTGGTATGTCAACATTATCGGCGTATTCAACGGTTGGGTAGACAACGGCACTCATCCTGATGCCGAAGGCTTGAACACCCACGAGAATCTTGCCATTGGCACTTCTGAGTTCAAAGTAAAAATATATAACGGCGCCGATGTATATTACAGCACAGGCGGCGCTATTGCCACCGGCGATTGGGTTGTTATCGACGGCAATGCCGATAATAACATGACTATCGAAGGTGCTGCCGAAGGCGACGTGTTCAACGTTGATTTCGACTGCGCTAAGCACGCTATCCGCGTAACCAAAGTTAGCGGCGGATCTACTGAGCCCGAAGAACCCGACACCCCTGTAACAGTCGACTACACCAAATGGTATGTCAACATTGTCGGCGACTTCAATGAATGGAAAGACAATGGCACAAATCCTGATGCTGAAGGCCTGAACACTCACGAAAATCTTGCCATTGGCAATTCCGGATTCAAAGTTAAACTATACGACGGTGCTAATGATATCTATTACAGCACAGGCGGCGCTATTGCCACCGGCGATTGGATTGTTATCGACGGCAATGCCGAAGCTAACATGACTATCGAAGGTGCTGCCGAAGGCGACGTGTTCAACGTTGATTTCGACTGCGCTAAGCACGCTATCCGCGTGGCCAAAGTTGGTGGTAGCTCTACTGAACCCGAGAACCCCGGCGACGATGAAAACTACACCGGATGGTATGTCAACATTGTCGGCAACTTCAATGAATGGAAAGAGAATGGCAAAGAAGTTCCCGAAACTTGCATCACCAAACACGAAGGCCTCGCTATCGGCACATCAGAGTTCAAAGTGAAAATATACGATGGCTCAAAAGATATATATTACAGCACCGGCAGCGCTATCGCTATCGGCGAATGGGTTAAGATTGAAGGCAACGCTGATGCCAACATGACAATTTCAGGCGCTACCGAAGGCCAAGCATTCGACGTAGAATTCAACTGCCGCACTAAAGAAATCAAGGTGACAGCCGTTGAAGGTGGCAACACCACAATCTCAATGCCCGAGAAGCTCTACATCATTGGCAATGTAAACAACACCAATTGGGCCACCAATCTCGGCGTTGAAATGGTTGCTGATAAATCTGCCGGCACATTCACAGCTGAAAAAGTTTCTATCAACACTGCCTACGAAAACGACTATGGCTACTTCTCATTCACTACAGCCCTCGGCACAACCGGCGATAGCACAGAATGGGACGAAGTGATAAACGCAAACGACCGCTACGGCGCTGCTGAAGCCGACACCGAAATCACAATCGGCAATGAAGGCTCAGGCTCGGCTTCATTCGTGCAATATGCTGCCGGCGTGAACGCATCGGCCGCTGCTTCTTGGAAAGTTGTTCCTCAAATCTACGACATCACCGTTGATTTCAACAACAATACTGTTAGCCTCACCAAATCTGTAGAAAGCATCATCTCATCGATTGTAAGCAACGAAAGCGAAAACGCCACCTACTACAATCTGCAAGGTGTGAAAGTAGACCAACCCTCTGCCGGCCTCTACATCGAAGTTATTGGCAACCAAGTTCGCAAAGTTATCATCAAATAACGAATTTCTCCACACTCGATAAAAAATCCCGACTTCTGTCGGGATTTTTTTGTTTTTTGTCACTTAATAAAAGTTGTTTAAATAGATAAATT
>CAZRCU010000117.1:0-7965 GCA_964598685.1 uncultured Bacteroides sp.
ACGGTGAGCACGAGGTTTTCGCAGCGGATGCCGTGGATGCCTTCGCGATAGAGACCGGGCTCGTTGGATGTGATCATGCCCGGTGTGAGCGGGGTGGGCACATAGTTGAGACGGATGCTTTGCGGGCCTTCGTGAACGTTGAGGAAGTGGCCAACGCCATGGCCGGTGCCGTGCAGATAGCTGAGGCCTTCTTTCCACAGGAATTGGCGAGCGAGGGCGTCGAGTTGGGCGCCTGCGGTGCCTTCGGGGAAGATGGCGCTACCGAGGGCGATGTGGCCTTTCATTACGAGGGTGAAGTCGCGTTTTTCTTGCTCGGTGGGGGTGCCGAGGCAGATAGTGCGAGTGATGTCGGTGGTGCCGTCGAGGTATTGGGCGCCGGAGTCGATAAGGAGCAGGCCGTTGGGGTGGAGGGCGGAGTTGGAAGCTTCGTCGGCTTCATAGTGAACGATGGCGCCGTGGGGGCCATATCCGGCGATAGTGCCGAAGCTTTCGTCGAAGTAGAGCTCTTTGGCGCTGCGGTGTTGGCGCAAGATTTCGGCCACGTCCATTTCGGTGAGGGCTTCACCGGCGGCAACGCGTGTCTTGATTTCGTAGAGAGATTCTACCATTGCGGCGCCGTCGCGGAGCATAGCTGCGTGTACGCCGGCGATTTGAACGTCGTTTTTGCAAGCTTTGAACATTGCCACGGCAGATTGGCCTTTTACGGCGCGGTCGCCGAGGATGTCGAGGACGCCGGCGGCGGTGCGGGTGCTGTCGATGAGCACTTTTGCATCGGCGGGCAGGGCGGCCAGGAATGTTTTTACTTCAGAGTAGGGCTTGGTGGCAACGCCTTCGGCTGCGAGGTAGGCGGCCACGTCGGCAGAGATTTTGGCCGGGTCGACGAATAGGGTGGAGCCGTTGGCGCCGAGATATAGGAATGCGGTGACAACGGGGTTGTATTTAACGTCGTTGCTGCGGATGTTGAGAATCCAAGCGATTTCGTCGAGGGCCGAGATGAAGTTGGAAGTGGCGTGGGCGGCCTTGACATTGCCCATTACGTCGGCAATTTTGTCGTGGGCGGCTTTGCCGGCGTATTTCACGTCGTGAACGAAGACGGCGCCGTTGGGGAGTGCGGGGCGGTCGAGCCAGATGGCGTCGAGAGGGTCGAAAGAGGTGTTAAGCTTGAGGCCGCACTCGTTGAGAGCTTTGGCGAGGTCGGCAGCAGCGGCGGTGGAGAACACCATGCCGTTGATTCCCACTGTGGTGCCGGCTACAAGGTTGGCTGTGAGCCATGCGGCGATTGAGGGAGTTTCGGCCAGGCCGTCTTTCATTAGTTTTATTTCGGTGTTGGCAAGCTGATCGGCTGCTTGCAGGAAGTAGCGAGAGTCGGTCCACAGGAGCGCATGGTCGAGTGTGACGACGAGGTCGCCGGCCGAGCCGGTGAAACCGCTGAGCCAGCGGCGAGCCTGCCAGTGGTCGGAGAGATATTCGCTCATGTGAGGGTCGCCCTGAGGGATAATTGCAGCGGCAATACCTTGGGCTTTCATTTGTTGGCGCAAACTTTCGATGCGCGCACCAATGTTTTGTTTCATAAGATATAGAGGTTGAAATGTTTTGTTAGTATGTCTTTAGAGGAGCGAGGAATGCATCCGGAATGTGTTCGAGTTTATAGCAATCAGGCGTGCCGGCAATGGCAAAGAGGTCGAATTGGGCATCGTGGTGAAGGCCATGAGAAATCATATAGGTGTTGGCCGAAGCGACGATTCGAGCGATTTTCTTTTTGTCGACGGCCTCGAGGGGGTCGCAGTTGTAGTCGGAGCGAGTTTTCACCTCGGCAAAAATCACGCGGTCGTCCTTCATAGCGACGATGTCGAGCTCGTAGTGGCCCATACGCCAATTGCGCTCCATGATGGCGCAGCCATCGGCGATTAGCTTTTCGCAAGCGAGGTCTTCGCCCCATTTTCCCAGTTCGTTGTGCAGAGCCATTTGCGTTAGTTGAAAGCTTGATAGATGCAAAGTTAATAAAAATTCAAGCCATGGATAGTTTTTAACCCTGTTTTAACGTTTTTATTAAGAAAAAAGTGCTACGTGCAGTCGTAGAAATTTTGTAACTTTGCGTTTGCTAAATATAGCTGTTTATCAACACTTAGTGAATTATTTACTTCCTATGAAAAGCTCTATAAAACATCGTGCGATAGTGACAGAAGTGGCGGGCTGTCGAGCCTTGGTGCGGGCGGCTGATGCCGATGGCGCTTCGTGCATGGGGTGCCGCATGTCGGCGATATGCTCGCCGGATGCACTTTCCCGGGTCGAAGTGGATGTGCCGAGTTCGATGTCTTTGGCACCAGGCGATAGGGTGGCAATAGGCTTTTCAGAGCAGCTCACCGGCAGGGCAATTTGCTTGCTATTGGCAGTGCCGCTGGCCGGATTGCTATTGGGCGCAATTGCGGGCGCGGCCGTTGGCGGCGATGCACTTGCGGCTGTGGGCGGCTTGGTTGGCGCGCTGTTGGCGCTGGGAGTGATGAAATTGTTCGGTAGGCGTATTGAACAGAAGTCGCGATGGCGTGTAATATCCAAAATTTGAGTATAATATAATAAGAAATGTCTCTGGTATTAGTTACAGTAGGGTTGCTCTTTGCTACGGGTCTGTTGGGCGCGTTGCTGCTATATTTTGTGGCAAAGCGATTTCATGTGGATGAGGATCCGAGAGTGGAGAGTATAGCGGCTGTGCTGCCCGGTGCAAATTGCGGTGGCTGCGGCTTTAAGGGCTGCCATGATTTTGCCGCACAATGTGCGGGGTGTTCGTCGCTGTCGGGCATATATTGTCCGGTGGGCGGCGATAAGGTGATGGCCGAAATTGCTAAAATCGTAGGACTTGATGTGGCGGCATCGACGCCCATGGTGGCAACGCTGCGATGCAACGGCTCGAATGGTGCGCGCAATCAGATTGCCGAGTATCGCGGGCCGCAGTCGTGTGCCGTGCAGGCTTCATTGGCAATCGGCCGGAGGGGATGCCCGTCGGGGTGTCTTGGCTGTGGCGATTGTGTTGAGGCGTGCACCTTTGGCGCTATTGCCATTGACCATGCCACCGGATTGCCGACTGTCGACGAAGATATGTGCACCGCTTGCGGGCAGTGTGTGAAATCTTGCCCCAGAAAGCTGTTGCAGCTGAGGCCGAAAGGGCCGCGCGGACGGCGAGTGTGGGTGGCATGCTCCAACTGTGAGCGTGGGGCAGTGGCTCGCAAGGCTTGCAGCGCTGCTTGCATTGGCTGCGGCAAGTGTGCAAGGACGTGCCCGTTTGGCGCAATTACAGTAGAAAATAATTTGGCAAATATAGATTTTGCGGTGTGCAAGGCTTGTGGCAAGTGTGTGGGTGTGTGCCCCACCGGAGCTATCCTCTCGCACAATATTCCGCAAATCAATAAACCCTCCGAATAATGAAAAGAAAGACTTTTTCGCTCGGAGGTATTCACCCTTCCGAGCATAAACTGACATCACAGCAGCCAATTGTGGAATTGGAGTTGCCGCGGCGAGTGTCGCTGCTGCTGTCGCAGCATATAGGCGCGCCGGCCGAGCCGGTGGTGGCCGTGGGCGATGTGGTGGAGCGCGGTCGGCAAGTGGCCGCGGGCAAGGGCTATGTGTCGGCCGGAATTAACACCCCGATTTCAGGCACTGTGAAGGCTATCGGCGATGTGCTGTTGCCGTCGGGCTATCCGTCGAAGGCTATCGTAATAGAGGCTACCGAGGAGCAGCATGAAGCCGACGAGACTGCGCGCAAAGCTATCAGCGATTTGCTCACACGCCCGGCATCGCGCAATTTGTCGGAAACGCTGACGGCCGAGGAGATTCGCAATGCGGTGGCTCGCGCCGGCGTCGTGGGCCTTGGCGGCGCCACATTCCCGTCGGTGGTGAAGCTGTCGACCAAGCCGGACACTCCGCCTGAATTTCTGATTATAAATGCTTGCGAATGTGAGCCGTATCTGACGTGTGACGATGCGCTGATGCGCGCCTATTCGGGCCGAATAATCGAGGGCGTGGAGCTTATGTTGAAGGCCTCGGGCGCCAAACGCGCAATTATCGGAATCGAGGATAATAAGCTAAGGGCCTACAAGGCTTTGATGCAATCGCTTAACAATCAATGGCCGATTAGCGTGTGCCGGCTTAAGACTAAGTATCCGCAGGGCGGCGAGAAGCAGCTGATTGAGGCGCTGACGGGGCGGCGCGTGCCGTCGGGCGCATTGCCTGCTGCTGTCGGCGCTATAGTAAATAATGTGGCCACGGCGTTTGCCGTGTATCAGGCTGTGGCATTGAATCTGCCGCTGATGGAGCGTGTGATAACTATTAGCGGCGATGTGGATGTGGTGGGCAATTATCTTGTGGCTATCGGCACGTCGGTGGCTGATATTTTGCCTAAGTTGCCCGAGCGTTGCAAGGTGATTTTCGGCGGCCCGATGATGGGACGCACGGCGGTGAATCTTGACACCCCGATTACAAAGGGCACCTCGGGCATCGTGGTGCTTAAAAATCCTCGCGAGCTTGAGGTGCAACCATGCATTCGATGCGCCACGTGCGTAAATTCTTGTCCGATGGGCTTGGAGCCGTATTTACTTTCCACGTATGGTCGCAAAGGCATGTGGAACGAGGCCGAGGAGGCGCGAGTGATGGACTGCATAGAGTGTGGCTCGTGCTCGTATGTGTGCCCGTCGGCGCGTCCGCTGCTTGATTATATCCGTATTGCTAAAAATAAGGTTGGAGCCAATATTCGTGCTCGCAAATCTAAAAAATAAGAGTATGAACACGTCATTAATTTTCTCATCTTCGCCGCATTTGCACACTAATCGCACAGTGAAATCGTGTATGCTGCATGTAATCGTGGCTTTGATACCGGCGATTGTTTGTGCTTTGTGGTATTTTGGCTTGGATGCGCTGTTGGTGCTGGCTGTGTCGGTGGTGTCGTGTTGCGCTACCGAATGGGCTGTGACGCGATGGATGCTTCGTCGGCCGAGTTCGATTGGCAACCTGTCGGCAGTGCTCACCGGATTGCTGCTGGGGCTGAATCTTCCGGCGTCGTTGCCGTGGTGGATTGTGGTGATTGGTTCGGTGTTTGCTATCGGTGTTGGCAAAATGGCGTTTGGCGGTCTGGGCTGCAACATCTTCAACCCTGCATTGGTGGGACGTGTGTTCTTGCTGATTTCATTTCCGGTGGCAATGACCACATGGCCACTGCCGGGCGGAATTTTTGCTGGAGCTGACGGCGCCACAGGTGCTACAATCCTGGCGCGCATGAAAATGGGCGAGCTTGATGCCGAGTCGCTGTCGTATGTGGATATGCTGCTTGGCAATATGGGCGGCTCGATTGGCGAGGTTGGCGCGATTGCGCTGCTGATAGGCTTTGTGTATTTGCTGTTTCAGCGTGTGATCTCGTGGCATATTCCTGTGGCGATTGTGGCCACGGTGACTGTGCTCGACTTGCTGATAGGCGCGCCGATTGGTGTGAATTTGCTGTCGGGCGGCTTGCTGCTTGGAGCAATTTTCATGGCAACCGATTATGTGACGTCGCCGATGACGCATCGAGGCATGATAATTTATGGCGTGCTGATTGGCGTTGTCACGGTGGTTATCCGCCAATGGGGCGTGTATCCCGAGGGAATGTCGTTTGCAATTCTTATCGGCAATGCTGTCACGCCGCTGATTAATCGTTGGATTCGTCCTACTCGTTTTGCGGAAAGGAGGGCTGCATGAAATCATCGTTGCGAAATATGACGCTGTCGCTTGCCGGCATAGCTGTGGTGGTGGGCGCGCTGTTGGCGTTGGTGTATAATCTTACGGCCGAACCGCGCGCGGCTGCCGAGAATACGGCGCGCTCGCAGGCTGTGAGGGATGTATTGCCCGATTTTGATAACGATCCGTTGGCATCGCCTGATTCGATTGATGGCTGCGTGGTGTTTCCCGCTTCTATGAACGGGAAATTTGTGGGCGCTGCTGTTAAAGTGGAGACGATGGAGGGCTTTGGCGGACTAATCTCGATTATGGTGGGATTTGATGCCGACGCCGAGCTCACCGGATTTTCGATTCTCACCCATGCCGAGACGCCCGGGCTTGGAGCAAAGGCGCAGGAATGGTTTAGCTCGGCCGAGGGCAATCGCTCGGTGATCGGCACTACAGGCCAATTGGCCTTGACCAAGGATGGCGGCACCGTGGATGGCATCACGGCGGCCACTATCACATCGCGCGCTTTCGTAGGCGCTATCAATCATGCTCGCATTGCATTTCTAACCTATAAAGATTCACACTAATGAAATTTTTACACATTATATATAATGGGCTGGTTAAGCAAAATCCCACGTTTGTGCTGATTTTGGGTATGTGCCCCACATTGGGCACCACCTCGTCGGCGCTCACAGGCATGTCGATGGGGTTGGCCACGCTGTTTGTGCTTATATGCTCGAATTGCGCGATATCGGCAGTGAAGAATTTGATTCCGGATAAGGTGCGCATTCCTGCCTACATTATTATAATTGCATCGTTTGTCACTATTTTGCAAATGGTGATGCAGGCGTGGATGCCTTCGCTGTATGCGGCGCTGGGCATTTTTATTCCCTTGATTGTGGTCAATTGTATCTTGCTGGGCCGCGCCGAATCGTTTGCTTCTAAAAATTCGGTGGCACATTCGGCGGCCGACGGCATTGGCATCGGCTTGGGCTTTACGTGCGCGCTCACTATTATCGGCGCGGTGCGTGAGCTTTTAGGCACCGGCGCGATATTTGGCTTGCAATGCTATCCCGATAGCTACGGCTCGCTGCTATTTGTGCTTGCGCCCGGGGCATTCATTGTGTTGGGCTTCATTATTGCCACGTTTAACTATATAACAACAAAATCACACCGCCATGCTTGAAATCATTGGAATTATCATCACTGCGATATTCGTTAATAATATCGTATTTGCGCAGTTCTTGGGAATTTGCCCGTTTATAGGCGTGTCGAAGCGTATTGATTCGGCTTTGGGCATGGGGCTGGCCGTGACTTTTGTGATGGCCGTGGCCACTTGTGCCACTTGGCTGCTTCAGCACTATGTGCTCGATCCGCTCGGACTGCAATTCATACAGACTATACTATATATATTGGTAATAGCGATACTGGTGCAGATGCTTGAAATCATCATTCGCAAGATTTCGCCGTCGCTTTATGCGGCGTTGGGCGTGTTTTTGCCGTTGATTACCACCAATTGCGCTGTGCTGGGTGTGGCCATTATTGTGGCACAAAAAGATTTCTCATTTATATATAGTCTGGTCTACGCCATTTCTACGGCCCTCGGTTTCACGATGGCGTTGGTGATTTTTGCAGGAATTCGCACAGCATTGTCGCTTGTTGACCTGCCGCGGCCGATGCGCGGTGTGCCAATTGCGCTAATTGTTGCAGGGCTCCTTGCAATGGCTTTTATGGGCTTTTCGGGAATCAAGATAGGTTGACCTGAAAATACGCTAAAAAAAGTTTTGTGCGGATATTCTTGATATACAAAGATGTAGGCCATGAACCCCGAATTTAGTCGAAAATTTCTCCACAAAATATTTGGAAGTTTGGGAAAAAGGGGCTAACTTTGCACTCGCTTTTGAGAAACAAAGCAATGCGAACGTTGAAAACGAAAAACTTTTGAAAAAAATCAAATAAAAATTTGGTCAATTCAAAAATTGGTTGTAACTTTGCAACGCTTTTCGCTCGAAAGGCAAACGAACATTGAAAATACTTACAATAGAGACGAAAGTAGTACAAGAGCAAATAAAATTTGACTCTGTCGATTTCGACCTAGATTGACTACAATAAAACGGTTCATTCGGCGGCGCGGATCAAAAAGAAGCGCTTCGATTGTGAGGAATCTTGCTTTAGGCAAACATTCAAAAGAATCTTGCCTTTGATTTCAAAAAAAAAGAAAGAAAAGAAAACAAGATAAACAACAACGAAGAGTTTGATCCTGGCTCAGGATGAACG
>CAZRCU010000118.1:0-7904 GCA_964598685.1 uncultured Bacteroides sp.
AAACATCCGATTTCAGCAAAGGTTGACATTCTGTATCAAACCCTTGAAGGAATGCACCGAGCTATTCCTAATCATCCGGGAGATTGGTATTTCTCAGGCGACTATCCAACCGCCGGCGGCAATCGCCTCGTAAATGAAGCTTATATCGACTTTTACGAGAAGAATTTTAAGAAATGATTTTCAACGTGGATGGCTCAACGGCTATCCACGTTGCATTATTACTCAATTTTGCCTAACTTTGTGGTGAAAATTTGAAGATATAAGATTATAATGAGATTTGACGAGCTCGACCTCAGCGACGATATATTAGATGCGCTCGACGCAATGCATTTCGAGGAATGCACCCCAATTCAAGAAAAAGCTATAGATGTAGTGCTTGACGGCCGCGACCTTATCGCAGTGGCCCAAACCGGCACCGGCAAAACTGCCGCCTACCTGCTGCCGGTAATAGACATTCTTGCGTCAAGAGAGAATGTGGACAATGCAATCAGATGCGTTGTAATGGTGCCTACACACGAGCTTGCTCAACAAATCGACCGACAATTGGCCGGTTTTTCATATTATCTGCCGATTAGTTCGGTGGCCATTCACGGCGGCACCGATGGTAAGGAATTTGCGCGTCAACAAAAAGGCCTCACAAGCGGAGCTGATGTGGTGATCGCCACCCCGGGCCGACTGCTCGCCCACATGAAAATGGGATATGTGGATTTATCTCATGTGGAGCATTTTATTCTTGACGAGGCTGATCGTATGCTGGATATGGGATTCTACGATGATATTGCCCAAATTGCATCAAAGCTGCCGAAAGAGCGTCAAACGCTAATGTTCTCAGCAACAATGCCGCAAAAGATTCAGCAATTGGCCGCCTCGATTCTCAATGATCCTGTCGAAGTGAAAATTGCTGTATCAAAGCCCACCGACAAGATTGATCAATCGGCCTATGTGCTATATGAGAATCAAAAGGAAGGTGTGCTGAAGCATATTTTCAAGAGCGGTAATTCCAAGCGTGTGATCGTGTTTGCGTCTTCGAAATTGAAGGTGAAGGACTTGGCACGCTCTCTGCGAAAAGCCGGATGGAAAGCCGGGGAAATGCACTCTGATCTTGACCAACCTGCCCGCGAGGAGGTGATGAATAATTTCAGAGCCGGACGAATAGATATCTTGGTAGCTACCGACGTGGTGGCTCGCGGCATTGATATTCAAGATATAGCGCTGGTGGTGAATTACGACGTGCCCCACGAAGCCGAAGATTATGTACACCGCATCGGGCGCACGGCTCGCGCAAATGCCGATGGCATGGCCATTACATTTATCAGCGAGAAAGACCAATCCAAATTTCGCTATATCGAGCGATTCCTCGGCTATGAAGTGAAAAAGAATCCCGTGCCTGAGGAATTTGGCAAGACTCCGGAATATGGAGGCAATCGCCCGCACGGCAAAAGCGGCAATCGACGCCGTCAGTCGTCGGGTCGCAAGCCTAAACAGCAAGTCGAGCCCAAGCCCAAAGCAGAAAACGCAAATGGGAATAAGGATAACGGCAAACGTCGCCGTCGCTATCACAAACGTCCGAAAAGCAATAAGGAATAATCAGCTAATACGGCTCCAATCAGCTGTGCGCGCAGTGGAATTTTGCAGCGCTGTGCGGAATGCTGCGTTTTCAGGTAGCGACAGATTTTCATCACTATCAAGCAAGCGATTAGCGCTATCGCGGGCTATCTGAATAATTTGTCCGTCGGTGGCTAAATTAGCTATATTCAATTCGAATGGGATACCGCTCTGCATTGTGCCCTCAATATCACCGGGGCCGCGCATGCGCATATCTGCCTCGGCAATTTTAAATCCATCGGTGGTTTGAGTCATCAGCTCCAAGCGCTCGCGAGTTTCCTTGGCAAGCTTGAGCTTAGACATCAATATACAATATGATTTGTCGGCGCCGCGCCCTACTCTGCCACGTAATTGATGAAGCTGCGACAGGCCAAATCGCTCGGCATTTTCAATCACCATAGTGGTGGCATTCGGCACATTTACGCCCACCTCGATCACGGTGGTGGCAACAAGAATTTGAGCTTCGCCACTCACAAATAGATTCATTTGGTGATCTTTCTCAGCGGGCTTTTGACGTCCGTGCACAAAAGCGACGCGATAATCAGAGAATACCTCACAAATCTCGTCGTAGCCCTCGGTGAGCGAGAGCAAGTCGAGCTTTTCATTCTCGTCGATAAGCGGATAGACGATATACACTTGGTGGCCCTCGCGCAATTGCTGTCCGATGCCGCGATACACTTGTTGGCGCTGTTCATCACGGCGGAGCAGTGTCACAATAGGCTTGCGGCCCGGTGGCAGCTCGTCGATAATTGAGATGTCCAAGTCGCCATATACGGTCATGGCTAATGTGCGCGGAATCGGGGTAGCGGTCATTACCAAAATATGCGGTGGTATTTGGCTCTTTTGCCAGAGGCGGGCGCGCTGCGCCACACCAAAGCGATGCTGCTCGTCGATCACGGCCATGCCCAGCTGCTTAAACTGCACAGGATCTTCCAAAATAGCATGAGTGCCAACGAGAATATGCAGAGAGCCATCGGCCAGCTGCTCGTGAATCACGCGGCGCTGCTTGGCCGGTGTGGAGCCGGTGAGGAGTTTTACGTTTATACCGATTTTAGCGACAAGCGACGAAAGAGTTTCAAAGTGCTGAGTGGCCAATATTTCGGTAGGAGCCATAAGGCAGGCCTGGCAGCCATTATCCAAAGCCAACAGCATAGCCATAAGGGCAACGAGAGTCTTGCCTGAGCCCACATCGCCCTGCACAAGTCGATTCATCTGCTTGCCACTGTTGACATCTGCGCGAATTTCCTTGACAACGCGCTTTTGTGCACCGGTGAGCTCAAATGGCAAGCATTGCGAATAGAACGAGTTGAAGAATTGGCCTACGTGGGGGAAGCGATAACCTTGCGACACTGCCTTGCGGCTGCGATTGCGCATGAGCATATCCACTTGGACATAGAACAGCTCCTCAAATTTGAATCTTTCGCGGGCTTGCTGAAGCAGCTGCTGACTGCCGGGGTGATGAATCTCGCGAATGGCGCGGTCGATAGGCATCAAGTGGTTGGCATCAATCACCGATTGCGGCAAAGTTTCATAAAACTTGGGGCGCTGATTTATGAAATTATTAATCCATTCATAAAATTGTCGGCTTGAAATGCCACGATTGCGCAGTGTCTCGGTGAGAGGATATACACCACGCATACCCTGTTGAGCGATTGCTTTGTCTTTGGTGTCGATTTCGGGATGAGAGATCGACCAATGGCCGTTGAACATTGATGGTTTCCCAAAGAGAACGTATTCGGTGGCGGTGTGTACCGAGTTGCGAATCGTCTTAATGCTGCGAAACCACACCACTTCGATTGTGGCAGTGCCATCGGTAAAGAGTCCGACAAGGCGAGTTTTTGCGCCTTCACCCATGACATTGAAACTAATGAAGCGGCCACAAAGCTGCACTGCTACGGTATCGGAGCTCAAGTCGCGAATACGACACACGCCCGATCTATCCACATAGCTATTCGGGAAATGATGCAAAAGGTCGTAGGCGGTGTGGAGATTGAGCTGCTTGGCAAGCAGTTCGCTTTTACGAGGGCCTATACCTTTGACGTAGGTGATGTCGATTCGGCGAAGGGAATTCATTTATTTTGTAGAAGTGATAATTGCTTGAGCTATAGCAACGTCGATTGGGTGAGTGATTTTAATATTTGTTGGTTCACCCTGTGTTAGTTCAATATTATTAAATCCGGCTGCTTCCATCACAGAGGCGTCGTCGGTGAAAGTAGCTTGATAAGGCAGCTCGTAGGCTTTACGAAGGAGGTCGGCGCGAAAGGCTTGCGGTGTTTGCACGGCCTTAAGCTTAGAGCGGTCGAAAGGCTTGGTAGTGCCGTCGCAGATGATACGCAGCGAATCGGTAACATCCACAGCCGGCACAGCGCCATCGGCATTGCGAGCCACAATGGCCTCGACAAGCTGATTCAGCATATTGGCGGTGGGGAAAGGCCGCGCACCATCGTGCACCATTATTATGTCGGCACTGTCGGCAACATTGGCTATAGCGTTTTTAACGGATTCCCAACGTGTGGCGCCACCATTAACGATAACCGGAGATTTAAAATTGAATGATTTGCACTGCTGTTGCCAATAGTCCACCCAATCATGGTTGAGGACTAAGGTGAATTGAGCCGTCGGCAATAGGCCGTAGAGATTGCTGAGTGTGTGCATTAGCACGGGCCTATCGCAGAGCGGACAAAATTGCTTGGGTAGCGGCCCTCCGAAACGAGAGCCGCTACCGGCAGCAACGATTATAACATGTATGTTTGGCATTACCATGCAAAGATTGGGTAATCTTGCATTGTAGCGTTGACTTTAGCGCGAACGGCTGCAATCACAGATTCATCTTCAGGCGAGCTGAGCACGGTGTTGATCATTTCTACGATTTCACCCATCAGCGGCTCTTTAGCGCCACGAGTGGTGATGGCCGGAGTGCCCAGGCGGATACCCGAGGTTTGGAAAGGCGAGCGAGTGTCGAAAGGCACCATATTTTTGTTGGCGGTAATGTCGGCTGCAACAAGAACGCGCTCAGCCACCTTGCCTGTGAGTTCGGGGAATTTCGAGCGAAGGTCGACAAGGATGCAGTGGTTGTCGGTGCCACCGGACACAACGTTATAGCCAAGGTCGATAAGGGCTTGAGCCATAGCTTTGGCGTTGGCGCGCACTTGCTGTTGATACACCTTAAATTCGGGCTTCAAAGCTTCGGCGAAAGCCACGGCCTTGCCGGCAATTACGTGTTCGAGCGGGCCGCCTTGCACGCCGGGGAACACGGCCGAGTCGAGGATTTGCGACATCATTTTCACTACGCCCTTGGGAGTGGTTTTGCCCCATGGATTTTCAAAGTCCCTGCCCATGAGGATGATACCTCCGCGCGGGCCACGCAGTGTTTTATGTGTGGTAGATGTAACGATATGGGCATATTTGAGAGGATTCTCAAGAAGACCGGCAGCGATAAGACCTGCGGGGTGAGCCATATCAATCATAAGGATAGCGCCGACCTCATCGGCGATGCGACGCATACGAGCATAATCCCATTCGCGAGAATATGCGCTAGCGCCACCGATAATAAGCTTGGGCTTAACCTCGCGAGCGGTGCGCTCCATGTGGTCGTAATCAACAAGACCGGTTTGCGCATCGACGTTGTATTCAACAGCGTTGAACACGAGGCCGGAGAAGTTGACAGGGCTACCATGCGACAGGTGGCCGCCATGCGACAGGTTTAGGCCCATGAAGGTGTCGCCCGGCTGCATGCAAGCCATGAAAACGGCCATATTAGCTTGAGCTCCGGAGTGTGGCTGAACATTAGCATATTCAGCTCCAAACAATTGTTTCACACGGTCGCGAGCGAGGTCTTCGATAAGATCAACAACTTCGCAACCGCCGTAGTAGCGATGGCCGGGGTAACCCTCGGCATACTTGTTGGTAAGGCATGAGCCCATAGCACGCATCACTTCGTCACTTACAAAGTTTTCAGAAGCGATAAGTTCGACACCTTTTAGTTGGCGTTGGTGTTCACGCTCGATAAGTTCAAAGATTTTATGGTCAGTTTCCATAATATATGAATTGGGGTTATTTTTTCTTTTTTACGCTGAAGCCAAAGTGGCCAAGATAATCGCCCAGGGCATAATATGCACCGTGGGCATAAGTGAGGAGGTTGGCGGAGGCAAGGTCAAATTTGCCGGTGTCGGGATTAATATATTTTTCATCGGCCAACACATTCACCACATCGGCGATAAACATATCGTGGCTGCCGAGGTGAATGATTTCGCGCACCTTGCACTCAATAGAGAGAGGCGACTGAGCCACCGAGGGGCAAGCGACAGCCACGCCCGGCTCGGCGGTGAGTTTGCTGATTTTCCATTTATCGAAATCGCGGCCGGATTTCACGCCGCACAAGTCGGTGGCGAAGGCCATATCGGCAGTGGTAAGATTAACGGTAAACTCCATGTGCTGCTTGATAATTCCATAGGAGAATCGCTCGGGGCGCACGGAGATTGAAAGCATGGGGGGATTTGTGCAAATAGTTCCGGTCCAAGCCACGGTAATCAAATTAGAATGCTCGGCATCGCCACAGCTCACCAGCACAGCCGGTAAGGGATTTAGCATTGTGCCGGGTTTCCACTGCTGTTTCATAATATCTTAGCGTCGGTGCCTGCTACAGAGTGATTGCAATAATGACAACGAATGACCACAGGATGGCGGTCGGTGACGCAAAACTTTGTCACCATAGGTTCGTTGTTGGTGATGCATTTGGGATTGGCGCATCTCACAATGCCGGTGATAACATCGGGCAGCACTACGGGATGCTTCTCCACCACTTCATAGTCGCGAATGATGTTGACTACGGCAGTAGGAGCAATAAGTGCGATACGATTGAGAGTGGCGTTGTCAAAAAACACATCAGCCACCTTGATAATGCCTTTCTTGCCAAGTTTGGAGCTGGCGAGGTTGCAACCAATGGTGACAGCATGAGTCATCGACTCAAGACCAAGGATTTTGACAGCTTTAAAAACCGCGTCGGAGGGGATATGATCAATCACTGTGCCTTGACGCAAGGCGGCCACAGCTTGTTCTGTTTTATCGTGCGTCATTTTCAGTCGTTGTTTAGAGGGTTGATACCAAGAGCACGTGTGATAATAGCCTGACGGGCAAACAAGCCATTTCGAGCTTGCTCAAAATAATAAGCTTTAGGATTATCGTCGACGTCGACATCAATTTCATTCACACGTGGCAGCGGGTGCAAAATTCTCAGATTGGGGCGAGAATTGGCCAACATGGCATTATGAAGAGTGTAAAGGTCTTTAACACGTTCGTATTCCATGGGGTCGGTGAAACGCTCGCGCTGCACGCGGGTCATATAAATAATGTCGGACGAATTTATCACTTCGGGTGAAAACTCGGTGGTTTCGGTGTATGGGATGCCCTCGTTGTCGCAAAAATCTTTGTATTCCTGAGGCATAGCCAATTCCTTGGAGGCGACGAAGCAAAAGCGAGGCTTGAAATATTTCATAGCCATCAGCAACGAATGGACAGTGCGACCATATTTTAAATCGCCTACGAGAGTAATAGTGAGGTCGGAAAGGCGCCCTTGTGTTTTATAAATCGAATACAAATCGAGCATAGTCTGTGAAGGGTGCTGATTAGCGCCATCACCGGCATTAATAATCGGGACATCAGTCACCTCTGTGGCATATCGTGCGGCACCTTCAAGATAATGGCGCATTATAATAATGTCGGCATAGTTTGACACCATTTTAATGGTGTCCTTGAGGGTCTCGCCCTTTGAAGACGAAGAAGTGCCGGGGTCGGAAAAGCCGATAATACGCCCGCCCAGGCGATTAACGGCAGTTTCAAAGCTAAGACGAGTACGAGTGGAAGGCTCAAAAAAGAGCGTTGCCGCCACCCTACCGTCGAGAATCTTGCTGTTCGGATGCTGTTCAAAATATTCAGCACGTTTGAGCAGGTCAAGAATCTCTTCTTTAGTGATGTCGGCAATTGACACAAGGCTATTATTATTCATAGAGATTTAAATTGGCCTGAAATCCGATGTGGATTTCTTGCTACAAAGGTAGTAAAACATTGCCGAATGTGCAAGAGGATTTTTTGAGCGCGTTTTAGCACGAGCCGTTTCCGTATTTTTCCAGAATGTCAATGTGCGATTGCTACCGGTTGGATTCTCCGCGGTGGCCGCTGCCGGTGCGGAGGTTTGAAGTGCGGCGGGTAGCTTGCCGCTTACCAGCTGCTGACGTATAGGTCTCGGATGTCTATGACCATTTCTTCGTCGGGCGGCTCGATGGGTGGTCGGGATTTCTCAA
>CAZRCU010000119.1:0-7853 GCA_964598685.1 uncultured Bacteroides sp.
AGAGAAATGCTCGGCCGACGCTTTGGGATATCTTACATCTGTAAAGACTTGTGCAAGGCTCGACTTGTTATTTTCTCTGACAAATGCTTTTGAGTCATCGCTCTGTTCAAGCGATGAATACCATTCAAGGATTTCATTATCCGACGGCTCGCGATAGGATTCAGTGTGCATTATGGCACTAATCGGCAAGCGCCAAGTGCTGCCAGCGCTCTCCGATGCAGGCACGCCAAGAGCTATTGCTGCCACCGGCACTACGCGCTCGGGCAATTCAAGCTCTCGAGCGATTTCCGGAGCATTATATGTCACTGTGCCAAGATAGCAGGTGCCATAACCCTTAAGCTCGGCCACCGTAACAAATTGTTGAGCGAAAATTGTGGTATCAATCAATGCAGCTACCAACGATTGGAAATTTTCAAAGCCGGGCTCGGCATTGCTCAATCTGCACCAACGCTCAAAGCGATTTAAATCCAGACAGAATGTCACTATTACGGGAGCGCCAACAGCTGCCGGCTGATTAAAGTGATGCTTTGCCAAAGCGTTGCGGCGATTGGCATCGCGAGTCACAATTGCAGAATACCACTGCATATTACCGGTGTTAGGTGCATGCTGAGCATCATCAAGCATCGACGATATTTCATCATCAGTAATAGGAGTAGGAGCAAACGCTCTTACGGTGTGTCGATTTTTAAAATATTGATTATTCATAAGGCGAACCTTTTAAAATCACATGTTTTATTGTTGGCTCGGTGTAGGCATACGGAATGTATGCAACAGTTTTAGCCCAATTATTATAGATTATAAGCGAAGCATATTTTCCTCGAGTAATCGAGCCATAGTCGGCAGATATTTTCATCGCCGCAGCGCCATTTATTGTAACGGCGTTGAATGCCTCTTCAGGCGTCAAACCCATCCGAATACATCCGAGCGACATCACAAACGGCATAGATCCGGACGGCGAAGAGCCGGGGTTCCAATCCGATGCTAATGCCACTATACAACCATTTGAAATTGCCTCTTTGGCCGGTGCAAATGGCATTTTTAGGAAGAACGACGCGCCGGGAAGCATTGTAGCAACAGTGTCGCACTGCGAGAGCAATGTGATTTCATCTTGGCCCATTCGCTCTAAATGGTCAACTGATATTGCATGATTGCCGACACCTATCTGCACGCCGCCTGAGCAAGCCAATTCATTAGCGTGAATTTTCGCAGGCATTCCATAGGCTTTAGCCGCTTTAATTATTCTATCTGTTTCAACAGGAGTGAAAAATCCCTCGTCACAAAACACATCAACAAAATCGGCTAAATTATCAGCAGCAACGGCAGGAATCATATCATCGACAACGTGATTTACATATTCGGATTGGCGTCCTGAAAAAGCACGTCCAACAGCATGCGCGCCCAAGAATGTGGCCTTAATTCCTACTTTAGGCATTGCCTGAGACAATCTACGAATCACTCTCAGCATTTTTAATTCGTCTTGCAGAGTGAGACCATAGCCACTTTTTATCTCGACGGCGCCTGTGCCCATAGCAACAATTTGGCGCAGTCTGCGCAAAGCAGCCTCAAACAAAACATTCTCGGATGTGCAATGCAGCAAATCGGCCGAATTTAATATTCCACCACCATTACGTGCGATTTCCTCATACGAGAGGCCATTGATTTTGTCGATGAATTCTTGCTCGCGACTTCCGGCATATACCATGTGGGTGTGGGAATCACAAAATGTGGGCGATACAATGCCACCATCAGCATCAATAACATCAGCATCGACATTAGGGCACGATGCCATTGCTCCGAAATCCTTTATTTTTTCGCCATCAATCAATAGCCATGCATTCTGAATCGAATTTAACCGACTCATTTCACTACCGCGCAGATAGCGCACATTCTCAGAAAGAATGCCTATAAGCCAACCTATATTTTTTATTAACAGCATATTTAGGGATTAGCGCGAATGAAGTCGATGGATTTTTCAATTAAAGAATACATCACTGTGTCATTTTCTACGAATGGCACATGTTTTCTATACTCTGAAAGCCATGATTCAAGTTGAGGCGAAGTGTGCAACGGGCGGCGGAATTCCAAAGCTTGAGCTGCATTGAAGAGCTCGATAGCTAAAATTCGCTCGGTATTATCAACCACGCGAGCCAATTTTGTGGCAGCGTTGGAGCCCATCGACACATGGTCTTCTTGACCTTGAGACGATGGAATAGAATCACAGCTGGCCGGCCAGCAGAGCCCCTTTGATTGGCTAACAATCGAGGCCGCGGCATATTGTGGAATCATAAAGCCACTATTTACGCCCGGATTGGCAACAAGAAACGATGGCAGCCCTCGCTTTCCTGATATTAAGCAATAGATGCGTCGTTCGGATATATTTCCAAGCTCGGCCACAGCTACAGCCATAAAATCCATTGGCAATGCGATAGGCTCGCCATGGAAATTGCCTGCTGATACAATCATATCAAGTTCGGGGAATATAGTAGGATTATCCGTAGGGCTATTTATTTCACGCTCTAAAATTGCCTCGGCATAATTTAGAGTATCTCGTGCAGCCCCGTGCACTTGTGGAATGCAGCGGAAAGAGTAGGGGTCTTGAACATGTTCTTTGTGTTGCTTTACAATCTCGCTTCCATCCAACCATGAGCGCATATTTTCGGCCACCTTGATTTGACCCGGATGACGGCGCACCTCATTAACCGGTGCACAGAAAGGCTCTATACGACCATCAAAAGCGTCGAGCGACACCGCACCGATTTTATCTGCAAGATTGGCTAAACGTCGGGCCTTGATCAGCGACCACACACCATAAGCGCTCATAAATTGAGTGCCGTTCAATAGTGCCAAGCCCTCTTTTGATTTGAGCGAGATTGGTTCCAAACCAAATTTTGCCAAAATTTCAGCTGCCGGCACCAGCTTGCCATCATATTCCACTTCGCCAAGGCCCAACAACGGCAGGCACATATTAGCAAGCGGAGACAAGTCGCCGGAAGCGCCTAAAGAGCCTTGTTGGCATACTCGCGGAATAATGCCGAGATTATAAAAATCGACTAATCGCTGCACAGTGGACAACTGAACGCCGGAATTGCCGTAGCTGAGTGATTGAATTTTCAACAGCATCATTAGACGCACGATTTCAGATGGTACGCGTTCTCCAATGCTACAAGAGTGCGACATCACCAAATTGCGCTGCAACATTTCCAATTGAGCAGGCTCGATAGAAATATTGCACAGAGAGCCGAATCCGGTGGTTATACCATAGATGGGGCTATCAGTCTCAGATATTTTTTTATCAAGATATTCGCGACAACGATTAATTCGGTCGATCGCATCTTGACCAAGAGCAATCTTCTCATTACGCGCAATAATCTGTTCTACACGATCAATAGTTAGAAATTCAGAAGTTATATAGTGTGTTGCCATACAATCATTTATTAAAAGCGTTTTCAATGACATTATCGTCGGCCATATTTGGCATGGTAACGACAAGACCTGCTGTACGCTGCATTTCACGTGTTATTGCATCAATAGCACCGCTATTACGTGCCCATGAACGGCGAGCAATACCATTATTTACATCCCAGAGCAGCATCATCTGTATGCGCTTGTCGCATTCTTCCGAGCCATCAATCACCATGCCAAAGCCGCCATTGATCACTTCGCCCCAGCCTACGCCGCCGCCATTATGCAGCGACACCCATGTGGCACCACGAAACGAGTCGCCAATAACATTTTGCACAGCCATATCTGCGGTGAATTGAGAGCCATCGGTAATATTTGAAGTCTCACGATAAGGAGAATCGGTGCCCGACACGTCATGATGGTCGCGGCCAAGCACAATTGGCGCCGAAATTCTACCTTCACGGATAGCCTTATTAAAAGCTAATGCAATTTGAGCACGGCCTTGTGCATCAGCATAGAGGATGCGCGCTTGCGAGCCTACAACAAGGTGGTTAGGACCGGCCTGACGTATCCAATGAAGATTATCGGCCAACTGTCCATGTATATCATCCGGAGCAGTTTTAAGCATATTTTCCAGCACCTCGGCTGCCAACTTATCGGTCTGCTCCAAATCTTTCTCATCACATGATGTGCACACCCATCTGAATGGTCCAAACCCATAATCAAAGAATTTTGGGCCCATAATTGCTTGCACGTATGATGGATAGCGGAATTTGCCATTATCAAGCAGAATATCAGCCCCTGCTCGCGACGACTCTAACAAGAATGCATTGCCATAGTCGAAGAAATACATGCCATTATCGGCAAGATGATTTATAGCGGCTACATGTCTACGCAGCGACTGCTTCACAGCCTCTTTGAATTTTTCAGGTTCATCTGCCATCATTCGCAGCGACTCCTCATAAGATTGACCAACGGGATAATAACCGCCTGCCCAAGGATTATGAAGCGATGTTTGGTCAGAACCTAAGTCGACATGTATATTTTTCTGAGCAAGGCGCTCCCAAAGATCTACAATGTTTCCTTGATATGCTATAGAGACGGCTTCTTTGTTGTCCACGGCGTCCATTGCACGAGCAATCAGAACATCAAGATCGGTGTAAACCTCGTCGACCCAACCTTGATTATAGCGTTTGGCAACAGCAGCCGGATTTATCTCGGCAATGATACTTACAACACCGGATATTTTTGCGGCTTTAGGTTGTGCGCCAGACATTCCGCCCAAACCGGCAGATACAAACAGCATGCCGCCAATATCGCCGCTGCCGCGCAGAGCTCTTGCGGCGTTTAACACAGTAATAGTGGTGCCATGTACAATGCCTTGCGGGCCAATATACATATAGCTGCCGGCCGTCATTTGGCCATATTGCGACACGCCTAATGCATTAAAGCGTTCCCAATCGTCAGGTTTGGAATAGTTTGGAATAACCATGCCATTGGTAACAACCACACGTGGGGCTCCGGGATGAGAAGGGAATAATCCAAGCGGGTGACCGGAATACATCACAAGAGTCTGATTATCTGTCATTTCACTAAGATACTTCATCGTTAGACGATATTGTGCCCAATTCTGAAATACAGCGCCATTACCACCATAAGTGATAAGTTCATGAGGGTGTTGTGCCACGGCCGGATCCAAATTATTTTGAATCATCATCATTATAGCCGCAGCCTGAGGCGATTTTGCCGGATAATCATTGATATTACGAGCCTTCATTTCATAAGTAGGACGAAATCTATACATATAAATTCGGCCGTAATCGTGAAGCTCTTTAGCAAATTCAGGCGCTAAGGCAGAATGCAAATGCTTCGGGAAATATCTCAAAGCATTACGCAAAGCTAAGCGCTTCTCGTCCTCGCTTAAAATATCTTTTCGGCGAGGAGCATGATTTACCGTGGTGTCATATATTGGAGTAGGGGGTAGGGTAGGTGGGATGCCCCCTGCTATATCTTTACGAAATTCTTCGATAGTCATAGTTATTTATCGATTATTGTATTTACTATTTGTATTACATTTAGGCGCTGAGCCATAGCATCTGATGCCAATTTCGTAGCTTCGGCCACCATGTTTTCAGCGACAGAACGATCTTTTAGCGACGCAGCATTTATGCGAACGTTTAATGCCGCACCAGACACCGCTGCTTCAGCCGCAAGTGCGCCGACACCTGCATCACTGGCAGATGCAGGATTGCCATTCTTAGCTATTTGCTCTAACAGTGGGAATACTTTAGAAACAGTGGTCGCTGTTCGCAAAGGCACCTGTGTCGCATAGAGCGTAGCATCTTCAATTGCTTGAGCACGTGCTGCTTTTTCCGAGTCATTTCCCTTTGGCATGCCAAAAGCCGCCATAATTTTATTGAATGCAGCCGTATCCTCGTCGACCAAAGCGATTAATTGGTCTTGCAATTCGCGACAAGCCACCGCATAATCGGAAAATTCTTCCCAACGATCGTCCCAACCTGCCTTATGAGCAGATAGATTAGCCACCATTGCACCTAAAGCAGCTGCTAAAGCGCCCATATAAGCAGATATACTGCCACCACCCGGGGCAGGAGCTTCCGACGAAGTTAGATCTGCGAAATCGCGACATGTGAGATTTACAAGTTTATTCGATGTATTTTCCTCTTTTTCAAGGATATACTCGATCACTTTTTCATCCGGATTAAATGGCTTGAGCTCATCTAATCCCATAGACTTGATAGCTATGCGAATAATTTCACGCTCTGAAAGCCCCAACGAACGTTGTTGCTTTTTAAGGAAATAGCGGCCGGCATCGAGTAGGGCACGTTTAGGTATCAAGCCAACTATTTCTGTTCCGGTGACTCGTATACCACGCATATCGGCCTTCTTTACTACCTCATCAAATGCTTTATGAAGAGGCGTAACGCCAATATCAGTTATATTCATTGACACCTGAGCGATGCCATATTCATCTATATACCAACCAATTGCCTTAGTAGACTTCAGTGTACCGGGTTGCATAATCGGTCGGCCATTCTCGTCTTTGAGAGGTTTACCGGTTAGTTTACCGCCTTCTCGCACCGGACGACCTTTTTCACGGACATCAAACGCGATAGCATTGGCACGGCGTGTAGAAGTTGTATTTAAATTGAAGTTGACAGCGATTAAGAAATCTCTTGCGCCAATAGCAGTAGCGCCTGTATGAGCGACAGATTCATCAAAAGGACGATTGCCGAAATCAGGAGCATCTGCGCTATTAAGGCGCTCTGGCAGTGCCTCATATTCACCGGCTCGGCACACTGCTAAATTCTTCCTTTCAGGCTTATAAGCCGCTGATTCATAACAGTAAACAGGTATATTCAATTCATCTGCCACCTTTTTAGCAAGTTTGCGAGCCAACTCTGCACATTCCTCTAAAGTTATGCCGGAGATAGGTATAAAAGGACAGACATCTGTAGCGCCCATACGAGGGTGGGCACCATGATGCTTGCTCATATCAATTAATTCGGCGGCTTTGGCAATGCCTTGAAAAGCAGCTTCAACTACAGCATCCGGCTCACCAACAAAAGTCACAACAGTACGATTTGTGGCTTCGCCAGGGTCGACATCTAACAATTTTACATTTGCGGCATCAGTTATTGCCTTAGTGATTTCATTAATTATTAGATGATTACGTCCTTCACTAAAGTTAGGAACACATTCAATTAATCGTTTTTCCATGTCTTAATGTCAGGTAAGTTATGTATTAATCCGCACGGAAAGCGACGGATATGCAAAGATAAAGATTTATTATTAATAATGAGTTCAAACGAGGAAAATTTCCTAATTTTTGCGGTGACCACTTGAAATGATAATCAATATTATGTTAAATCGAGAGTATTGGCAAGCCATACAGTATCTCCTACCGAATGAATCTTTAATATTCGATTAGATGCGGCAAAATATAAAAATGGTGTTCAGATTTTTTAAAATCTCCAATTTATAGACAGAATTTTCTAGATTGGAAGTTGTAATTTACAAAAATAATCGTCATTTTCAGGATGTGACAATCTGTATAATAGGTAGTTAACCGATAATATATGCATTATTATCCTCGCTGAGATTTCAAAATTTGCCGACGCACCTACATCCAATCGAGAATTTTAAAATTTTGAGATTTATGAGCATCTATCATCTTATTGTCGATTCAATAATTTCTATTTACAAACTAAAATAGGCTGAATTTCAAATTGCAAATAGCAGTTTTTATTGATTTGCAATTTACATTTATACCACGCCATCTCCATTTGAACATGCAAATTTACGATACGACACATTGTAGTTTTACACCTGCAATTGCTATTTACAAATCTAAAATATAGGGATAAACACTAATTAACTATAGGTTTATATTGCTGATACTCATACATATTACGAACTAAATATATTGT
>CAZRCU010000120.1:0-7846 GCA_964598685.1 uncultured Bacteroides sp.
AGCGTCGGATTCATAACCCGGAGGTCCCGAGTTCAATTCTCGGTCCCGCTACAAGCCTCGACAGAAATGCCGAGGCTTTTATTTTTGTTCGACTGCCCATACCGCAAATTTACGCAGAGAAAGCACGACGGGGCGTAAACTTTTGTAAATCTCCGCAAATTAACACAGCGATATAGGGCGCGCAATTCGGGCCGTTTTATTTTAACGCACGATTTTTGATTTTTTTTGATGCGGTAATGCAGTAAAGACGTGGATTTTTTGTAATTTTGTCTGCCAATAGAAACCTGCTGTTGCGCCGAAGATTCGGCGTGGCATTTTTTAGATTAAAAAAAGCATCGAAAACTACAATGGCTCAAGTAAAAGCAATCAAAACTGCGTTAATTTCAGTGTTTCACAAAGATGGTCTTGACGAAATCCTGGCCTTGCTGGCTAAAGACGGCGTTAAGTTTCTGTCGACAGGTGGCACTCGTGCCTTCATCCAAGAATGTGGCTATCCCTGCGAAGCCGTGGAAGATCTCACCGGCTATCCCTCGATTCTCGGCGGACGTGTAAAGACCCTGCATCCAAAAGTGTTTGGCGGCATCCTCGGACGCCGCGACAACCCCACTGATGTGGAGACCATGGCATCGCTTGAAATTCCTGAAATCGACCTCGTAATCGTTGACCTTTATCCATTTGAGCAAACCGTAGCATCGGGCGCTTCTCATGAAGATATAATCGAAAAAATTGATATTGGCGGCATCTCGCTGATTCGTGCAGCTGCCAAAAATTATGCCGACGTGGCCATCGTGGCCTCTAAAGCTCAATACGGCATGCTCCACAGCTTCTTGACACAGCATGGCGCCGGCACCACTCTGGAAGAGCGCCTCACTCTGGCTCGCGAAGCCTTTGCAGTGTCGTCAGGCTATGATTCAGCCATTTTCGGCTACATGGCATCTACCATCGACGCGCCTGCCGGAGCCTACCGCCTGGCAGTGGACAGCGAGCGCTCACTGCGCTACGGCGAAAATCCTCACCAGCAAGCCCACTTCTTCGGCAAGTTCGACCAAATGTTCGACCAACTTCACGGCAAAGAAATTTCCTACAACAATTTGCTCGACATCGACTCGGCCGTAAACCTTATCGACGAATTTGCCGGACAGCCCACTGTGGCAATTCTGAAGCATAACAATGCTTGCGGATTGGCCTCGCGCGGCACCGTGTTGGAAGCATGGACCGACGCTCTTGCCGGCGACCCCGTTTCAGCATTCGGCGGCGTAATTATCACCAACGCCACCGTCGACGCTGCCGCAGCCCAAGAAATTGGCAAAATATTCTTTGAAGTGATTATTGCGCCGGCCTACACCGACGATGCTATGGCAATTCTCACTCAAAAGAAAAACCGCATAATTCTGCTCCGCAAGCCTTGCGAGGTCACTGCCACCACTGTGCGCTCGTGCCTCAACGGCGTGCTCGTGCAAGACCGCGACACCAAAGTGGAAACCATCGACGATTTGCGCGTGGTGTCGGGCGAACTCAACGATGCGCGCATCGCCGACATGCTCTTTGCCAACAAAATCGTGAAGCACTCTAAGAGCAATGCCATCGTGCTCGCTCGCAATGGCCAGCTCTTGGCTTCAGGCGTGGGCCAAACCTCTCGCGTAGATGCCTTAAAGCACGCCATCGACAAAGCTCATTCATTTGGCTTTGACCTCAGCGGCGCCACTATGGCTTCCGACGCCTTCTTCCCCTTTGCCGACTGCGTGGAAATCGCTCACAAGGCCGGCATCGACTCAGTGATCCAACCCGGCGGCTCAATCCGCGACAACGATTCCGTTGAATACTGCAAAAACAACGGCATTGCCATGGTGATGACCGGATTCCGCCACTTCCGTCATTAATAATTTAATACCTCTCAATATCTATTTCACAGACAATGGGACTTTTCTCACTCACTAAAGAAATTGCAATTGACCTGGGCACGGCCAACACTATAATAATCCATAATGACAAGATTGTTATAAACGAGCCTTCAATCGTAGCTCTGGACAACCGCACCGACAAGCTGATCGCTGTCGGCACAGAAGCCCACCTGATGGAGGGCAAAAACCCTCAGGGCATCCGCACAGTGCGCCCTCTCCGCAAAGGCGTTATCGCCGACTTCAACGCCGCTGAATTGATGATTCGCGGCCTCGTAAAAAAAGCCAGCAGCAAGAGCAACTGGTTCTCACCATCGCTGCGCATGGTGGTAGGTATCCCCTCGGGATCTACCGAAGTTGAAATCCGCGCGGTGCGCGACTCGTCGGAGCATGCCGGCGGCCGCGACGTCTACATGATCTACGAGCCTATGGCTGCAGCCCTTGGTATCGGTCTCGACGTGGAAGCGCCCGAAGGCAATATGATTGTGGACATAGGCGGTGGCACAACCGAAATCGCCGTGATTTCACTGGGCGGCATCGTATCTAACAAGAGTATCCAAGTGGCCGGCGACGACCTCACCGAAGATATCCAAAGCCACATGCGTCGCGCCCACAATGTAAAGGTTGGCGTGCGCACAGCCGAGCAAATCAAAATGCACGTGGGCTCAGCTCTCACCGAGCTTGAGACTCCGCCGGACGACTACATCGTTCACGGCCCCAACATGATGACTGCGCTGCCTATGGAAGTGCCCGTAAGCTACCAAGAAATCAGCCACTGCATCGAGAAAACCATCTCGAAGATTGAAGCAGCCGTGCTAAGCGCTCTGGAGCAGACACCTCCCGAACTCTATGCCGACCTCGTGCGCAACGGTATCTATCTGGCCGGTGGCGGTGCCCTACTCCGCGGCCTCGACAAACGTTTCACCGACAAAATCGGCATCCAATTCCACATCGCCGAAGACCCGCTGCTCTCTGTAGCTAAAGGCACCGGCGTAGCTCTCAAAAACATCGACAAGTTCTCCTTCCTTATCCGTTAATTTCGGGCAAGGACATAGAGCATGAAGGAGCTAATTGATTTCCTACGGCACTACAGCAAGTGGGTAGTGTTTGCTATCTACGTTGTGCTTGGATGTATTTTATTGTCCAAAGGCGACCCCTATCGACACCATCTATGGCTCACATCGGCCTCGACGGTGTCGTCGGGGATTTATGCCGTTGGCAATAATGTCACGTCCTATTTCAACCTGCGCGATGCCAATGCCGACCTCAACCACCGCAATGCCGAGCTTGAGGCCGAGGTGATTAACCTGCGCGAAGAGCTCAACAGGCTGAAGCTCGACAGCTACACCGACACAATGCCCACGCCCGACAGCGTGCAGCATTTCACATTCATTGTGGCCAACGTCATCAACAACTCGATTCACCACCCCTACAATTATATTACCATCGACAAGGGCACCCTCGACGGCGTCCGTCCCGAGCAAGGGGTAATCGACCATTCCGGCGTGGTGGGCACTATCTGCGTGGCCGGACCTCACTATTCGCGCGTAATCTCGCTGCTCAACCCCAATTTCCGTCTCTCTTGCAAAATCAAGGGTAGCGAGCATTTCGGCTCGCTGGTGTGGGACGGCGACAATCCGCAAGTGGCCTCGCTCGAAGAATTGCCTCGCCATACACGCTTTGCAGCCGGCGACACAGTGGTGACATCCGGCTATTCGGCCGTATTCCCCGCCGGAATCCCCGTCGGCACTATCCTCGACGACCACAAAAACCACAAAGAAAACTTCTTCACACTGCGCGTGAAGCTGTTTGCCGATTTTGCCAAGCTCAACAATGTGCAAGTGGTGACAAACAATCTGCGCGACGAGATTCTCGAAGTGGAAAACAACGCCGCAGCTGAAGCTCCGGACAATAATTTCAACAACTCTTCAAAGTCCGGAATATGAACAAGACCACTATTAATCTGATATTGCTATTTTTGGTGTTGATTCCGGTGCAAGCACTGTTTTTCAACAACTTGGTACTGTTCAACGTGGCCATACCGCTGGTGTTTATCTACCTGATAATCACCCTGCCGGTGACATTCACCGCCAACACAGCCATGACCATAGGATTTTTCACCGGGCTGGCCGTGGATATTCTGAGCAACACACCCGGGGTGAATGCATTGTCGTGCACCATACTGGCCTTTGTGCGCCGTCCGGTGTTTCACCTCTACATGGCCTCAGACAACGACCTGGCCGAGCAGAGGCCATCCCTTCACACCATGGGCGTCAGTGCATTTTTGAAATTTGCCACCACTATGGTGGTGATATATTGCCTGCTGGTATTCTCTATCGAGGCAATGCAAATTTTCAACTTCCGGCTCTATCTGCTGCGCGTGCTCTGTAGCAGTCTCTACACATTCATCTTAATTTACGCAATCGCCTGTCTTTCCGGTAGCCAACGTGAGAAAAGATTATAAACTCGAAAAGCGGAAATATGTAATCGGCGGATTTATCATTCTCATAGCTATAATCTATGCTTTCAGGCTTTTCGACCTGCAAATCAACGATGAACGCTACAAGAAATCGGCCGATTCCAACGCCTTCCTGAAAAAGACGGTGTACCCCTCGCGCGGCCTTATGTACGACCGCGACGGCCGACTGGTGGTCTACAATCAGCCAGCCTACGATGTCATGCTGATTCCTCGCGACGTAAAACCGTTCGACACTATCGACTTTTGCCAAACTATCCATATCACGCCCGAGCAGCTGCGCAAGCGATTCGACGATATGCGCGACAAGCGCCTAAACCCCGGCTACTCGTCCTACACCCCGCAACGCCTCATCTCCCAACTATCCACTCAGGACTACGGCCGATTGCAAGAAAAGCTATATCGCTTCCCCGGATTTTTCATCCAAAAGCGCATCCTACGACAATACAACTACGCATCTGCGGCCAATGTGCTGGGCAACCTGCGCGAAGTCTCGGCCACAGATATTGACAACGACCCATACTATGCACCCGGCGACTACACCGGCGACCTCGGCGTGGAACGCTCCTACGAGGAATATCTGCGCGGCGTCAAAGGCGTCGAGGTGCTGATTCGCGACGCTCGCGGCCGCATTCAAGGACGCTACGATGGCGGTGCCCACGACATCGAGCCCATTTCCGGTCGCGACCTCAAGCTGAGCATCGACATCGAGCTTCAGCAATATGCCGAATCGCTCATGCAAGGCAAGCGAGGCGCAATCGTGGCCATTGAGCCAAAAACAGGCGAAATCCTCTGCATGGTGTCGTCGCCCACCTACGACCCGCGATTGCTCGTGGGACGTCCACGCGGCGCCAACTACAAAATGCTCACACAAGACCCTGCGCTGCCGCTTTTCGACCGCGCTCTTGGCGGCGCATATCCCCCGGGCTCCACTTTCAAGCCCACTCAACGCCTTATTTTCCTGCAAGAGGGCATCATCACCACCTCCACGCCATTCCCCTGCTATCATGGCTACGTAAACGGCGGACTGCGCGTGGGCTGCCACTCTCACGGCGCACCGCTGCCGCTAAAGCCGGCTTTGCAAACCTCGTGCAACGCCTATTTCTGCTGGGGATTCAAAGCTATGATCGACAAGCGCTCAAAATACGGCTCATCGGCCAAAGCATTTGAAGTGTGGAAAAACCACCTCGTGTCGATGGGCTATGGCTATCGCCTCGGCGTAGACCTTCCACACGAAAGCCGCGGATTCTTGCCAAATGCCAAATTCTATAGCAAATTCTATGGCGAAGGCCACTGGAGCGCCAACACCATTATCTCTGTAGCAATCGGCCAGGGCGAAATCCTTGCCACCCCGCTGCAAATTGCAAATCTTGCAGCGACGATTGCCAATCGCGGATGGTTTGTCACTCCCCACGCCGTAAAAGAAATTCAAGACACTGTGATGCCCGGCGATTTGCTGAAACGCCGTCGCACCACGATTGACCAACATTGGTACAACGAAATTGCCGAGGGCATGCGCATGGCCGTCACCGGTGGCACTTGCCGCCGAGCCGCTATCCCTGGCGTGGAAGTAGCCGGCAAAACCGGCACTGCTCAAAACCCTCACGGCAAAGACCACTCGGCCTTTATGGGATTTGCGCCCTACAACGATCCGAAAATTGCCGTGGCAGTCTACGTGGAAAACGGTGGCTTCGGCGCTGTGTTTGGCGTGCCCATCGGCTCGCTCGTGATGGAAAAATATCTTAACGATTCTATCTCGCCATCACGCAAATATATGGAAGAAGATATGCTCAAGACGTCAGTGTTCTATGCAAACAAATCAAAACGATAAATCACCCTCGGTGCTGCGCCACCTTGATTGGACCACCGTAATCATCTACTTGGTTATGGTGATTGCAGGCGTTGTGAGCATCTACGCCGCCAGCTACGACTTCGACGAAGCCTCAATGTTCTCCTTCGACGAATTTTCAGGTAAGCAAATCCGCTGGATCGGGCTCGGCCTGATTATCGGCTTTGTGATTTTACTCACCGACTCGCGAATCTACGAAACATACGCCTACCCCATCTATATAGGCATGCTGCTATTGCTGCTGATTACGCCTTTTATTGCCCACGACATCAAGGGTTCACGCTCGTGGATTACAATCGGGCCAATGAGTTTGCAGCCGGCCGAATTTGCCAAGGTAGCCACGGCGCTGGCCCTCGCCAAGCTGTTCAACGGCTACAACTTTGTGCTAAACGCCAAGCCCGCCAACTATCTAAAAGCCATAGGCATCATATTTCTACCCATTATCTTCATCCTGCTGCAAAACGAGACCGGATCGGCTCTTGCCTATATGGCGCTATTCTTTGTGCTATATCGCGAAGGCATGAGCGGCTTGATATTGTTTGCCGCCGTATTTGCCGTGGTGGTATTCGTCGTGGCGGTGAAGTTTACCGATGTGCTCTGCATGGGCGTGCCAGGCGGCGAATTTGCCATTATGATTATGCTGATGCTGATTATGATTGTGATGGCATCAATCTACTCGCGACGCCTCGAGCCCGCACGAAACCTATTCTTCTGGTTTGGCGGCACGCTTATCATCGAGTGGGTGCTCGCCGCGCTGTTCGGCCTCAATCTGCCCGGGCGCGCATTGCTCATCAGCACCATCGTGGTGGCCTGCGGCTATCTGGCTTTTGAATCGCTGAAAGCCCACCAAAAGGCGCTGCTCATCCCTATCGTCACTGCCATCTGCTCAATAGGATTTATGTTCTCGGTGAATCTTGCCTTCGACCAGCTCCAGCCCCACCAGCAACAACGCATCCGCGTGGTGCTCGGCATTGAGGAAGACCTGCGAGGCGCCGGCTACAACGTCAACCAATCCAAAATCGCTATCGGCTCAGGCGGCATATTTGGCAAGGGTTTTCTCAACGGCACTCAGACCAAGCTAAAATATGTGCCCGAACAGCACACCGACTTCATTTTCTGCACCATTGGCGAGGAAGAAGGCTTTATGGGCGCGATTATTGTAATCGGCCTATATCTGGCCCTAATTCTAAAAATTATTTCAATTGCCGAACGACAGCCCAGGCCATTCGCTCGCGTCTATGCATATTGTGTGGCGTCCTACTTTATTTTCCACTTTTGCATTAATATCGGTATGGTGATCGGACTATGCCCCGTAATTGGCATTCCGCTACCATTTTTTAGCTATGGCGGCAGTTCGTTATGGGGCTTTACGCTATTGCTTTTCATATTGCTACGTCTTGACGCCGCTCGCAAACAATACTTTTAATCCGTCACACGGCGGATTAAAATCGCCCAAGTAATTTTTTTGTCAAAAAGTTTGTTTTAGAATAAGTTATTCGCTATTTTTGCGAACGTTATTTCTATAACACGACAACAAAAAACTACTTACCCTAAACACCATCTTAGCTATGGATATTAATAAATTACTCGCCGAGCTCGAAGCTAAGCATCCGGGCGAAAAAG
>CAZRCU010000121.1:0-7807 GCA_964598685.1 uncultured Bacteroides sp.
TGCACAAGTCTTTACAGATGTAAGATATCCCAAAGCGTCGGCCGAGCATTTCTCTGATGTGTATTATCAGATGCTTGTTAGCAATCATTTCATAAATGAATAGAGGTAAGAATCAAGCAATATTAGACGCCTACATTCTGTCGCTTGCGATTTTGGCATTCTTCACATTGTGGTGGACGCCATATTCAGGCGATGATTGGGCCTATATGGGCGCTTTTTCCGGCGCAAATGCAAAGTTTGAATCTTGGCTCAATTATCCCAAGTGGGTGTGGGGCCATTGGATGACCACAAATGGCCGATTGGCTAATTATATTGCACCGATTTTGCTGAATATCCCATATAAATGTGTGCCGGCAATTATGTGTGCCGGCATGCAATGGCTAATGTTTAAAATGTCGGCTAAATGCACCGGCGCTAACGCTGTAATTGGCGCTTTGGTGGTGACGACATGCGCATTGGCCTTGCCGTGGTGGGATTCTATGCAAGTGCTTGATTGTCAATTAAATTATGTGTGGGCTGCGGCGCTGTCGCTTGCGGCTGTTTATTTGATTCTATACAAGCTCCCAACTCATGCCGGCATTGGCAAGATATTTCTTTACTCCTTATTGTGTGGAGCCGCCGGCATGATGCACGAGGCTTGTTCTCTTCCGCTATGTTTTGGCTTGGTGTGTTATGCTGTGGTAAATCGCAAAATTGCATGGCGTGGATTGTCGCTGGTGCCTGTATTCGCTTTTGCATTAGGCACGGCACTTGCCACATTGTCGCCGGGTATTATGATGCGTGCTGCCACCTATGTTCAGCCTGACGATTCCGTGCTGTGGATTATGCTCAAGAGCGACATCTTGGCAGCCGCACTTTGCATAGTGCTTATGGTGATGCTTATCACACCATCGTTGCGTGGCAAGGCTGTTATGATGTTGAAATCAAAAACGGGCGTGTTGGCTGTTGCTGCTATTGCGTCGATGGCTATTTCATTGGCCAGTGGAGTCGTGGGCCGAAGCGGATGGTTCGCCGAGATATTCGCAATAATTGTAATTGCAAGAATATTCGCTCCGTATCTCGAGAAGAGCAAGGCTTTGAAAGTAGTTGCAATTATCCTAGCCATTATTGCTGTAGTGCAATATATGATAACGGCTGTCTGGCAATATAAACTTGATAAGGAATTTGATAAATTTGAGGCGCTTTACGACGTTAGCGATGACGGTGTGGTGTTTATGGATTATACACGTTTTAATCAGGTGTCAATGGCTACGATGAACCGCACACGCACCGTCCCCGACGCAGACGATGTGTATCTGCTGTCGACATATGCCGGCTATCATAGCACAGACAGCGTCTGGCCGACGATTGTGCCCTCAGTGGTAAAATGTATTGATGTGGATACAATTTCGCGCTGTACGCTTCCCTGTGGCGATATTATCGCGTCTTCTTTGCCTGAGGATGTGATATCACATTATCAAGATAGAGAAAAACTCTCAATAATAATTACGCGTATAGATGATGACGATTGGGTTGTGCAACCGTTTAAATATAAAGGCCGTCAATTATATCACATCTCTAAGCGAGTATTAGCGCCCGGCGATAGATAATTATCTACGCCAAAAACAGCGCGAGAAAATGGCCAAAACCGTGAATATTTCCAAACGGCCAATCAGCATCAGCGCTGCCAACAACCATTTTGCAGCATTCGGAATTATTGCAAAGTTTTCGCCATAACCTGTGACGGAAGCTCCAAACCCTGTGTTGCAGATGCATGAGAATGCCGAGAAAAATGAATCTACCGGTGCCAGGCCCATCATTGTCATGACAGTGCCGCCACCTACAATCAGTAGCACAAATAGGCATAGAAATGCTACGACCTTCGACACGGTTTCATCGCTCACATGTGCGCCGTTAATTCTTACTGAGAACACTCCATTTGGTCGCACTGCATGGTGAAGTTCGTTGTTGATATAGCGACGAAGGATTAAAAGACGGTCGATTTTAGCGCCGCCGCTTGTGGAGCCCGCACAGCCACCAGATAGCATCATTAGGAATGTAAGCGCAAGAACAAATGGCCCCCAAGCAAGAAAATTAGATGAGATATAACCTGTTGAGGTGATGGTGGACACCACTTGAAACAGCGGTGTGATTGTGACATCTTGCCATGAATGAGCCTGGCCATGAAGTGCTATCGACACAATGAAAAGTATAGTGAAAACGATGATTGAGCCGATGTATGTTTTTACAACATCATTTGTGCGAATTTTGGTCCATCGTCCATGGAATGCCTTATATAGAATAGCGAAATTTACACCGCCTATGGCCATAAATAGAGTAATCACTATTGTGATATAATCTGAATTATATCCTGATATTCCATCTGGCTTTGTAGAGAAGCCTCCGGTGGAGATTGTGCCAAAAGCATGTACAATGCTCTCAAATAAATTCATCGGGCCAATCCATAGCAGGATTATTAGCAAGGCTGTCAGGGCACTATACGTTCCCCATAATTTCTTGGCAGTTTCGCTAATGCGCGGGCTGATTTTATCGTGGGTAACTCCGGTTACTTCGGCATTAAACATCTGCATGCCTCCCGTATTATTGAGCGAAGGAATCACAGCAATCGTGAAGAGAATTACCCCCATGCCGCCAAGCCATTGCATTATGGCTTGCCACATTTGAAGCCCATGGCTTAGTGGCGCAGCACCGGCGGGCCGTGTGGTGGCTCCGGTGGTGGTGAAGCCCGACATAGCCTCGAAAAAGGCATTGCTTATCCCTATCGGAGTGCATGAAAATATAAAAGGCAACATCCCAAAGATGGATAATATCACCCAAACCGATGTGGTGAGAATATAGCTTTCGCGAAATGTGAATCTTGACGATTCTGCGTTGATTCTGCTAAATAAATACCCGCATAGGGCCGTGGCTACGGCTACAATGCAAAATGGCAACCAATCTGATTCTTGATATATGGCACATGTAATCAGCGGCACAAGCATAAATGCTGATTCCAGCATCAGCAAGCCGCCAATAAGGCGCAAAACCATCTTATAATTCAGATTGCGTAGCATCTGTTAGGAGAATAATCTTTCCACCTTATGAAGCGAGCCAAGCAAGCAAAACACCAACACACGGTCGCCTGCTTGAATTTGAGTGTTACCTGTAATTAGCATGCCTTGATCATCTCGAATCAATGCAGCCAAGGTCATATTGCGGTCGAGGTTGAGGTCTTTAACGGCGGCACGAGTGATTTTAGCACCCGGACGCACCTCTATTTCTGCCACTTCGGCGTCAGACAGTGCCAAGCATCTTGATGTGGAATCATCAGCATCAAGCAAAAGCTTGAAGATGCGGCTTGAGGCTAACAGCTTTTTGTTGATTACCGTGCCGATGCCAAGCCCTTCTGCTTGCGAAATAAATTGATTGTCTTCAACCTCGGCAACACTTTTGCCCACGCCATATTCCTTGGCTGAGAGGGCTGTGAGAATGTTTGATTCGCTGCTGGGTGATAATGCGATAAATGCATCACATTCATCTACACCTGCATCGAAGAGCACTTCCGGATCGCGAGCATCGCCGTGAATAATTTCAGCAGATGGACATTTCTCAGGAAGTTGGCGGCAAGTGTCGCGGTCGTTGTCGATAATAGTAAATTTAAATCTATCACCGGCCATGTCGACCAGGCGGATAGCAATTTTGCTGCCGCCCATTATCAATACGCGCTTGATTTTGCGTTCCTTTTTGCCGCATAGTTGAATTAGCTCTGGAATGTATTCGCGTGTAACGGTGATGTATAGTATGTCGCCGGCTTGCATGTGGTCGTCGCCTCGCGGAATAATCGTTTCGTGGTGGCGGCGGATAGCCGACACATGGAATCTGCCGATGTAAGGAGCCAATTCGCGCAGCTGAAGGCCTGCCAATGGTGCATTATCTCGGATGCGTACACCTACAAGGATTATGCGACCGTTGTGAAGTTCAAACCAGTTTCTCACCCATGAATGGTCAAGCGCTGTGGTGATTTCTTTTGCTGCGAGATATTCAGGATAGATCAGGCGGTCTACGCCCATGCGTGTCATAGCATCACGATTTTTGGGATCCATGAACCCATAGTGGGCAATTCGTCCGACTGTGCATTTCGCGCCTAAACTTTTGGCAATTGAGCAGGCCACGAGGTTTTGAGATTCGTAGGGCGTAACTGCGATGAATAGGTCGGCCTTGTCTACGGCGGCATCACGCAATGTGCTGAACGACGTTGGCTTGCCAACCATCGTCATAAGATTGTAGCCGGCATCAAGCAGGGCAAGACGCTCTATATTTTCGTCGATTACGATTATGTCTTTTTTTTCATCCGAGAGAAGTTTTGCCAGGTGTGAACCAACTTCTCCGGCTCCGGCGATAACGATTCTCATTTCTTTTCGTGTTTTGCTGCATCTATAATTGCATTGCAAATTGATTTGGGGTCGAAGCCACAGATTTCATGCAATTGAGCAGGTGTACCTTGTGTTATGAATTTATCAGGGATGCCGAGGCGGGTGACTGTTGGCTTAAAGCCATGCTCAAGCATCCAATCTGCCACGGCCGAGCCCATACCTCCATTAATGGTCCCGTCTTCCACAGTGACTATCGGACAGCCTTTTTGAGCCACTTCTTCCAGAATTTGCTCATCAATTGGCTTCGCAAAAATCATGTCGTAGTGAGCCACTGAGAGGCCGCTTTGTGCGATTGCTTTTGTCACGTTGGCGGCTACAGTGCCGATTGATAATACGACCACATCGTTGCCGTCAGCTAATTTGCAACCACGGCCAATTTCGATCGGAGCAAGGTCGCAGCGCCAATCCAAGTTGTTGCCTCCGCCGCGGGGGTATCTAATTGCAAATGGCCCGTGATTGCCTTGTGCGGCAGTAGCCATAAGTCTACGCAGACACATCTCATCGGCCGGTGCAGAAACAATCATATTAGGCACAGAGTGCAGGTATGCTATATCGAGCGCTCCGTGGTGGGTCATGCCGTCTTCTCCAACAATTCCGGCGCGGTCGATGCAGAATGTCACCGGCAGCCGTTGAATGGCCACATCGTGAATTATGTGGTCGTAGGCGCGCTGAAGAAAACTGGAATATATAGCTACAAAGGGCTGCATACCATCTTTGGCAAGTCCGCCGGCAAATGTGACTGCGTGGCCTTCTGAAATTCCCACGTCGAACACGCGCTCCGGAATCGCCTTTTGCATAATCGACATTGATGTGCCTGAGGGCATTGCGGCGGTGATGCCCACAATGTTTTTATTGGCTTTAGCCAATTCGAGCAATGTCTCGCCAAACACATCTTGGTATTTAGGCGGCTTAACGGTGCTATTTTTTACATCGCAATCGCGACGTCCTGTAGCAGGGTCGAATTTGCCCGGAGCATGCCATTTGGCCGGTTCTGCCTCTGCGGGTGCATAGCCTTTACCCTTGATTGTGCGCAGGTGGAGCAAGCGAGGCCCATCCATATCACGAATATCGGTGAGAACACGCACGATTTTGATTACGTCGTGACCGTCAAACGGCCCGAAATAGCGAATGTTGAGGCCTTCAAATATATTTTGCTCGCGCACTATTAGCGCCTTAAGGCTATTGTTGAATCGCAAGATTGCGCCGCGACGTCGCTCGCTCACTAAGTGTAGCTTTTTGAGAGCTTTGTAAACGCGATAGCGCACACGATTATAATAGGGCGAGGTGTTGAGATGTGCCAGATATGAGTTAAGTGATCCCACATTATGATCAATCGACATATCGTTGTCGTTAAGTACGATAAGAAGATTGTTGGGGGTGTTGGCTGCATTGTTGATGCCTTCAAATGCCAATCCACCGCTCACAGCCGCATCTCCAATAATAGCCACAACATTTCTTGCCGGTGATTCACCTTTTAATCTTGAAGCCACGGCCATGCCCAGAGCAGCAGAAATTGAGTTGGATGCGTGCCCGGCAGTGAATGTGTCATATGGGCTTTCGTCGGGGTTCGGAAAGCCGCTCAAGCCTCCTAGGGTGCGATTAGTGCTGAAATTTTCGCGGCGACCGGTAAGAACTTTGTGCCCATAAGCTTGATGGCCAACGTCCCACACCAATCTGTCGTAGGGCGTGTTGAATACATAGTGCAAAGCCACTGTTAGCTCAACAGCGCCCATGCTTGAGGCAAAGTGCCCCGGGTGCTCTGAACAGGTCTTGATTAAGAATTCTCTAATTTCAGAGCACAATTGTGGCAGTTGGTCGACTGATAGTTTTCGTAAGTCGGCCGGAGAATCAATGCTTTCGAGCAGTGATAATGATTTATTGTTTGTCGTTTCTGGCGTCTCTGACATATTTTTTATAAACCGGTACAAATACTATTATGGCCGAGGCAAAGATAACGAATGCCAAATATGGCGTAAAGCGTGGGCTTGATGCTATTAATAACCAAACAGTTGCAAGCCATGCCACGGCAAGAAGTATAATGCGGATGATATTTGAGGTTTTCATCATACGCAAAGTTAATAAAATTAGGTCAAGTCACCAAACTAATTAATCAATGTCGTCGCCAATTTCGTCGAAATCGAAATCCCATCCGTCGTCGGCTGCATAAGAATCGGTAAATCGAGCTAAGTCGCGGCCTTCGCGTTTTGTGGGGCGTCCCAAGCCTTTACGGCGGTCGATAAATCCTGAAATTTTCACTACATCCAGCAAATCGTATTGAGATTGTGGAGTCACATTTTCAAGGTATTCCGGCACCAATTTAGCGCCCAAACGATTTTCTGTCAACGCTTTTACTACAAATGAGTAGGTAACAGGCGGTTTGCGCACATGCACGGTGTCACCCACATGAATCGGGCGCGATGGTTTCACCGGATTTGTGTCCTCGCCCACCGTGATTCGCCCTTTTTTGCATGCTTCAGTGGCAATCGTGCGTGTCTTGAATATACGCATTGCCCACAGCCATTTGTCGATTCTAACTTCAGCTTTCATTTATTGTTGTATTTGCACATTGCAGAGCCGGCACCGGCCAATACAAATTCTGCGATTGCCTCGCCAGCCACTTTTATACGCTCGGGCATTTCGGCTTGCTGCTCGGCCGAAAATTTGCCAAGCACATAGTCTATTTGACATCCGCGTGGGAAGTCATTCCCTACCCCATATCTCAGTCGAGCATAGCTCGTCGTGTTGAGCATTTGAGCGATGTTTTTCAACCCATTATGGCCCGCATCGCTGCCTTTCGTTTTCAGACGGATTGCGCCGAATGGCAGAGCAATGTCGTCTACCAAAATAAGAATGTGGTCGGTGGGGATATTTTCTTTTTGTTGCCAATATCGCACGGCGTTGCCGCTAAGATTCATATAGGTAGAAGGCTTCAACAGCACCAACTGCTTGTTTTTTAAGCGCATTCTTGCTATATCGCCATAGCGATCGGTGTCAAAAGAAATATTGGACGCCTGTGCAAAGGCGTCCAATATCATAAATCCAATGTTGTGACGGGTTTCGGCATATTCGCTGCCGATATTTCCCAATCCAACAATAAGGTATTTCATTCAGCCGTAGTGAATTACTTAGCAGCGGCAGCGGCAGCACCACGAGCGGCACGGGTGAGCTGTACTGCGCAGACAACAGCATTCTTTGCGTTGAGAAGTTCGAGGTTTTCGAAGTGAAGATCACCTACTTGGAGTGTCTTGCCAAGACCGAGTTCATCAACGTTGATAACGAGACGTTCGGGAACTGCGGTGTAGATAGCTTTCACGCGAAGTTTCTTCATTGAAAGAGTGAGCTTACCACCGGCTTTAACACCTTCTGCGTGGCCTTCGAGTTTAACGGGAACTTCG
>CAZRCU010000122.1:0-3758 GCA_964598685.1 uncultured Bacteroides sp.
AATTGTATTATACGTCAAATTTTGACAGTTCATCATTCCCATTATATAAGCTCCTCGCAGATAATGGCTACACTCAAGCCAGCAAAGAAGTTTCATTAAGCTATTTGAATGGATGGGGAACCCCTAAGGATTTGAAACTTGCAAAGAAATATGCGTTGATCTGCGATAAGTCCGGCGACTCGAAGCTGCCGCTATTAAGTTATGCTGAATCTTGTTTAGAGACCGGTAATTATAAAGAAGCTCAGAAATATCTTGAAAGCATACCTAAAGAAAATAGTAGATACGATGAAGCTCAATTGTATTTGGGCAAATTGGAAATGGGCCGAGGCAATAATGACCTTGCGATAGAGCACTATATGAATGCTTTAGATGAATGTTACAGCTTGAATGAAGAAGACGCTAAACAATTGGTTCATAATATACTTGAATTTCCGGATAGCATAGACAGAAGTTATAAAATATATCAAGCTGCATATGATAATCTTCTAAATGATTCGGATAATGCAAAATACTACGAGCGTGAAGGTTTTTATATGCTAAAAGCATATTGCGAAGAGGGCTACAGGGATGCCTATAGTATGCTGGCATATGCATATACATATGGTTGGGGCACAGATCCTGATTTGGCTAAAGCTGAAGAAGTCGCTAAATTGGCGCAGACCGATGGAGATTCGAGAGGGCTCAATTGTTTAGGCCGATACTATCAAAATCAAGGCGATTATAGGCAGGCGTTGAACTATTTTAAAATATGTGTTGATGAAGGGAATCTGCAATTTGCTTCAAATTATCAATGTGGTAAAATTTACGCCGACAAACAGTTCTATTTGAATAGCCCGACAAAAGCAATCTCATATTTTAATGATGCTCTTCGTCAAGATAATTACTTGGACAATTATGAAGAAGAAACCGAAGATATAATAGCACTTTATAAGACGGATTTTGCCAATTACAGCGAGACGGCCGATGGCTTGAATAATGCGGCTATAGAATATTCTAATTATGACAATTTAGGAGAAGCATTGTCTTTGCTAAATTATGCATATGAAAAGTTCCCATCAGATTGTGATGATATATTGCAATTTGGCAAAATGAAATATAAACTCTATTTCGGGCTGAACATGACCGATAGCGCTGAATATCTCGACTTCATTAGCAATTACGCGGCCACTTTGCGCATACCAGATGATATTGAAGCCGACTCGCCATTTGCCTGCCTGGCCGGAGAAGAAGTGCCGATATCTCAACTTAATGGCTGGGATAACTCGCACGACTCAGAAAACATAAATATATTTGATGAAGCCTCAGCTGATAATTGCAATGTGACAGTCGAAACCGAGGCCGGCGCAAAGCAATTTGAAAATGTAAAGATTCCAAAGAAATACATTTATTTCCGTAATAAATCTATGCTGTAATAGCGGCGTGCGCTTCACAATAAGCCTTGTTAGGCATTGAAAATTAGGGCTGATTCCAATTCCGGGGTCAGCCTTAATTTCATTGGGAATAAATAAAAATTCGTATCTTTGTGTTTATGTAGAAGGTAAAACAATAAATTCACTCAATATGAAAAGTTTTAAAGCTCAAGCGTGGATGCTTCCACAACCGGTGCTCGTTATCGGCACTTACGACAAAGACGGCCGCCCAAATGCTATGAATGCTGCGTGGGCAGGGCAGTGGGATGCCACTGAGATTATGATCTCGATGGGCTCACATGCCACCACCGATAATCTCAATCTCAACGGCGAGTTTACCATCGCTTTTGCTAATAAAGATACAATGATAGCTGCCGATTTTGTCGGCCTTGTCAGCGCAAAAAATGTCCCCGACAAAGTAGCTAAAACCGGCTGGCACGTAGAAAAGTCGGCCCACGTCAACGCTCCTGTATTCACCGATTTCCCGATGACTCTCGAGTGCCGCATCAGTAAAAAACTTGACGAATCTGAAACCGGCTATTATATCATTGCTGAAATTGTCAACATCCTCGTCGATGAAAAATACTTGGCAGCCGACGGCAAGCCCGATGTCGAAAAAATGGGCCTTATCACCTACGAGCCTGTTCACCACGGCTACGTCGGTCTCGGAGAAAAAGTCGGCGACGCTTTCTCAATCGGCAAGCAGCTGAAATAATGGGCAGAAGCGAAAATAGATCATACCTGATTCGCCGCTTGATGGCCGAGCGAGCAGTAGCCATGAGCGGTCAAATCCCCACGGCGGCGAGCGAGCAGCAATCTCTGTTGCGTGCTTTGTTCAATGTGCGGCCACCCGAGCCGATTGATGCCGAGTTTTTGACTCGTCAAGACGCGGAATTGCGCGCTCAGTTGGCCGACAAGGGCATTGTCACATTAGCTGAAATCGCGCCTTGCCGTCCGGATGGCCGATTACGCCTTTGGCAAGGCGATATTACACGTCTTCAGGTTGATGCTATCGTAAACGCGGCCAACAGTGCGCTGTTGGGATGCTTTGCACCAAACCACCGATGTATCGACAATGCAATCCATTCCGCGGCCGGCATTCAGCTACGTCTTGCATGCAAAGAGCTGATGGATGCGCAAGGCTATCCCGAGCCCACTGGCATGGCCAAGATTACGCCCGGATTCAATCTGCCGTCGCGCTATGTAATCCACACCGTAGGCCCGATAATTCGCAATGGCAAGCCTAATGAGCAGCAGTGTGCCGAGCTCGCCGGTTGCTACCGCGAAAGCCTGACCTTAGCCGACAAATATGGGCTTGAGAGCATAGCTTTTTGCTGCATTTCCACCGGCGTATTCGGATTCCCGCAAGAGCCGGCTGCAAGCATCGCCATGCATACTGTTCTCGACTATCTCGATAAAACTCCCGACACAAATATCCGGACTGTGATATTCAATGTATTCAAAGACGACGATTATGACATCTATCAGAAACTTCTTCAATCGGCAGAGCGTTGATCGTCAGTCGTTCGACGAGCGAATCGCGCAATTCCGCTTGCTAATTCAACGTGCCGACGCAGTTGTAATTGGCGCCGGTGCGGGATTCTCTGCCGCTGCCGGATTGGAATACAGCGGCCCACGCTTCACAGATAATTTTTCGGATTTCATCGAAAAATATGGCGTGCAAGATATGTACAGCGCCACGTTTTTCGATTATCCGTCCGAGGAAGAGCGGTGGGCCTATTGGGCTCGCCATATTTTGGTAAATCGCTATGGCTCTGATGGCGTTGAGCTGCATCGTCGGCTCTTTAATCTCGTATCTGATAAGCCCCACTTTGTAATTACAACCAATGTAGATGCCATCTTTGCAAAAGCCGGATTTGATGAAAATTGCATCTTTGCCGTGCAAGGCGATTATGGCTTCAACCAATGTGCGGTTGGCTGCCACGACACCCTCTATCCAAATGAAGATTTAGTGCGGCAAATGGTGGCAAAAACCTGCGATTGCCGAGTGCCCACCGATTTGGTGCCTCATTGTCCGGTGTGTGGTGGCCCCATGGACGTGCATGTGCACAAAGACCGCTATTTCATACAAAATGCAGATTGGGAGGCTGCTTGCGATCGCTACAATCGGTTTGTAAAGCAAGCTTTGCAAAATAGCTCGTTGCTCTTGATCGAGCTGGGGGTAGGGTACAACACCCCCGGCATCATCCGTTATCCGTTCGAACGCCTAGCCTCGCAATATCGCAACGTGCATCTTGTGCGCATAAATCGCGACTATCCTGAATCAGAGCTGATGAATAATCGGTTCATTCCATTCGCCGAAGATATTCCAACGATATTCAATCTCCT
>CAZRCU010000122.1:3858-7807 GCA_964598685.1 uncultured Bacteroides sp.
ACTCCATCGCGACACATTTTATAATTTATAGAAAACGTTATGCAACAGAATAAAGCTAAATTTTACGTCGATGGCGACCGTTGCACCGGTTGCGGCAAATGTGTAAACGTATGCTCGGGTCAGGTGCTAAAGCTTGTCGACGGACAACCGGAAATTAAGGATTTCGACCGCTTTGGCTGGAGCGGCTGCTGGAAGTGCCAGCACTGCTTGGCTGTATGTCCCGAAGCAGCCATTAGCATACTCGGCAAGCGTCCCGAGGACTCGCTGCCAAAGCCGGATGCAACTATAGGTGAGCAAATCGATCGTCTCGTAGCTTACCGTCGCAGCTGCCGTCGATACCTTGGCAAAAATGTCGACCGTAAGCTAATCGACCAAATCATCAAAGACATGGAAAACGTGCCCACAGGTGGCAATTCCATGACGCTTGAAATGACCATAATCGACGACATGGATGAACTCGACCGTATCTGGCAATATGTCTACGATGGCATGGAGAAAAACGCTGCGCGTGGATTTTACAGTTCCGGTATGTCGCGTTCGATGTATCAAACCATGAAGCGCTCAGAGCAAGCTCTGCGTAAAGACGACCTTCTATTTTGCGGTGCCCCTCATCTATTCATAGCTCACAAGCGAGCCAAGGGCCAATGGGCTCAAGATGATATTGCCGACTGCAATATCGCCGGCGCATATTTTGAGCTGATTTGCAATGCTCACGGCCTCGGCACCACAATCATGAGCTATTCTGCAAGCGTTATCAATGATGTGCCGGGCGCGCGCAAGATGCTCGGAATCCCCGATGACCATTATATGGGCTTAATCATCGGCTTCGGGTATCCTGAAATCGTTTATGCGCGTGGTGTCCAAAAAGATCGCAGCTCCAAAATTCATCGTTTTACCGATAAAAAATAATATTACATGAAAGTCCTATTAGTAAATGGTAGCCCGCATAAAGACGGGAATACAACCGTAGCTCTTAACGAGATTGCAAAGCAATTAAAAAATCAAGGAATTGATAGCGAGATCCTGTGGATTGGCACAAAGCCGGCCCGCGGATGCATCGACTGTTGCGTGTGTCGACGTCAGCAGCTTGGCCGTTGTGTATTCAACGATGATATGTGCAACGTCATTATTGATAAAATGGCAGAGTGCGATGCAATTGTGCTCGGCAGCCCTGTGTATTATGGTCAACCGGCCGGTCAGCTGTTATCCCTTCAGCAGCGCATGCTGTTTTCGGGCGTAAAGACTTTTGAAAACAAGCCGGCTGCTGTTGTATGTGTATGCCGCCGTGGTGGTAGCTCTGCAGCGTTCCAGACTCTTCAAATGCCGTTCCAAATGTGCAATATGCCTATTGTTACATCACAGTATTGGAATATTGTTTTTGGCTGTCAAGAGGGCGAGGCCGCTCTCGACGTCGAGGGTATGCAGACAATGCGCACACTCGCCAACAACATGGCTTGGCTATTGAATAAAATTCACAATGCCCCTTGCGATTTTGCTCCTGAACGAGAAGAGTACACCGGCATGAATTTCATCAGATAATAATCTTTAAAGGCTTGTACGATATGAACAGAATGGCTAAATTCAGCGTATTGTTATTAATAACATTTTCCCCTTTTATGGCGAACGCGAAGAGTATAAAATTAAATTCCAACAACATTGATGCTATTATCAATGCAATGACTCTTGATGAAAAGGTCAGTCTGCTTATAGGCACCGGTATGGATTTGGGCGACGGCGAGGCTGCTCCGGTGATCGGCGCCACTGATAAAATTGTACCGGGCGCTGCCGGCACCAATAATGAGATTCCACGTCTCGGAATCCCGTCAATAGTCCTTGCCGATGGCCCCGCCGGACTACGCATTAATGCAACTCGCCCCGGCGATGAATCCACCTATTATTGCACCCACTTTCCTATTGGCACGTTGCTTGCCTGCACATGGAATGTGGATTTGGTTGAGCAAGTAGGCGCAGCTATCGGGAATGAGGCTAAGGAGTATGGTGCCGATGTGTTGTTGGCGCCGGCGCTAAATATTCAGCGCAATCCACTCTGTGGACGAAACTTTGAGTATTATAGCGAAGACCCGCTCTTGTCCGGAAAAATTGCGGCTGCTTATGTGCGTGGCGTGCAGAGCAACAATGTAGGCACGTCGGTCAAGCACTTCGCTGCCAATAATCAGGAGACCAACCGCATGGGCAACGATGCACGTGTGTCGGAGAGAGCTTTGCGCGAGATATATCTTAAAGGCTTTGAAATTGTAGTGAAAGATGCACGGCCTTGGACGGTAATGTCGTCCTATAATAGGCTAAATGGTGTTTTCACCGCAGAGAGCCACGACTTGCTCACGGATAAATTGCGCGGCGAGTGGGGCTTTGACGGAATGGTGATGAGCGACTGGTATGGCGGCAATAATGCTGCTAAAATGGTTGCTGCCGGCAATGATATGATGCAGCCGGGCTACGACAAGCAACATTCCGATATTGTAGCCGCAGTAAACGACGGTACGTTGGATATGGCCACGCTCGACCAAGCGGTGCGGCGTGTGCTTGAGCTCATAGTGAAAACCAATCGCTTTAAGGGTTACAAATATTCCAACAATCCCAATTTGCAAGCGCACGCGGCGGTCACTCGTCAGTCTGCCACCGAGGGAATGGTGCTGCTCAAAAATGATAATGACGCCCTTCCGATCCGCCAATCTGAGAAAAAAGTGGCCTTATATGGCGTTACATCTTACGATTTTATCCCCGGTGGCACCGGATCAGGCAATGTCAATCGTGCCTACACTGCCACGCTGATTGATGGCTTGGGCAACGTGGGTTTTGCTATCGACCCGCAATTGCGCGAAGCCTACATGGCCTATCTCGATGAATTTAATCGAAACAAGCCTGTTGCCACCGGTATCGACATGTTCCTGCCTCCTGTGATGCCCGCAGAAATGGAATTATCCGTCGAGACTATCGCGGATAATGCAGCAACCAACGATATTGCGATAATCACAATCGGAAGAATCTCAGGCGAGTTCTACGACCGCAAATCATCCGATTTCCTTCTCAGCGATGTGGAAGAACAGCTCATTGCCAATGTCTCTGAGGCTTTCCACGCTCAGGGTAAAAAGGTAGTGGTGGTGCTCAATGTGGGCGGTGTGATTGATGTGTCTCGCTGGCAAGACAGTGTCGACGCTGTGTTGTGTGCATGGCAAGCAGGCCAGGAAGGCGGCAACTCGGTGGCTGATGTGCTCACCGGTGCAGCCAATCCTTCAGGAAAACTTTCAATTACTTGGCCTATAAAGATCACCGACCATTGGAGCTCGTTAAATTTCCCCATAGATCAGAAATCAGAATTTAAGGCAACCGGTGCCGGCTCGGTGCGTAATGATCGCAAGGATATTGATTATACAGACTACGACGAAGGCATTTATGTAGGGTATCGCTACTTCGACACTAAAAACAAGGCTGTGGCTTATCCGTTTGGCTATGGATTGTCATACACCACTTTTTGCTATGGAGCCCCAATGATTGAGATTGTCGACGATGAGATACGTGTCACTTTTTCAGTAACCAATACAGGAAATCGTGCCGGCAAAGAAACTGCCCAACTATATGTTTCGGCTCCAAAGAGCAATCTTGATAAGCCGACAAAAGAGCTTAAAGGCTTTGCCAAAACTCGCGAGCTGCAAAGTGGCGAAAGTCAAGACCTGACAATCACGGTTAAGCGCAGCGACTTGGCATCATATGATGATAATATCGGCGCGTGGGTGGTCGACTCGGGTGAATATGATTTTATTATCGGGTCGTCTGTCAGCGATAAACGTGGCAATGTCACTATCACTTTGCCTTAAGCGCACGGCGTATATAACGGCGATTGAGCCTTTGCAGTTCAATAACGCGATATTTTGTGCGATTTATTTGATATTTATTGGCTTAATATTTACCTTTGCCATAGTATTAACCC
>CAZRCU010000123.1:0-7744 GCA_964598685.1 uncultured Bacteroides sp.
TCTACGTAAAGATAGTCTCCATTACGCAGCTTCTCAAAGTCTTGTACGCCAATCGGCATGTTTTTTAATGCTTCCATATCAACGTTTAAATTGTTAATGCAAAGATGATAAAAGTTTTTCACAATTCAAAATTTACCACCTTTATTTGCGCTTTGGCAATGAATATTTGGCCTGATGCGGCGTGGGGCTTTTGAGGATTGCGAAACTTTTCGTAACTTTGCGTGCTAATAGCACATAGCATATCTATTAGCATTCAATACATTCAACTAAGTGGAAACTAAGTATATCTTCGTAACCGGCGGTGTGGTATCTTCCTTGGGCAAAGGAATCATATCATCGTCGTTGGCCTGCTTGCTTAAGGCACGCGGCTATCGAGTGACTATTCAGAAATTCGACCCCTACATCAACATCGACCCCGGCACGCTCAATCCCTATGAGCATGGCGAATGCTATGTAACTGTCGACGGACATGAAGCCGACCTTGACCTCGGCCACTATGAACGCTTCACCGACATTCAAACCACTCGCGCCAACAACGTCACCACCGGCCGCATCTATCAAAGCGTAATCGACAAAGAACGTCGTGGCGACTATCTGGGCAAAACCGTCCAAATCGTCCCCCACATCACCGACGAAATCAAACGCTCGGTGAAGGCCCTTGGCAACACCGGCAATTTCGACTTTATCATCACCGAAATCGGCGGCGTAGTGGGCGACATCGAATCTCTACCATTCCTCGAGGCTGTACGTCAGCTGCGCTGGGAACTCGGCGACAAGAGCCTTTGCATCCACCTCACTTATGTGCCCTACATCGCCGCTGCAAAAGAGCTTAAGACAAAGCCCACTCAACACTCTGTAAAGAAGCTCCAAGAACTGGGCATCCAGCCCGATGTGCTGGTGTTGCGCACCGAGCATGAAATCCTGCCCGAAATGCGCCGCAAGATTGCCCTGTTCTGCAACGTCGCTCCCGACGCCGTGGTGCAATCCATCGACTGCGACACCATATATCGTGTGCCCCTGGGCATGCACGCTCAGCACCTCGATGAAATCGTGCTGCGCCTCACCCACACCGTGGCCGAGCACGAGCCCAACATGGGCCCATGGCTCAACTTCCTCGATAAGATGGACCACGCCACAGAGACCGTCAACATTGGCCTCGTGGGCAAATACGTAGAGCTCCAAGACGCCTACAAATCAATCAACGAAGCCCTGTTCCAGGCTGCCACCTACGCCGACCACAAGCTCAACCTTGTCTACATCCACTCTGAGAAGGTCAACGACGCCAACGTGGCCGAAAAGCTCGCCGGAATGGACGGCATCATCATCGCCCCCGGATTTGGCCAGCGTGGCATCGAAGGCAAATTCGTTGCCCTCAAATATTGCCGCGAAAACGACATCCCCACTTTCGGCATCTGCCTGGGCATGCAATGCATGGTGATTGAATTTGCTCGCGACGTGCTCGGCCTCGCCGAAGCCAACTCCACCGAGATGAACCCTTCCACCCCCGACAATGTGATCGACCTCATGGAAGAGCAAAAAAGCATCTCAAACATGGGCGGCACCATGCGCCTCGGCGCCTACGAATGCCAATTGGTGCCCGGCTCTAAAGCCGCTGCTGCCTACAACACCACCACCGTGCACGAACGCCACCGCCACCGCTTTGAATTCAACAACGCCTATCGCGACGCCTTTGAACAGGCCGGAATGCGATGCGTAGGCGAGAACCCCTCCACCCACCTGGTAGAAGTGGTGGAAATTCCCGCTCTGCGATGGTTTATCGGCACACAGTATCACCCCGAATATTCATCCACTGTGCTTTCTCCCAATCCGATTTTCGGCTCATTTATCCGCGCCGCTATCGCCTACAAGCACGATAAATAACATAGACCCAACCAGACAATGGATAAAAACACTCTATGGGGGCTTTTGTGCATGGCCGCAATATTCTTCGGCTTCATGTACTGCAACAAACCCACACAAGAACAAATGGAGGCCCGCCAAGCCGCTGCCGAAGCGGCCGCTTCTGCCGACAACCGTCAGGCTGCCGTTGAGGCCGACACCCTCACTCCATCGCAATTCGCCAAGCTGGCTGAAACCGTGAAGGCTCTCGGCTCAGCCTCAGACGCAGGCACCTACTCGTTCTCCGACGCTCAATTCAACCTCAGCGTCGACTCGGCTGCCGTGAGCGGCACCGTGGCCCTCGGCTCTACCACCGTCAATGTGGCCGACCTCCACTCTCCATCCGCCACCGACGCCACCTCTCACGCTGCCGCCGTTAAAGCCATCCAAGAGCTTATCAACAGCGTGGAGAAATACAGCGGCTTTGCTCGCAACCTCGGCGGCCAAGAATCCACCATCGAGCTTGAAAACGACCTCATCAAGGTGTCGATCGCATCTCGCGGCGCCATGATCAAGGCTGTTGAGCTCAAAGACTACACCACCCAGGTGGGCGACTCCGTGGCTCAAATCCAGCTGTTCCGCGGCGCCAACGATGGCTATGGATTCACATTCACCACAGCCGACCAGCGCATCGACACCCGCGAATTCAACTTCGTGGCCCAAGCCGAGAGCGACACCACCGTGCTCATGAGCCTCGACCTTGCCGACGGCGCTCAATGGGGAATCCGCTACACTCTCCACCCCAACAGCTATATCGTGGGCATGGAAATCGTGCAGCAAGGCATCGCATCGGTGCTCCCCGCTTCCACCGCCTCTATCGACTTTGCTTGGCATCAGACCATGGCCCGCAACGAAAAAGGCCGCACATTTGAAGAGCGCAACTCGGCCATACACTATAAATATGTGGGCGACTCTCCCGACGATCTCAACGCCAACCGCGACGACAAAGAAGAGCTCGACAACCGCGTGAAATGGGTGGCTTTCAAGAATCAATTCTTCTCCTCGGTGCTCATCCCTCGCGCCTACTTCAGCAATGGCCAAGTGAACAGCACCATCCTCAAAAACGACCCCACATATCTCAAGGATATGAACCTGAGCGCCTCGGTGCCTTACACCACCGCCGACGGCACAGCCGCTGCGTTCGATTTCTACTTCGGCCCCAACGACTACTCACTGCTCTCGGGCATCGACAAGCAAGTGGGCTCAGACGAGCACCTACAGCTCAATCGCATCATCCCCTTGGGCTGGGGCATCTTCCGCTACATCAACACATGGGTGATTATCCCCGTGTTCAACTTCCTGAGCAAATTCATTTCAAGCTATGGCATCGTAATCCTGCTGCTCACGCTCTTTATCAAGCTCATCATCTTCCCCTTCACATTCAAGAGCTTCAAGTCGCAAGCACGCATGCGCCTGCTACAGCCTGAAATCAAGCAAATCAACGAGAAATACCCCGGCCAAGAAAACGCCATGAAGCGCCAGCAAGAGACCATGGCCCTCTATTCGCGCTGCGGCTCAAGCCCCTTCTCGGGCTGTCTGCCCATGCTGCTGCAAATGCCCGTGCTGATTGCCGTATTCTCGTTCTTCCCCTCTGAAATCTCGCTGCGCGGTGCATCATTCCTGTGGGCCAAAGACCTCTCCGCTCCCGACGTGATTCTCACCCTGCCATTCTCTATCCCCTTCTATGGCAACGGCGTCAGCCTGTTCTGCTTGATGATGACCATTGTCAACATCGTGTATATGCACATCAATATGCAAAACCAGCCCCAAGCCGAGGGCATGGCCGGCATGAAGTGGATGAGCTATCTGATGCCTGTGATGTTCCTCTTCATCTTCAACGACTACGCCTCGGGCCTTAGCTACTACTACTTCCTGTCGCTCCTCATCACCATTGTGCAGACCTGGCTATTCCGCCGCTGCATCAACGAGGAAAAGGTACGCGCCGAGATGCTCGCCAACGCCAAGAAGCCCAAAAAGAAATCAGGCTTCATGGCTCGCCTCGAGGAGGCTCAACGCCAGCAGCAAGCCTACCAGCGCCAGCAACAAGCCGCCCAAAACAAGCGTCGCCGCTAATCAGCCACTCCGACGCCACACTATATCAGAGCAGAGGCCTACCACAATCCCGCGGTGGGCCTCTGCTTAGCTTTTTAGCCCCATCTTAGGCGGCTATTTGCCATAAAGTTTATATCTTTGCATCGTGAATACAAGCTTTGAAAATATCAAGCCACTGCCCGGCACCGACTCCCACGGCCACATACTGATTGCCGGCCCTTGCAGCGCCGAGAGCCGCTTGCAGGTGCTCGACACCGCTCAGCAGCTCGCTGCCGGTGGCGTCAAGGTGTTCCGCGCAGGCGTGTGGAAGCCTCGCACTCGCCCGGGAGGATTCGAGGGCATCGGAGTGCCCGCCCTGTCGTGGCTTGCCGAGGTGAAGCAGACCACCGGCATGCTCATAGCCACCGAGGTGGCCACTCGCAGCCATGTGGAGGCCGCAATCCAAGCCGGCATCGACATCCTGTGGATTGGCGCTCGCACATCTGCCAACCCCTTTGCCGTGCAAGAGGTGGCCGACGCCATTGCCGCCGCACCTCGCCGTCCGGCCGTGCTGGTCAAGAATCCTATCTGCACCGATATTGAGCTGTGGATTGGAGCCTTGCAGCGCATCCTCTCGGCAGGAGTGCAGCACATCGCCGCCTCGCATCGCGGATTTTCAAGCTATGGCGACTCGATCTATCGCAATCGTCCCTATTGGAGCATCCCTATCGAGCTGCATCGCCGCATCCCCGGCCTACAGATTATCTGCGACCCGAGCCATATTGCAGGCCGTCGCGACTTGGTGGAGACCGTGGCCTCGCAAGCTCTTGATATGAACTTTGCAGGGCTCATTGTCGAGGCTCATTGTGCGCCCGACACCGCTCTAAGCGACAAGGCCCAGCAGCTCACCCCCTCTGAGCTATTATCCATGATTGCTCGCTTGCATCGCGAGCCTGCACAGATGCAGCCCGAGGCACTCGACGCCCTCCGCAGCCACATCGACGCTATCGACGACGAGCTGGTCGACGTGTTGCGCCGTCGCATGGAAATATCGGCCGAAATAGGCCGCTACAAGCACGCCGCAGGCATGTCGGTGGTGCAGCCAGTGCGCTACAATTCTCTTATAGAGCGCCGTGTGGCCGCAGGCACAGCCGTAGGTCTCGACCCCGACTTTATGCGTCGCCTATTCAGCACCATCCACGAGGAATCGGTGCGCCATCAATTAAAATCCTAAGTAGGTGAGCGGACGATACAGGCGTGCCACGCCACGTCCTCCGCGCAATGAATAGCGATAAAATAATCGCCATAGCATTCGTCGCATCCATGGCTGACGTGCCAGCACATCCCGTGCCAGCGCAGGCGCTGCGGGGTCGTCCTTGCCCCATGTAGATGCTTTGAGCAGTCGCTGCAAATCTACCCAATGGCGTTGGTTGGCCGGCAGCTCGGCCTCTATTGCATCCAGCGCCACAGCGATGCGCGATAGTTTGTCGGTGGTGTCGGTGTAGATCGAGCCTTCAGTGATGTAGACGTCGACGGTGGCCTTGCCGGCAGCCTTGGCAATGCGTGGATTTAGCTTTAGCAGGCGCACACCCAGCTCTACATCGTCGTAGACCTGTGCATCGGGCAACCATCCGCCTGCACGTCTGAATAGCTCTGTGCGGGCCATATAGCGCTGCGTGGAAAAGCTTGAGTGCATTATATTATTGTATAGCACATCGTGGGTGATAAACGGCTTGCAGCAGTATGGCGAGCCGTCTTGGTGATACATCATCATGTCCCATCCCACCACATCGGCTCCTTCGGCATATTGCATGGCTCGCATGCAGTGGCCGGGCTTCATTTGGTCGTCTGAGTCGAAAAACATCGTCCACTCGGTGTCCACATGCTCAAGCCCGGCATTGCGGGCATTGCAGGCCCCACGCTTGGCACATTCTATCACCTCCACTCGCAGCTCGTCGCACGAATACTCCTTCTGCCAGCGACGCAGCATATCCAATGAATTATCCGTTGACGCATTGTCCACGAGTACCACAGCCAACGGGCGCAGCGTCTGCGCGGCGATTGAGCGCAGCGTGGCATCAACCACGGTGGCGCGGTTGTAGACAGGCACTACGATTGTCAGTTCGGGCTTCATTGTGGGCAAAGTTAGTAAAAATCCGCAACAAAAGCCACCAATGCCCCTTAAAAACATCAACGCCGGCCTCGGCAATGGAGGTCGGCGCGACATTTATGGTCGTTGAATCCGAGATTAGTCGGCGTTCAGGTTCACACGTTTGAAAGATACTACGCTGAGACCTTTTTGAACCTTTTCGAGATATTGACCGATTGTGAGGTCGCCATCTTTGATGAATTCTTGTTCCATAAGGCAATTTTCCTTGAAGAACTTGTTCAAACGGCCTTGAGCGATGTTCTTAATCATCTGTTCGGGCAGAGAAGCAGCCTTAGCGGGGCCAACTTCAGCGGCGATAGCGAGAGCCTTGTCAGCTTCTTCGCGAGTCAACCAACCCTTAGCGATGTTAGATTCAATGTGGTCGGCAGAGTCAACAAGGTTGGGGTTGATGCCGGCTTTCTTTTGAGCAGCTTCAACAGCCTTCTTAACTTGTTCTGCTTTGGTTTTATCAACAGCAACGTTGTACTCTGAATCCTTAACGGCTTGGGGCACGCTGTCTTGGTCGACAGCAACAGGATTCATTGAAGCAACCTGCATAGCTACGTCGCGACCAACGTGGTAGTCTACGCCTTCAACGTTGAAACCAACGATTGTGGCGAGCTTGTTGCCAAGGTGGTTGTAAGATGTAGTAGAAGCAGCTTCAATCCATTCGTAGGCCGAGATTTCAGTCTTTTCACCGGTCTTGCCAGCTTCTTCTGTTACGAGTTCAGCGATGGTGAGACCATTGATGGTAAGAGCTTTAACCTCGTCGATGCTTTTAGCTTTAGCAGCTACGGCAGCATCAAGGATTTGTTGTGTGAGAGCAACGAAGCCGGCATTTTTAGCCACGAAGTCGGTCTCGCAGTTGAGAGCAACTACAGCGGCAAAGTTGCCTTCGTTTTTCGAGAGAACGCAGCCTTCAGAGGCGGTGCGGTCTTCACGCTTAGCGGCAACAGCCTGACCCTTCTTGCGAAGAATTTCGACAGCCTTTTCGATGTCGCCATCTGTTTCAGCAAGAGCTTTCTTGCAGTCCATCAAGCCGGCGCTTGTGAGGTGACGCAGCTTGGTGATTTCTGCCATTGTTACAGCCATAATAATATATCTGTATTAAGGGTTGTGATAAAATGATTATTCGGCAGCTTCTTCAGCAGCGGGAGCGGCGGGAGTAGCTTCAGCAGCGGGAGTAGCGTCGGCCTTGCGAACACGGCGACGTTCGCGCTTAGCGGGAGCAGCAGCTTCGCCTTCGCCGGCAGCTACGGTGTCCACCTTCTCGGCTTTGCGTTCTTCAAGACCTTCGTTCATAGCAGCTACCAGGGTACCTACGATGAGTTCGATTGATTTTGAAGCGTCGTCGTTAGCGGGGATTACGTAGTCGATGTTGGTGGGGTCAGAGTTGGTATCAACCATAGCGAATACGGGGATACCAAGGCGGTTGGCCTCAGCCACGGCGATGCGTTCTTTCAACACGTCAACAACGAAAAGGGCAGAGGGCAGACGGTTGAGGTCGGCGATTGAGCCAAGAGTCTTTTCGAGTTTTGCACGTTGACGGGTGATTTGCAGACGTTCGCGCTTTGAAAGGTTGTCGAATGTACCGTCCTTGGTCATTTTGTCGATGGCGGTCATCTTCTTAACGGCCTTGCGGATGGTGGGGAAGTTGGTAAGCAT
>CAZRCU010000124.1:0-7727 GCA_964598685.1 uncultured Bacteroides sp.
TCCTCGCCGCGGATTCTCGGTGCTCACTAAGGCGTCGCCGTTTCACCCCAAGGCCGAAGTCACTTGGGGCGTGCGAGCCGATCAATGCCGCGACCTTGTTGTTGACTTTTTCAAAAAAAGACGATAATGCATTATTTCCTTATAGCCGGAGAGGCCTCGGGCGATCTTCACGCCGCTGCACTCATTGCTGAATTGCGCCGCCGCGACAAATCGGCACGATTCACTTTTTTGGGCGGCGACCTTATGGCGGCAGCCGCCGATTGCCGGCCCTTGATTCATTATCGCGACATGGCCTTTATGGGATTTAGCGAGGTACTGCGCCATTTGCGCCCGATTCTCACCAATCTGCGCAACACTCGCCGCGCCTTGGCTCAGGCTAATCCCGATTGCCTGATACTAATCGACTATCCCTCGTTTAATCTCAAGGTGGCCAAGACGGCCCGACAACTGGGTATCCCCACATATTATTATATATCACCCAAGATTTGGGCTTGGAAGAAATGGCGCGTTAAGCAGATTCGACAATATATAAAACGTGTGCTGTGCATCTTGCCGTTTGAGCCGCAATTCTATCGCGACAATCAATACAACGATGCCGAATATGTGGGCAACCCCTCGGTGGAAGAGATTAATGCAGCATTGGCCGCCGCTCCGTCTCGCCAAGATTTCTTGAAGCAGCATCGTCTGCGCGACCGCCGCATTATCGCCTTGCTGCCCGGTAGCCGCCGCGGCGAGATTCGTTGCAATTTGCCGATAATGACCGAGGTGGCTCGCCAATTCCCGCAATACACCATCGTGGTGGCCGGTGCGCCGTCTATTCCCGACGAATTTTATCAAGGCCTCACCAAATTTGCAGTGGTGCGCGATGCCACCCACAATCTTTTGGCACATGCCCATGCCGCACTTGTGACGTCAGGCACTGCCACTCTCGAAGCCGCCTTGGCCAACACTCCCCAGGTGGTGTGCTATCGCTCCAACGGCTCTAAGCTTGCCTATAATCTTATGAAGCGAGTGCTGAGTGTGCGCTATGTGTCGCTGCCCAATTTGATTGCCGACAAAGCCATCATCCCCGAAATGCTGCTGCATGAATGCACACCGCAGCTTGTGGCCGAGCAGCTGCGCCAAATCACCCCCGACAATGCCGAGGGTCGCGCAAACCAACTCGCCGGCTACGCTGAAATGCGTGAGCGCCTCGGCCGCCGCGCTGCCGCAGCTTCGGCCGCCGATATTATCATCACCGACTTAATCGTAAAATAAAAGACATGACACCACATGCCCTGCCAACCCTGCCCGCTCAGCGTCCGCTGCGCATCCTTTTTGTATGCCTTGGTAATATATGCCGCTCGCCGGCCGCCGAGGGAATCTTGCGTAGCATCGTCGCCGAACATCACGACAGCGATAATTGGGTGATTGATTCGGCCGGTATCGGAAATTGGCACGCCGGTCAGCTCCCCGACAGCCGTATGCGTGTACATGCCTCGCGCCGCGGTTTTCAGCTCAACCACCGCGCCCGCCAAGTGCGCGAGGATGATTTCTACAATTTCGATCTGATTATCGGCATGGACAGCAGCAACATTATGGACTTGCGCCGATTGGCTCCGTCGCCCGAGGCTATGGCAAAGATTCATCCCATGGCAGCATGGATCACCGATATAGCTACGCGCTACGACCATGTCCCCGATCCATACTATGAGGGTGCCGAGGGGTTTGAACTTGTGCTGGATTTGCTGCAATCGGCGCTCACCACTCTATATCTTCAGGCATCGCGCCAAGGCTAATTCCTACTTGCTCTTTTGGCGGAAATCGTTGGCCGCAGCGTCAAACACCACGTTGGGGAAAAGCTCGTTCAAAAGTCCCGATTCTATAATGTCGGCCTTTGATCCGGCGTGTAGTCGGCCATTTGAGATTGCCCAAATATCGTTGGCCACTGCCATTGCCGGTGCAATGTCGTGAGTCGACAGCAAGATGGTTTTGCCCGCTGCGCTCATCTCTCCAAGCAGACGCATTATTTCAAAGCGGCTTGCCACGTCAAGAAACGATGTGGGCTCGTCGAGCACAATCACATCGGTGGCCTGCGCAATTGCTCGGGCTATCATTGCCTTTTGTCGCTCGCCGTCGCTGAGTGAGGCCACATAGCTGTGGCGCTTGGCGTCGAGGCCCACGGCATGAATGGCATCGGCTATTATTTGTCGGTCGTCTTGGCTCAGCCGTCCCATGAATCCGGTGTAGGGATGGCGACCGATTGCCACCAATTCCTCTACTAACAGCCCACCGCCGCCGGTGCGGTCGGTGAGCACCAAGCTCAGCGCCTTGGCCTTGTGGGCCGGCGACAATTTGGCGATGTCTTCGCCGTTGATTGTGGCTATGCCGCTCAGCGGAGGTTGCGAGCCGGTGATTGTGCGCAGCAAGGTGGACTTGCCGCTGCCGTTAGCCCCGATTAGAATTGTGAGATGGCCCGCTATGAGCGAGGCATTTACATCGGCCACTACGGCGTGATTGCCATATCCGACTGTGAGATTATTTGCTTGTAGCGACATTAGTTGAAATAGAATATTGAACGACGACGCACGATAATGTAGATAATCACCGGCACACCGATTATGGGCGTGATGGCGTTGATGGGAATGATGCCTGTGCTCGGCGCGGCACTAAGGAACAGGCATAGCAGGCCGGTGGCCGCCCCAATCAATGCGGTGGCCGGCAGCAGGCGGCGATGGTCGGAGCTGTGCAGCGCCAATCGGGCAATATGCGGCACCACCATGCCGATAAATGCGATCGGCCCACACCAGGCAGTGGCCAGTGCGGTGAGCGCTCCCGAAATCAGCAGCAGCGAATTGCGAGTGGCGCGCAGGTTTACACCGGTGGATTCGGCATAGCGAGTGCCCAGTAGTAGAGCGTTGAGCGGCTTGCACATCAACATGCTTAGCATGATGAGCAGTAGGGTGGGGCAGGCCATCAGCGGCAACATATCCAAGGTGACCGACGAGAAATTGCCCATTCCCCATAGCACATACGAGTGGACGCCCTCGCGCGATGCAAAGAAATTCAGCAGCGATATGGCCGACGATGCCAGATAGCCAAGCAAGATGCCCACGATTAGCAGCATTGGCGCGTTGCGCAGCAAGCTCGACATTGCCAATAGCAGAATCATCACGGCCAGCGCTCCGATTATGGCGGCAATCAACACTGCCGATTGCCCCATCGCGGTGAGCGCTCCGCCAAATGCCAGCATCACGATTGCCACGCCAAGCCCGGCGCCGGTGGAAATGCCCAAGATTGACGGGCCGGCAAGGGGATTGTCAAACATTGTTTGCATCAGCAGGCCTGCCACGGATAGCGCGGCGCCCGTGAGCAATGCCGTGCACGCAGCCGGCAGGCGAGTTTCCACCACTATATAATCCCAGGCGGGATGGTCGGTGGCTCGGCCCAGGATGGCATCAACCACGTTGGCCGACGGGATGTCGACTGTGCCTGTGAGCAAGCATCCGGCAAAGAGTGCCAATATCAGGGCTATAGTTGCTGTTATGACAATTGCAGTGCGATTCATTTGATTGGTTTATAATATTTCAATTGGTAGTCGGGATTTATGTCGGGATGGAAGATGTGGATGAAATCGGCGAGAATCATTTCGGGGTGGAATGCTATGTCGCGGAAAAGAGATGTGGAGAGAGTGTTTGCCACGTAGACGCCGTCGGGAAATGCGCGAAATGCATGGGCATGTGGCATCGCAGCCTCAAAGGATTCGGCGTTATAGTCTACGCCATCCTTTACCAGCCAAAATTCGGCTTCGGAGCCACGCTCAATCACCGCGCTGACGTCGAGCGGCAGCGAGCCTGCACTTGTGTTGTCGGCCCATGGATATGAGGCTCCGGCATCGGCCAGCATGCACGCCATGTACGACGCTCCGCCGGGCACATACCATGTGCCGGAATACGGCTTTTCGGTGATTACCGTCGGGCGCGAGTCGGCTGCCAGGGCTTTTTGCCGCAGCGCTATATATTTTGCCGCTACGTCTTGATATATTTCGATAGATTTGTCTTGCACGCCAAAGAGCACACCGAGAAATTTTATCCATTCGGCACGTTGCAGCGGTTCACATTCCAAATAGTCGGCGAGGAAAATCAGCGGAATGCCGATGCGGTCGACTCCGCCAAGGCTGCCGCCCTCTACGGGCGATAGCAGCACCGCTTGCGGACGACAGTCGATAACCTTTTCAATCGACGGGCTCATGCTCGAACCGATGTCGGCTACTTTGCCCGACGAAATCATTGCGCGCATAGGGTCGTCGTCGCTCAGATAGTCGGCATCGGCGGTGCCTACAATCGAACCGATTTTGCCAAGCTCGTTGATTGCGGCAGCATGGACCGATGAATACACCACTGCGCGCTCGAGTGGAGTGTCGATGCGTGTGAATCCTTGCGGAGTAGCCACCTCGGCCGAATCGCGGCTGACGAGAGCATAGCGCCCGATGATGGCCGAGTCGGCATCGGTGACAATGGCTTGCATGTAGCTGCCGCAGTCGATTAGCGATAGTCGCGGCGTGGCGGCGATAGTGTCGCCGTCGGCATTATCGGCTACAGCATGGCCCGAGGTGCACGCGGCGAGAAGAAATATTGATAATAATATGGTGATGATATGTTTCATTAGTATTTTCTTAGGCTTGCCCAATCAGGCTTAATATCGAGGATTTTATGTTGATGTGGCTCGAGAAAAATCGGCTCCAAAAGCAAATAAGTGTGGCCATCGGCCGGCGAGTAGAATGGCGAACAGATGTAGTCGGCCTCGCGACTGAGAATGGATGTGGTTGTCTTCGCTTTCAAATAATATTTGCATTCGCAGCCAAGATGACCATGCGCGGGTGCTATGTAGGCTCCTTTATATTTCACTACTTCGCCGGAAGGCAGCAAGGTGCCGCCTTTGCCGTCGTAGTCGGCCACTTCTTCCTGAATGTATTTCAAGTAGTTGCCCAATTCCATGGGCATGTGATAGTATTCGTAAAAGTTGATCCAGGCGAATATGTAGTATATGGGCTTGCCGAGTGCTAATATCGGGGATTTTTCGAAGGTGGTTTTTGGCAAGAACTTTGCTCCACGCGGCTTTTTGATTGTTTCGGCTATTAAGACGTTGTACTCGCGGTTGATTTTCACGGTCATAATATCGGCAGTGATCATGTGGGCCACCAACAGGGCGGCTGAAGCTACGCCAAGGATTTTCATTTTAATGGTTGTGCGTTGCTCCACGCACAGCGACAACACATACACTATGCCCATGCAGCTAAACACTTGCGCGGTCCAGGCGGCTCGAAGATTGTCGCCCGCCATGGATTTGATTGCTAATGACGCCAGGCTGATAATCACTAATGATTGCCACAGAGCGTCGCGCAGTAGTTGAGACTTGCCGCGCACTTTGACGGCCCAAAACGACAGAGCAAAGAATGTAATTGTGGCGAGTGAGCATAATGCGTCGTATTGAAGGGCTATGTCGGATAATGGATTTATCTGTGCGGAGGCTCTATACCTGGCGCCGTGGGCACGTAGCAGCAAAAATAGGCCGATACCGATTGCTATGATGAATGTAATTCTGCCTTTTGTGCGGAATCGAGGATGCAGGGCTGTGATTGTGATAAAGGCCAATATCAGCGGGAGTGAGAAGCCTTCGTGCCATGCGCCAACTCCACCGCCAAAGGCGAACGCAAAAAATGGGTTGACGTCGTTCTTTCGCAGGAATAGCCATAACGAAATTACGGTAAATGCAGTTGACCATGTGTAGTTGAGCTGGAAGTCGGCCACCACAATTACATCAAACCACACCGGCACAATCATCAGTAGCATCGCCAATATTGCCATGAGATCCCAACGGCGCCGGTCGATGTGCGCTATCCGCCCCATCATTGCCAGTATGACAATCCACCAAGCGGCAGCAATGGTGTTGCCCACCCATTTCGGAGGGATATAGAGTAGGGTGGCGGTGATGTTGGCAAGACGAGTGTTATCGTTCATATAGTTCCACGACCAATAGGTGTGGTAACGGCCCCAATCAACGGGCCACGGGGTGCCGTCGCAGGTGGTTTTGAACCATTGCATAAAGCAATAGTCGTCGAAGCAATATGGCACAAAGTAGAGCATCACAGCAAGTGAAATCACCGTGAATGCTATTATGGCGTAGTAGGGAATGTGATTTGTTTTCATTCGTAGACAGTTCTGTTGCTGATGGCTGTTTTGCTGTTCCAATCGATTTTGATGTCGATTATCGGTCGCACGTGTAGCTCTATGTGGCTGTGCTGGAGCGATAAATATGTGCGACCATTCGCAGGTGAGTAGAATGGAGTACATTCAATCGGGCCATAGTATTTATTAAAAGGAGTATAGAAGACTGCATCCACGAAAAAGCCTTGTTGGCATCCAAGTGTGCCATGCGCATCAGCGACAAATTGGCCGTGATAATCAGTGACATCGCCTGACGGAAGTGGTTTGCCCTCTGTGCCATCGTAGGATGCAAGCTCTTCGGGGATGTATTTCATTTTGAATGCGTCCTCCTTTGAAATGTGATAATAGCTATAATAGTTAGTCCAAATTGTCATGGGATATGTAGGCTTGCCGAGTGCTAAGATCGGAGCTGTCTCGGGTGAAGTCTTGGACGCAAAAAGAGTTTCGTTAGGGTTGTGGATATTAGCGTGAATCAGGGTGTCGATTTCATGGCGCACCTTCACTGTCTGTATATCTGCAACTATCATGTGCGATACAAGTAGCACTAACGATGCCACCGCAGCAGTGTTGAGAACTGTTTTATGCTTAGACAGCAGTGATATTAGGTAGATGATGCCGAAGCAGCCATACACTTGTGCCGGCCAAGCCGCGCGATAATTTGTGCCTGTGACAAGCTTAATGGCCATTGATGCCGTGCAAATAGCAGTGAGCGCTATCCATAGCGGATCATGAGTGAGCGTGGGCAGACGTTTAGTGGCTGTGCTCCATGTAGAAATCGCAAAGAACAGAATGGTAGGTATGGCGCAAAACAGCGTGATTTCGGTAGCCTTTGAGCTAAATTCCAATGTGCAGCCTAATCGTTCTGCTGTGCCATGTGCGCGCAATAGCAGTGTCAATCCAATGGCGATTGCTATCATAAACACCACTCTGCCGCGTGTGCGATAGCGCGGATTTAGCAGCATAAGCGCTGCGAAAGCTGATAAAATGGGGAGGGAAAAACCTTCGTGCCAAGCGCCGAAAACACCACCGCCGACAAATGCAAAGATTGGATTGATGTCGTCTTGGCGCAGAAACAGCCAAAGGGCGATCATTGAGAATCCGGTTGCCCATGAATAGTTGAATTGATAGACTGTGTCGGCTTGGGAGATAAACCATGTAGGCACTATCATTAGCAGCGTAGCCAGCATGGCCATATATTGCCATTGCCGACTGTGCCATTTGGCCAATTTGCCCATAAGTAGCAGAGTGATGCCCCATAATAGCGCTGAAATTATGTTGGACAATACCTTTGGCCCCATTAATAAAAAGGCTGCGCCGGTATTTGCCAAGCGGGCGTTGTCGTTCATATAGTTCCATGACCAATATGCCCGGAAATGGTCCCAATCAATGGGCCACGGGGTGCCGTCGCAGGTGGTCTTTGACCATTCCAAAAGATAAAAATCGTCGATCCAAAGCGGAAATACGCAAAACATCACGGCGAGCGTAATCACCGTGAATGCTATTATGGCGTAGTATGGCGTA
>CAZRCU010000125.1:0-7581 GCA_964598685.1 uncultured Bacteroides sp.
GAGGTCGCCATCGTTGGTGAGCAGGAGCACGCCGGTGGTGTTGCGGTCGAGACGGCCTACAGGGTAGATGCGTTCGGTGCAAGCGCCCTTGACGAGGTCCATAACGGTGGTGCGGTCTTGGGGGTCTTCGCTTGTGGTGACGCAGTCTTTGGGTTTGTTGAGGAGGATGTAGCATTTGCTTTCGAGAGCGACGACTTTTTCTTGGTATTCAACCACGTCGCTGTGAGAGATCTTGGTGCCGAGTTCGGTAACGACTTGACCATTGACCTTAACGAGGCCTTGTTGGATAAATTCGTCGGCTTCGCGGCGCGAGCAGATGCCGGCGTTGCTCATGAATTTGTTAAGACGAATTTGTTCGTTGGGATCGGGAATCGGCATTTCGTATTCAATGCGCTTGGGACGGGGAGTGAAGCTCTTGCCGCGAGCTTGGAACATGCCGTCTTGCTGCTGATGGCCGCGTTGATAGCCGCGCTGTTGGTAGCCACGTTGTTGGTAGCCGCCTTGGCCGCGCTGTTGGTAGCCGCCCTGGCCACGCTGCTGATAGCCGCCTTGGCCGCGCTGTTGGTAGCCACCCTGGCCTTGGCCACGCTGCTGATAGCCGCCTTGGCCCTGATTGCGCTGTTGGTAGCCGCCTTGGCCTTGATTGCGCTGCTGATAACCACCTTGACGCTGTTGGTAGCCACCTTGATTGCGCTGTTGGTAGCCGCCTTGATTGCGCTGCTGATAACCACCTTGACGAGGCTGATAGCCGCCTTGACGAGGTTGGTAGTGGCGGGGTTGATAGCCGCCTTGAGCGCCTTCAACAGCGTTAGAGTCTGAATTCTCGGATTTTGGTTCTGAGTTGAAATCGCCATAATTACGGCGTTGCTGATAGCCACCCTGGCGGTTTTGGTAGGGACGTGGCTGATAAGGACGCGGTTGATATGGGCGATCGTTGTCGGCGAAGTCGCCTGAATTTTCATCGCGACGTGGATAGGATACACGTTCGTAACGTTGGCGCTCGGGAGCGTCGGATTGAGGTGTTGATGAAGCGGCGGGGTTTGCGCCGATACGTGGGCGTTTAGCTTTCTTTTCGCCGTCAATGGGATTGTTGTTATCCATAGTTGTGAATTTTATCCTTTAGGGAAGGTCGAAAAAATGGTATATAAATCTGCCTCGCGGCAATTGTTAAATAATTAACTGATTAGAATTTTATTAAACTTAGTGGGATTTATTTTAAGTGTTTGTAATCTATAAATGAAAGATTTTAAATGTTATTTTTACTCTGTATAAAAAGGTTTTATGCTTTATTTTACAGCTAAATAAGTATCGAGGGATCTTGGTGATTCGAATGCAAAGATAATTATAATTTCAAAAACAACCATATTTTTATGGAATTTTTTGTCAATAAGCTAAAAAAAGAGGGTTAGAGCAGGCAAAAACAATAGTCATAGAATGATTTAAGGAGCAAAAATACTGAAAGCAGGCCATGGGGAGATACACATGAGATGTGACGGTGTGTCTCCCCACGGCATGTGGTTATTGGGCATTGGTGAAGATTACTATACGATTCCAGCTATTTACGCCGTAGGGCTGGATATTTGAGCCGGCAGCATCCATTGACAGGCGGTCGGGGCTGATGCCATATTCGTTGACGAGGGCGTCGAACACGGCTTGGGCACGGCGAATCGACAGGGCCATGTTGTAGTCGGCGGTGCCGGTGTCTTTATCGGCATAGCCCACGATGGCGACGTTTTGCGAGGGGTTGGCGTCCATCCATTGTGCCACGTTATAGACGTTGACCATCTCTTGGGATGAAATCACTGCTGAATTGATGGTGAATCGGACAGTGGCTATCAGGGGCGTAGCATCGGGTGTGGTGGCTACGGGCTGCACGGCCGGAGCGGCAGGTGCGTCGGGGCATGGCAGCTGTGATTCGGCTACAGCGAGGGCAGCGGCAGTGGTGGCGAGAGCTGCGCGCAGGTCATTGACTTGGCTGTTGAGGTTGGCCACGTGGCCTACATAGTTGCAAGGGTTATAGTGGTGGAAGTCGGAGCCGCCAATGTTGATAATGAAGCCACCGGTGCATGATATATTGATGTCGATGGGCTTGCCATAGGCATAGAGATTATAGTTGTCGCCGGCAAATTGTGCGCGACCTTCGGCAAAGAAGTCGGCATAGCGGCATAGGCGGAATCTGAGCTGCAAGCCGGCCGATACGGGCAAGGTCCAGGCGTTGCGTTTGAGATGGCCGTGGGATTTTTCGATGTTGGGCGAGTCGGATGGTTTGTAGTCCCAAGTAAATGCACCGCCCATGCCGGCAAACGGCACTATCGAGAAGACTCGAGAGGGGTTGACGCCGCCGAGCGAGTTGAACATATCCCACATGAGATCGAAGCTGCCGCTGACGGTTTTGGCATGGTTGAATTGGTCGTTGTCCCAATGGAGAGAGCCGCCCGAGAAGCTTAAGCGCCAGCCGATATAGGGCGAGAACCATTTGCCGAGGCCAAGGCCGTAGACTGTGGTGAGATGATGCTTGGCATCGCCCTTGGGCAGGTAGTTTTCCACAAAAGGCGATTGAATGCCGGCACCAAACTGGATAAACCAATTATCGCCGGAGTTGGAATAGAAGTGGGTTTTGCAAGCTAGGTCGGAGACTGAGACAGTTTCCTCAACAATTGCAACGGCGGGTTGAGCATTGGCGGATAAGCCGGCTGAAAAGAGCATGCCACAAATGGCGATGATCATAAACGCTTTTGTTTTCATTGACTTGTTGTTTTATAAGTTTGCGATATAATTTGCAATTTCCCACTATAACATGAGGGGCAAAAAAATTGTTCAATTGGCAAGGTTGGGGCATGGTCGTTTAGCATTTTTGGGAGTAATAAGATAGATTTTCACATATAATATTGGCAAGATGATTGTGAATTTTGTAACTTTGTGGTGTTGAAACCAACCCGACTCACAACGGCAGTGGGCCAATTGCTAAGCAATCTGCGCAGCAAAGGCCGGCGACGTGCATATAAGCCACGGCGGCGCTACCGAGTGGAGTTAATCAACGAGAATGCGTTGCGGCGAGTGTGGTCGCTGCGGCTGAGCCGTGTAGAGGCTTGGCTGGCAAGCATCGGAGTGATGGCGGCCACGATTTCGCTTATCACGATGGTGTTTATGTTCACGCCGGTGAGGCAGCTGCTGCCGGGTGGGCTTAAGGGCGATTTGCGAGGGCAGTATCTAACGGCTGCGATGCAGATCGACTCGCTGTCGACCGTGACTCGCATCAACGATGCATACACCCGAAATATCATAAATATCTTGACCGACAGTGTGGCAACGGCAAGGGCCGACGAGGCTGAGCGCCCCGGCATGCTCACCGACTCGCTTATGCCGGCCTCGGAGCGTGAGCGTCAATTTGTGCAGCGCTATGAAGAGGAGGAGCGATTCAATCTGTCGGTGCTATCGCCTATCGCCGCCGAAGGCATGATTTTTGAGAATCCTTCGGTGAGTGATACAGGCCTGGGGCCTGTGGCAGCGGTGTATCGCGGCACTGTGATAAATGTGGCCACCGATGCCGATGGCGTTTCCACAGTGATGATTCAGCATCCAAATGATTTCATATCAGTATATACGCCCATGACGAGTGTCTATGTGGACAAGGGCGACAAAGTGGTGGCAGGGCAGCGCATAGGAGCCACGCCCGACCGCCGTCCGCTTGAGATGGAGCTTTGGCACAGCGGCTCGAAGCTCGATCCATCGGTGTATATACCATACTAACTCTAAAATTCAATCTAAAAATTCGATGTTAAAACATATAGCCGTTTTAGGATCTACGGGGTCGATTGGCAAGCAAACTCTCGACATAATCAGCAGGCATTCCGACCGCTATCGTGCGGCGGTGCTTACTGCCGGCAGCAACGTGGATCTGCTAATCAAGCAATCGCTTCAATTTAAGCCCGACTTGGCTGTGATTGCGCGTGAAGACCTCTACCCCACCCTGCGCGATGCGTTGGAACCAATGGGCATCTCTACAGCCGCCGGATCGGCAGCCTTGGCCGCGGCAGCCGCCGAGCCATCGGTGGATATGGTGGTGACGGCCACAGTGGGCTATAGCGGCCTGGAGCCTACAATTGCAGCTATTGAGGCCGGCAAGGATATTGCGTTGGCCAATAAGGAGACGATGGTGGTGGCCGGCAAGCTGGTGACATCATTGCTGGAGCAGTCGACGTCGCGAGTGTTTCCGGTGGATTCAGAGCATTCTGCTATCTATCAATGCTTGCAAGGCGAGGACAAGGCCACAATCAAGCGTCTGCTGATTACAGCTTCGGGCGGACCGTTTCGCACATGGACTCCCGAGCAGATTGCCAAGGCCAAGGCCGGCGATGCGCTGCATCATCCCAATTGGTCGATGGGGGCCAAAATCACTATCGACTCGGCCACGCTGCTAAACAAAGCTTTTGAGATTATCGAGGCTCGCTGGCTGTTTGGCCTTGAGCCGGACAAAATCGAGGCGATTGTGCATCCGCAGTCGATTATCCACTCAATGGTGGAATTTCACGATGGCTGCATCAAGGCGCAAATGGGTGTGCCGTCGATGACATTGCCTATTGCCTATGCGCTTGGCGAGGCGAGCCGCATGGATAATGTGGCCGATTTTTGCGACCTGATGCTGCATAATTCGCTCACATTCGAGAAGCCCGACACTGCCAAATTCCCCTGCTTGGGATTGGCTAAATATGCGCTTGATTGTGGCGGCAATGCGCCGTGCATAATCAATGCTGCCAACGAGATTGCCGTGGCGGCTTTCTTGCGCGACCGCATCGGATTCAACGACATTTACAAAACAATCATTTCAACTCTCGACGCTACCGACTTCATTGCCGCTCCGGCTTATGCCGACCTTGTGGCCACCAATAGCGAAGCTCGTGCTCGCGCCGAGGAATACATTTCTAAAATCCAATAGGACTCTACTTACAACAAATGGAGACATTTTTGTTCAAAGCACTTCAGCTAATATTAGCACTCGTAATCTTAGTGACCGTTCACGAATTTGGCCACTACCTGTTTGCCCGCATTTTCGGCATTAAGGTGAATCGATTTTATCTGTTTTTCAACCCCGGCATGTCGCTGCTGAAATACGACCCGATGAAGGGTACATTGCAGATTGTGAGCACCTCTGAGGAAAAGGCGTGGAAGACCATCCGCGTGGGCAAGGCTCACGAGCCTCGGCCCGACGGCAAGCCCACTTGGCGCGACACCCTGTATGGCCTGGGCTGGCTGCCCCTGGGCGGCTATTGCGACATCGCCGGCATGGTGGATGAGACCAAAAGCAGCAAAGACCTGGCGAGCGAGCCGCAATCGTGGGAATTTCGCTCGAAGCCGGCATGGCAACGATTGCTGGTGATGGTGGCCGGTGTGCTGTTCAACTTCTTGCTGGCAATTTGCATCTATATAGGCATTGCAGCGCATTGGGGCGACCGTGTGGTGCCCTACGAGGCTGTGACCGAGGGCATGGATTTCACCGAGCCTATGCACAAGGCAGGATTCAAGGATGGCGACATCTTGCTGGCTATCAACGGCAAGGCTATCGACGCTCGCGACATCTCCAACGGCTGGGATATGATTCAGCCCGGAGCGGTGACCACTGTGCTGCGCGATCACTCGCAGAAGCTCGACATCCGCGCTGATGATCAGCTGGTGAATGAGCTGGCCGAGGCCAACGAGCGGTATCTCAAGATGCGTGTGCCGGTGGTGATTGATGCCACCATGGGCGGCGAAGGAGCCGAGAAGGCCGGATTGAAGAGCGGCGACCGCATTCTCACAGTGGCCAACGACACCACCCCGTCGCTCACCGAGTTTTACGATGCGCTGGCAAGCCATGCCGATGCCACCGTGGATATGCGGGTGGAGCGCGACGGCTCCACATTCACCGTGCCTGTTGATATTAATTCTGATGGCAAAATCGGCATTCAACTGCGTTCGCCCTATAATATATATAATGTGGTGACCGTGCAATACAACTTCTTTGAAGCGATTCCCCGCGGATGGAAGTCGGGTATAGACCAGCTCACCACCTATGTGTCGTCGTGCAAGCTTATCTTCACCAAAGCAGGCGCGAAGAGCATGGGCGGATTCGGCACATTGGGCAGCCTGTTTCCCAAAAGTTGGAATTGGTATGCATTCTGGGAGATAGCGGCATTCTTGTCGGTGATTCTGGCCTTTATGAATATCATCCCGATTCCGGCATTGGATGGCGGCTACACACTGTTTTTGATTGTGGAAATAATCTCGGGCCGCAAGCCCTCGGAGCGCTTTATCGAGGTGGCCAACATGATTGGCATGGGATTCTTGTTCCTACTGCTGATTTATGCTAATCTCAACGACATCTATCGCTTAGTAATAAGATAATGACAGCAAATTACAGAGAACTGCGACTGCGCCGCGGCAAGGAAGAATCGCTTGACCGCTTTCACCCATGGGTGTTTTCGGGCGCATTAACATCAATGCCAACTGATATCGACGAGGGCGACATAGTGCGCATCGTGGCATCGGATGGGCGTGTGATTGGTGTGGGCCATTTTCAGATTGGCTCGATAGCTGTGAGAATGCTATCGTTTGACGACATCATCATCGACGAGCAATTTTATGCCGACTCGCTGCAGCGTGCCTGGGAATTGCGCCGTGCGCTGCGCTTGCAACGCGACGACAATACGGCATTCCGCCTGGTGCATGGCGAGGGCGACTTTTTGCCGGGCCTTGTGGTGGATATTTACGGAGCTACGGCAGTGGTGCAAGCGCACTCGCCGGGCATGCACTTTGCGCGCACCACAATCGCCAATGCATTGGTAAATATCGACGGCCTGGGCGTGAAGAATGTCTACTATAAGTCGGAGACCACTTTGCCGTTTAAGGCTCGACTCGACCCTGTGAACGATTATCTGATTGGCAATGCCGCCGATGATGCTATCGCCACCGAGAATGGCCTTAAATTCCATATCGACTGGCTGCGTGGCCAAAAGACGGGATTCTTTGTGGATCAACGCGACAACCGCACATTGCTCGAGCATTATAGCCGTGGGCGCAACGTGCTGAATATGTTTTGCTATACAGGCGGATTCTCGGTGTATGCCATGCGCGGCGGTGCCAAAAAGGTGGATTCGGTGGACTCGTCGGCCAAAGCTGTAACGCTCACCGATGCCAATATTGAGCTTAACTTCCCGGGCGACACTCGCCATCACGCTTATGCCGAGGATGCGTTTAAATTCCTTGATAATATCAAAAAGGGCGACTACGACCTGATTGTGCTCGACCCACCGGCATTTGCCAAGCATCGCAGCGCCTTGCGCAATGCTCTGCGCGGCTATCAGAGGCTGAATGCAGCGGGCATTTCCAAGGTGGCTCCGGGCGGCATTGTGTTCACATTCTCGTGTTCACAGGCTGTGAGCCGCGAGCAATTTCGCTTGGCGGTGTTCTCGGCAGCAGCGTCGACGGGACGTCGTGTGCGCATCTTGCACCAGCTGACTCAGCCGGCCGACCATCCGGTGAACATCTATCACCCCGAGGGCGAATACCTCAAGGGGCTGATTCTGTACGTGGAATAATTCTACA
>CAZRCU010000126.1:0-5634 GCA_964598685.1 uncultured Bacteroides sp.
GCTTGATTAACAAGCTTGTTTGCGGAGAGGACGAGATTCGAACTCGTGGTAGGATAACTCCTACGTCAGTTTAGCAAACTGGTGGTTTCAGCCACTCACCCACCTCTCCTTTTTATTTAACACCGATGGGTCTCGGTTTGTGACTGCAAAGTTAAAACGTTTTATTGAAACCACCAAATTTTTACAATATTTTTTTCAGATTTGTGCTGATTTTTATTTATCGTTGGTGGTTTTTTGAAAATGTGGTTGGAATTTCGTAACTTTACGGCGCATTATGAAGCAAAGAGAATTCCAAGGGTATGCTTATGGCGCGATGTCGGGCATTTGTTATGGCTTGATACCGGTGCTTGTGTTGTCGCTTGTAAAGCAAGGGATGGACGTGCTGTCTATCTTGTTTTTCAAGTCGATCTTTTCATTTATAAGTATAGGACTGGCTTGCTATACCAATAAGCGCATCCATGTGCAGGTGGGCTTGCTAAGGATATTACCGATATGTGTGTTGGGCATATTATTGGCCGGCACAATGTTTTTGGCGTACACAGGCTTTAAATTGGTGGATATAGGCCCTGCGGCAACGGTGGTGTATCTGTATCCTATATTTGAAGTGTTGATAATGTCGGCCTTTTTCTATGAGAAATTAAGTTTGGCTTCGTTCTTATGTATAATGGGCGCGATGCTGGGCTTTTTCTTGATGGGCGCGTTTGCCGGAGGGGTCGTGCAGCTGTCTGGATTGCTGATGTTGATGTCGTCGGCGGCATTGTTTGCCTTGTATGTCGTAGGTGTGAACACCGGTGATGTGAAGAATGTCACGTTGCGAGTGGTGGCGTTTTGGACAGCGCTATCGTCGATGGCATTGTTTGTGTTTATGGTGTTTATGCGCGAGAGCTTGGCGGTGCCTCATAGCCCTGTAATGTGGGTCGAGCTGCTGGCTTTGGCCTTGGTGCCTACGTTTATGACGTATCAATTTACTTCGCGCTCGGTCGAACGTATCGGCACACGCCGCTGTGCGGTGGCCGGCGTCACAGATCCGATTTTCGCAACAATCTGTGGCATCTTGATTTATAATCAGGATCTCTCGGCACGCGAGCTTTTGGGCATGGTGATTATCCTGATAAGCGTGTGCGTGACGATATATTCAGGTATTCGCGGCCGCAGACTGTTGGCCACAAGCCAGATAGCCAAAATGGTGCAGCGAAGAGTGAAGAAAAAACAATAATTGAGCGTGTGCAACGTTATTCAATTATGTGTTATTTTTTCAAAGAAATGAATCGATTCCTTAAATATATATTGCCGTCCGTGTTGTGTGCTTGCTGTGTGCCAGCTGTGTGTGCGCAAGATGGCACTTCGGCATATAATTGGCTGAATGTTTCGTCGTCGAGCCGCATTTATGGCCTTGGCGGTGTGAATATCTCGCTGGTGGATGATGACATCACCACTATCGACCAAAATCCGGCTTTGCTGGGCGGAGAGATGTCGGACCAATTGGCTATCAATTATATGAGATATATAGGCGGCACTAACCTTGCCGGATTGCGCTATGGCCACAGTGTCGGCGAGCGTGGCGCTTGGGCTGCCACCGTGCAATATTTCGGCTATGGCTCGATTACCGAGACATTGGCCGACGGCTCAAAGGTGGGCACGTTCTCGCCAAAGGATGTGGCGTTTGGTGCCACGTATTCTCACGACATCACGGATCGCCTGCGTGGTGGTATTGATATGAAGTTGCTGTATAGCAGCTACGCCGATTATTCGGCATTTGCAGTGGCTACCGACCTTGGTATTAATTATTTCGACCCCGAGCACGACACCTCGCTGTCGTTGGTGTTGGCAAATCTTGGCGGCCAGGTGAAGCGATTCGATGAATCATACGATCGCTTGCCGTTCGACGTGCGCCTGGGCTGGTCGCAGGTGTTTGGCTCGTTCCCCATAAGATTTTCTGTTACAGCATGGAATCTCACCAAGTGGAAGTTGCCATACATGGATAATGGCGATGGCACCGAGGCCTCAGAGGCCGTGTTGAAAGAATCATTCTCGTCGAATCTGTTCCGACATTTGGTGTTTGGCGCCGATTTGATTTCGAGCAGCAATTTTTATCTTGGTGTGGGCTATAGTTATAAGACCCGCACCGATATGTCGACTTATTCGCGCAGTATGCTGTCGGGATGGTCGCTCGCCGGTGGCATCCGAGGCCGTTCGTTTGGCCTGGGACTGGCCTTTGCGCAACCCCACACCGGCGCCACCACCTTTATGGTGAATCTCACTCTAAACATGAATGAATTAATACGCTAAATATATGAGCACCCCTAAAATAATTGTTGCAATTGATGGATTTTCATCGTCGGGCAAAAGCACAATGGCTCGCGAATTAGCGGCAGCCGTGGGCTATCGCTATATCGATTCAGGCGCTATGTATCGTGCTGTGGCACTTTATGGCCTTGAACATGGCATTGTGGCAGTCGACGGCTCTCTGAATGCCGAGGCCCTGGCCGCAGCGCTGCCTGATATTAAGGTGGATTTTGCGCCCCAGGCCGATGGCTCGCAGCACACGCTTCTCAATGGCGTGGATGTTGAGGATGAAATTCGCCAGCTGCGTGTGTCAAATGTGGTGTCGCCTGTGGCAGCTGTGCCGGCGGTGCGCCATGCTCTTGTGGCTATGCAACAAGCTCTTGGGAAAGACCGCGGTATTGTGATGGATGGCCGCGATATTGGCACCACCGTGTTCCCTGATGCCGACCTCAAAATATATCTTGACGCATCGGCGCAGACCCGCGCTCAACGTCGCTTCTCCGAGCTTATTCAGAAGGGCTCGCAAGTGACCTACGAGGAGGTGCTGGCAAATGTGGTGCAACGCGACGAAATCGACCGCAACCGCGCCGAAAGCCCGTTGCGCCGCGCCGATGATGCTATCGACTTGGATAATTCCCACATGACACGCCAAGAGCAAAGCGCGTGGCTATTAGATAAATTCAACGCAACAATCAATCGCCTGTCACATTGATGCCACGTATAGAAATCGACGAGAAATCAGGATTCTGCTTTGGAGTTGTCACGGCAATTCGCAAGGCAGAGACCGAGCTTGCGTCGAGTGGTTCGCTCTATTGCCTTGGCGATATTGTCCACAATTCCAGCGAGGTGGAACGCCTTCAGGCGATAGGCCTTCACACAATCACTCACACCGATTTGGAAAATTTGCACGGCGTCAAAGTGCTGTTGCGAGCTCATGGCGAACCGCCATCCACTTATGCAACAGCCAAGCGCAATAATATCGAGGTGATTGATGCAACATGCCCAGTGGTGCTGAAACTTCAGCAGCGCATCAAGGCCGCATTTGATTCGGCCAAGGGTGGGGCACACCCACAGATTGTGATATATGGCCAAATCGGCCATGCCGAGGTTAACGGCCTTGTAGGCCAAACCGAGGGTACTGCCATTGTGGTGGAAGGCCCCGACGACATTTCTCGCATTGATTTCTCGCGCGACGTGGAGCTGTATTCACAGACCACCAAGAGCGTCGAGGGCTTCAACGCCGTGGCCGCCGAGATTGCCAAGCGAATGCACTCCGGCGCCAAGCTGTCATCGTATGATACAATTTGCCGACAAGTGGCCGGACGTGTTGAGCACTTGCGGCGCTTTGCCGCATCACATTCGGTGGTGATATTTGTGGCCGGAGCCAAGAGCAGCAATGGCAAGATATTGTATGCCCATTGCCGCGAAGTGAATCCCCACAGCTATTTGGTGGCTGATTGCTCAGGTCTTGATCCTCAGTGGCTTAAAGATGCTGATTCCGTCGGAATCTGTGGCGCTACATCTACCCCCCGCCGCCTTATGGAGCAAGTGCGCGATTCGCTATTATCAATGCTAAATCCCATGGAATAAGTATGGCTACTACTCCCTTACGAACAACTACCACAGCGCGCGGCACACGCCGCAAAAAACGCAGGAGGGTGCATCGCGGACGATTGTCAATCGTCGTCTTAGCACTTGCGGCCGTGATTGCGTTGGTGGTGTTCCTATTTAATAAATGCACCGGCAACGGCGCCGACGAGGTGCCTGCGGTGGTGAATGAGCATGTGGCCGAGGCATCGGCTTGTGGCCGCCAAGATGCGCAGCAAGTGCTGGACACCCAAAGCGGCACTATGGAGCGCCAAAATGCGTTGTTGCATATCAAGGCGCGTGAATATAAGCTGCGCTCATCGGGCTTTGCCAAAGCCGCCGACGACTATAAGAAGGCCGCCGAAAAGATATTAAAGGCCCATCACTTGATGTAATGAATTTCCAAATCTCACCGGCTGCAAGAGATGATGCATCGGCGATTGCCGCTGCAATCATTATGGCTGTGGGCGACGAGATTACCGAGAGTTTTGCCGGAGGTAAGGCGCGAGTGCCATTGGTGCACGAAATGTTTCAGCGTCTGGCTTCACGCAGCGATTCCCAATACAGCTATCTGAATACACTTGTGGCACGAGCCGACAACGGTGTCGTGGCCGGTGTGTTGATTTGCTACGACGGCGCAAAATTGGCCGCATTGCGCCGAGCATTCTATCAAGAGGCCGAGCAAGTGCTTGGCATTACCTTCGAGCAAGATATTCCCGACGAGGCCTCAGCCGACGAAATTTATTTGGATTCGCTTGCGGTATTTGAGCCATATCGCGGGCATGGATTGGCCTCGCAACTAATTAAAGCGGCAGCCCGGCGATATGCCGAATGTGGCAAGCCGCTCGGGCTGTTGGTAGACCCGCCTAATGAGCGGGCCTACAAGCTATATAGAAAACTGGGATTTGTAAAGGTGGGCAGTCGGCCGTTTGCCGACACCATGATGGATCATTTGCAATTGGTCAGCGATTGAAGCACCGGCAGCATCCTGCCAATCGCCTCGGCCAGTATAGCTCTTGAGCAAGCCAAATTAATACGCATGAATGTCTCGCCTCCGGCGCCATAAATTTCGCCGGGACTAAGCATCACTTTCGCCTCTGATTCGAGCTTTCTCTCGATTTCCTCTGATGAAATGCCTGTGGTAGAGCAATCAAGCCATGCCAGATACGTGCCTTCAAGCTTCATCAGTTTATATTGCGGCAAATGGCCTACGGCATCGCGCAGATACTCATAATTTTGCCAAATATAGCTTTTAAGCGCCGTGAGCCACGGCAGCCCTTGATTATATGCTGCAATTGTGGCCACCACGCCAAACGGATTTACATCACACACCTCGTTGATATTGATCGCCTTGTCGATAGCGGCGCGTCGCTCGGGGTCTACCGCCACAATATTTGCGATTTGCAATCCGGCGATGTTAAATGCTTTGCTTGGCGAGATGCACGACGCGCTCGCAGCCGCATATTTTTCGCCAAGAGTGGCATATGGAGTGTAGCAATGTCCGTCAAATGTAAGCTCGCAGTGAATTTCATCAGCAATTACAAATACCTTGTGCTTTAGGCATATATCGCCGATTAGGCGCAGCTCGGCTGCGGTCCACACTCGTCCGCCCGGGTTGTGAGGATTGCAAAGAATCATTGCGGTGGTGGTGGGGTCGGCACATAATTCCTCGAGATTTTCAAAATCAATCGAATAGCCTTCCGGCGAATAGATTAAGCGATTCGCAGCCAATTCGCAGCCATTGTTCCGTATCGACGAAAA
>CAZRCU010000126.1:5734-7393 GCA_964598685.1 uncultured Bacteroides sp.
ATGCATGGTGCTGCTGCAAAGTCCATGTCGGCCACCCACAATGGCAAAATGTCATCTGTTGCAGGAGTATCCCACTTATACGAGCCTGTGCCGCGTCGGTCGGGCGTGTTGTCAAAGTTGAAAGCGTCGGCCATTATTTCCCTTTCACTACGATTTCACAATCGGCCGGTGCGATAGCGTTGCCGTCAAGGATGATTTCGCCCACGCTGTCAAGCTCGATGCGGCCTGTCTGCGGATTCTTTATGCTGGTCAATCCGCCCTTGATTGTAGCGTTTACCGACGAATCTTCAAATGCCAAGTCGCAAGCGGGGTCGAATGTGCAATCTTCCAATATTAAATCATGGGCATAGCACAGTGGCTGTGTGCCCGAAATGTGGCAGCGCACCAATTTCAGACGATGCGAGTGCCAGCCAAGATATTCGCCCGTGAGGCGACAATCAATCAAGGTGACATCTTCGGTGTTCCAAAATGCATCTTTCGAATCGATATCGGCATTGCGAATCTCTACATTTTTGCAATATTGGAATGAGTAGTTGCCCTGGTGCTTGTAGTCGGAAATGCGGATGTCGGCGCCGTGCATAAACAGATAATCGCCTTTGGCCAATGTTACGTGGCTCAATGTGGCTTTACGGCAATGCCATAATGTCTCTTGAGCATCCGGAATTTCTACATGGTCGAGAATCAAATCGCTCATTTCGCGAAACATTTTAGGCGCTTCAACGCGAGTGTTGCGCATTTCCAATCCCGATGAATACCACAATGCGGCGCGAGCGCCATCGGTGAACAGGCAATTTTCTACTTTAAAACCTTTTACGTGCCAAAATGGATATTTGCCTTCGAATCGGCAATTATATGCCTCGATGTTTGAACAGTTTTTAATGGCAGATTCGCCTGTGTGGATTGTAACGTTTTCAAGGCGGAGATTGTGACTCCCGAAAAGGGGACGTTCGCCGCCAAACTCACTATCTTTAATTACTTGCATACTCTATTGATTAAATGTGTATGCAAATATAAACAAAATCAGCGAGACTTTAGTCTACTTGACAAAATTAAAAAAGTCAGCGCCATGGCTTTTGTGGCCATGGCGCTTGATATAAAGAGCAATATAATCTATCAACGATTCACATAAACGCGATATTCACCGGCTGCCAATTCGGTGGGCAGCGCTTCGGCTTTCTCGGTGAAATAGTTTATCGTGTTGTCTTTAATTTCGGGCTTCTTGCCGGTGTATTCCACCTTGGCTGCTTCAGCACCGAGATTTAAGAGCACCAGCACCGACGAGCCGTCGACAGTGCGCGAGAACACATACAGGTTATCATCTTTGGTGGGATAGCGTTCCATCTTGCCGCCTTCAACACCTGCGGCCAAAGCTTTCTCGGTGTGCTTTAGATTGTTGAGCTTTTGATAGAAGGTGAAATATTCGTTGCGCGGTTCCCATTGCGGAGCTTTGTCCTTAACAAAGAATTGGAATGCACGATTCATGCCGGTCTCTTGGCCGGTGTAGATTAGGGGCATGCCCGGCAGTGTGTAGGACAACACCGCAAATGCATCAACAAGATTGCCAAGACGCTCCATTTCGGTGCCTTCCCATGAATTGAGGTCATGGTTGGTAATCATGTTCATCATATATGTGTCGGTGGGGTATTCTTTAGCTTGGTC
>CAZRCU010000127.1:0-7310 GCA_964598685.1 uncultured Bacteroides sp.
GTGGTAAATGCCGAATTTACTCTCAAGATAAAGCCTGACGTGGTAGCCGGAGCCGAAATATCGCCATCACCATTTATTAAAGATACGGCAGTGCCGCCTACTGTTGGTGAACCATTAGGGACCTTTGCACTCCCATTAAAGCCGGAAGTCCAATCGGCTTTTACTGACGACATCTTGTAACCACCGCCCGATGCAGGGACATAATACAGGAAGTAGCCGTTAGAATTTTTTTTCATTGCTTCTGCATTTGCAGCAGACCATTTCGGACTGGTAAAATCGCCCGTAATATAGACGTTGTCCACGGCTATTGCCGGCGACGTCGCCAAGGCGATCAATCCTCCAAGTAGCAATGATCGTAATGAAAACTTCATGCTGTTAGATTTTTAGGTAAGTTGTTTATAAAAATAGTTAGTTGATATGCAATAAATTAAGGCGTTACAGAAGTCGATAAATGCGATTTATCAAGAAATACTTTTTCCATGAATGCAATTTAAGGTTATAATCTGCCACACTTTATAGATAACCTACAAATTTAATACTATTTTCATTAACATCGTATCAGTTTTGATTAAAATCCGCCATAGTATTAACTAATTTTAACCATAAAACTTCACAAGCCGCAAAAATTCACGATTTTGATTTGCTAAGTTCATCTTAATGTGTTAATTTTGCAAATCAATGGAATGCGTAATGAATCTTATCGTTGATGGTGGCACTATGATGCCGGCTCTGCGCCTGTGCAAAAGCGTGGCTACCAATCTCATTATGCAATCCACGCAACATTAATTAAAAACAATGCAATCATTTACTTATCACAAAAAATAATCCATGAAAAACAAACCTGATTTAAGCTTTTGGAAGCTATGGAATCTGAGTTTCGGCTTCTTTGGTGTGCAGATCGCCTACGCACTGCAAAGCTCTCAAGTGAGCCGCATTTTCTCAACAATCGGTGCCGACCCGCACGACTTAAGTTACTTTTGGATTCTCCCCCCATTGATGGGCCTTATTGTGCAACCCATTGTGGGCGCCGCATCAGATAAGACATGGAATCGTTTTGGCCGCCGTCTGCCCTACCTGCTTATTGGCGCAGCTGTGGCAATCATCGTAATGTGCTTCTTGCCAAACTCCGGTTCGCTGGGCTTGGCTGTGTCGCAAGCCATCATCTTTGGCTTGATTATGCTAATGTTTCTCGACACATCTATCAACATGGCAATGCAGCCGTTCAAAATGCTCGTGGGCGACTTTGTCAACGAAAAGCAAAAGGGCCTGGCCTACTCGATTCAGAGCTTCTTGTGCAACGCCGGCTCGGTGGTTGGCTACATCGCCCCTATCGTGCTTGCCCTGTTCCTGAGCAACACCGCCCCCACCGGCCAAGTGCCCCCCACTGTCACATGGGCCTTCTATATCGGAGCCGCCGTGCTGCTGCTTTGTGTAATCTACACCTTCGCAAAAGTGAAAGAAATGCCACCGGCCGAATACGCCGAATATCATGGCATTGTTGAAACCAAGAAAGAAAAGACCAATGTGGTGAAATTGCTCGCCAAGGCTCCAAAAGTGTTCTGGACCGTTGGCTTGGTTCAATTTTTCTGCTGGGCCGCATTCTTATATATGTGGACCTACTCCACCGACGCTATCGCCGGCCACAGCTTTGGCGCTCCATCGGCCCAAGTGATCTCGGGCGTATCAATTGACGGTCACAACTACAGCGACAAATACTTCTTCAACGAAGGTCGCCCCGTGATTGAAAACGGCCACCTGGCCATCGCCGGCATCGAAGTCGACGGCCAATGGTTTGAGCCTCGCACCGTAGCCGTAGATGGCGACACCATCATCAAAGATTCGCAAGTGGTGTATGTCTATGGTTCGCCCAAGGCTGAAATCCTTGCTTCGGGCAAGGGCACTCTGGCAAAGGCCGGACAAAGCATTGCAATCGACGACCAACCGGCCATCACAGTGATGCAAGATGCATCCACCGTGGCCGAGCTCACACTGATCCAGCCTGGCAGCCACCTCACTATGGCCCACATTGCCAAGCGCAACAATGTGACACGCGGCTACGATCTCGAGCAGACATCCGAGCTTCCCGAGGTTAATTCGACTGCCGACGTACAACTCACCTACTCCACCGTGCTCGACGCTGCATCCAAGCAATATCAAGACGCAGGCGACTGGAACGGCGTGCTGCTTGCAATTCAGGCCATCGCCGCCGTGCTCTGGGCCGTTTGCTTGGCACTGTTCCGCAACCGCAAGATGGGCTACTCTGTATCGCTGCTCATTGGCGCAATCGGCTTCATCTCGGTATATTTCATACATGATCAATGGACATTGGCCATCAGCTATGCTCTGATGGGCTGCGCATGGGCCGCTATGCTGGCTATGCCGTTCACAATCCTCACCAACGCCCTATCAGGCGACCACATCGGCACATATCTGGGCCTGTTCAACTGCACAATCTGCATCCCGCAAATCGTAGCTGCACTATGCGGCGGCACAATCCTCAGCTTCTTCCCGCTGGCCGAGAATGGCGCGCCAATGACAGTGTGCATGCTTGTGGTATCCGGCATCCTGCTCTTGCTCGGCGCCGCCACCGTCTGGATCATTAAAGAGACCTACGGCGAAAACGCCACCGCACAAGACAGCCAAGCCTGCTAATATTCTAATCCGAAATATTCTTCAAGGGCGGGCCAAATCCCGCCCTTGATTCTTTAATAATATGGAATCTCTCAGACATCTATTTAAAATCGGCCACGGCCCGTCGAGCTCCCACACCATCGGGCCGCGCAAAGCCGCCGGCATTTTCGCCGACGAGGCCAAGGGCGCCGCGCGCTGCATCGTCACCCTCTACGGCGCTCTCGCTGCTACCGGACGAGGCCACCTTACCGACAAAGCCATCCTCGACGTACTATCGCCCGTAATGCCCACCGAAATTGAATGGCAACCCGACATCGTGCTGCCATTCCACACCAACGGCATGAAATTCACCGCCTTCGATTCTGAGGGCCACGAGACAATCTCGCGCACCTATTATTCAATCGGTGGCGGCGACATCGTGCGCGAAGGCGAAAGCCGTAGGCCCGCCGAGTCGATTTATCCCATGACCAAAATCAAAGACATCCAAAAATGGTGTCAACAGACCGGCCTGAGCTACTGGGAATACGTGGGCATGCACGAAGGCGAGGAAATTTGGGATTATCTGGCCGAAGTGTGGCGAGTGATGAAAGACGCTATCAATCGCGGCATCGAGGCCGAGGGCGTGCTGCCCGGCGGATTGGGCGTGCGCCGCAAGGCCGTGAGCTATTATGTGCACGCCTCCGGCTACAATTCATCGCTTAAAAGCCGCGGATTAGTATATGCCTACGCCCTGGCCGTGAGCGAAGAAAATGCCGCCGGCGGCGAAATCGTCACCGCTCCCACCTGCGGCTCTTGCGGCATCGTGCCGGCCGTGCTCTACCACCTGCACACATCAAAAGGCTTCAGCGAAAAGCGTATTCTCCGCGCATTGGCCACCGCCGGCCTATTCGGCAACGTGGTCAAGCACAATGCATCTGTGTCGGGCGCCGAGGTGGGATGCCAAGGCGAGGTGGGCGTAGCCTGCGCCATGGCGGCCGCCGCTGCATCACAGCTATTTGGCGGCACTCCCGCTCAAATTGAATACTCAGCCGAAATGGGTCTTGAACACCACTTGGGCCTGACGTGCGACCCCGTGTGCGGCCTCGTGCAAATTCCATGCATCGAGCGAAACGCCTATGCCGCCGCTCGCGCCCTCGACGCCAACCTCTACGCCGCCTTCTCCGACGGCCAACACAGCGTCGACTTCGACCGCATTGTCGAGGTGATGAAACAAACCGGCCACGACATCCCATCGCTCTACAAAGAGACTGCAATGGGCGGCCTCGCAGCCATCAAATAAGGATTATATATTTAGGATTCCTTCTAATCGGGCATTTCAACCTCAAAATGGTTGCGATGCTCGATTATTTGTTTCATATTGGCCTGAGCCCACTCGGTGAGCTGCAAAATCAGCGGCACCAGCGATTGCCCTATCTCTGTGAGATTATATTCTACTCGCGGCGGCACTGTCGGATAGGCCGTCCGCTGCACCAGGGCATCGGCCTCGAGAGTGTGAAGCGTGCTCGACAACATTCTCGACGAAATATCCGGTATCAACTTTCGCAAATCTGTAAAGCGCAGCGTGCCATGCTCGCTCAGCACCAACACCACCAGTAGCGACCATTTGTTGCCAAATCGTGCCACGACATTTCTCACCGGGCATATCTCTATTATTGAATTTTTTGCTTCTTTCCTTAGCATGGCTACCTCTTTATTGATAAGTCGATTTTTCTGCAAATTTAGCTATCATTGCCGCTCAATGGCATTTTCAATTTATATTTAACTCATATTAACAATTGTCCAACAACTTGAATCCATACAATAGCGACAAAAATGTTACCATACCTATCAAGCCACCATTATTGCATTTTACACCTTTTCATATTATCTTTGCATTGAATTATTAATCTTAAATTCATCATTATGAAAAGAATTTCTGCTAATGGTGTTTACACCGCTAAACGCAGCGCACAAAGCTATCTGTGCGCATCTACAGCAAGTAACAAACCCGAAGGCGCTTGTGGCTCAGCTTGTGGTGCCGGCGATGGCGACTCTAAGCCCGAAACCAAACCAGCTGCTTGCGGCTCGGCTTGCGGCACCGGCGAAAAATAATCGCCTCTGATCTTTTCATCATAGTTCAGACAGGCTCTCTAAGTCTGTCTGAACTTTTCCACTAATCAACTTTTTTCTCGGCATGGAATATTTTGCTTTTCAATGGCACATTACTGATAGCTGCGACCAGCGCTGCGAGCATTGCTACATTTTCTCGGAAGGGCACCCCAAATTGGTGGAAATGTCGCTCCCTCGCGCCAAGGCTGTCATCAATGATTGCATCGACATGTGCAACAAAATGGGCCGTTTGCCCTATTTCTACATCACCGGTGGCGACCCAATCCTGCACAGCCGGTTTTGGGACATCCTGGCCATTATCAAAAAAGCTGATATTCCGTTCACCATCCTTGGCAACCCCTTCCACCTCACCGACGAGGTATGCGCCAAGCTCAAAGCCTATGGCTGCGATAAATATCAGCTGTCGATCGACGGCCTGCGCCACACCCACGACGCCATTCGCAAGCCCGGCTCGTTCGACACCACCATCGACAAAATTGCCGTAATTCGCCGCGCCGGCCTGCGCTGCGCCGTGATGACCACCGTGTCGGGCACCAACATCGCCGAGATTCCCGATATCATCGACCTCGTTGTCGCCAACCACGTCGACGTCTTTGCCTTTGGCCGCTACTGCCCCACTTCTTTCGAAAAAAGCACCCATATCGAGCCTCTCGAATATCGCGACTTTCTCGACCGTATCTGGCACAAATTCGAACAATACAAAGATAGCGACACCACTTTCAACCTCAAAGACCACCTCTGGACGCTCTACCTCTACGAAAAGGGACTGTTCAAGATTCCTGCCGATGCCGACCCCGACGCCATCTATGATGGCTGCCACTGCGGCGATTGCCACATCACTATCCTACCCACCGGCAATGTCATGGCCTGCCGACGTTTCGACAGCCCCGTAGGCAATATCTTCAAACAACACATCCACGACATCTTCAACGGCCCCGCCATGGATGAATATCGCCAATTTGAGAAATTTGAAAAGTGCAGCAAGTGCGAGCTCCTGCGTTTCTGCCGCGGTTGCCCCGCCGTCACATATGGCTACACCCACAATTTCTATGCGCCCGACCCTCAATGCTGGAAACAAATCCTCTGATTTTATGAACGATATTATCAAAAACATAATCGAACGGCGCACTATCCGCCATTATCGCAGCCAACAGATCCCCGACGACATCCTTCAGCAAATCCTCAACGCCGGTCTCTACGCCTCTACAGCCGGAGGTCGCCAATCGCCCGTGATGCTCGTGTGCCAAGATATCGAACTCAACGAAAAATTAGGCCGCATCAACCGCTCGGCCTTTGGCAAAGCCAACTCCGACGGCATCCACTTTGTATCTGCCACACAAAAAAGCATCGCCGACGACGACTCTATAAAAAGCGGATTCTATGGCGCACCAACTGTCGTCACCCTCTTTGCGCCACAACGTTGGCTCTACGGCATCAACGATTGCACATCTGTTGCAGTCACCATGACTCTTGCTGCATGGTCGCTAGGAATTGGCTGCTGCTATGTGAGCCGCGCCGAGGAAACTTTTGAAAGCCCGCTCGGCCTTGAGCTCAAAAAACAAGCCGGAATCGAAGACTTCTACGCTGCACGTGTATGCCTCTGCATGGGCTACCCCGACGGCGAAATCGGTCAGCCTAAGCCTCGCAAAGACGGCCGTATTAAATTTATCAAGTGACTCCGCTCTAAATGCACGACATCTGGAATCCCTGGCACGGATGCACCAAAATCAGCGAAGGCTGCCAACACTGCTACATGTATTTTCTCGACAGCAAACGCGGGATCGACGCTGCTAAAATTTTCCGAACCCAAGCCGGATTCGACTATCCACTGCGCAAAGACCGCTACGGCAGATTCAAGATACAAAGCGGCGAACTGATTCGCGTGTGCATGTCCTCGGATTTCTTTGTCGACGAAGCCGACCAATGGCGCCCCGACGCATGGCGCATCATGAAGCTGCGCAGCGACGTGAAATTCTTTCTCCTCACCAAGCGCCCCGAGCGAGTGGCACAATGCCTCCCACGCGATTGGGGCGACGGCTGGGACAATATCTTTTTCAACGTCACCTGCGAAAACCAGCGCCGCGCCGACGAGCGTATCCCGTTGCTGCTCAGCCTCCCCTTCAAGCACAAAGGCATTATGACAGCCCCATTAATCGGCAGCATCGAGATTCAACACTTCCTCGCCACCGGCCAAATTGAGCAAGTGATCACCGGTGGGGAAAACTACGACGGCGCTCGCCCATGCAACTTTGATTGGGTGAAATCACTATCCGCGCAATGCAAAGCCACCAACACCCGATTCTGCTTCATCGAGACCGGCACACAATTCATCAAAGACGGTCGTCTATACAACATTCCAAGCAAATCAATCCAAAGCGAAATGGCATTCAAAGCCGGCGTAAACCACCCCGGCCGACCGATTAACTTTAATCTCAGAGACATCTACGGACAAGCCATCGACCCACAGCACCTCTACCACCCCACATATCGCCCACACTGCGCCCGCTGCGGCAGCCGCATGATCTGCAACGGCTGCTCCAACTGCCACCGCTGCCACCAATAGCCCCGCA
>CAZRCU010000128.1:0-7295 GCA_964598685.1 uncultured Bacteroides sp.
ATGGAAAAGCCAGAGTAAAAACATATTTAATCACACCGGTAAAAGAATATTGGGCTGACTCCAGGGCTTGTTGTAATCTCCCCGAGCGACTTCGTTTTCTGCCGTCGGAACGATATGCATCGTGGCCATATATTTTTGTTGCCGCGATGCTCTTTTGTTCTGCAAAAATCTTGCGGAAGCCACGGTTTAGGTATTCGCGGAAATACTTAAACACCACATCAGGATCGTCAGTAGCGTCCATCTCACAAAGATATTACGTTGAAACCTATCGACCATCCGGCGAATCGGCCATACAGCTCAGTTTCAGGTGCAATATCTATGCTGTTGACATCAACACGCATAACCTCGCATCCTCCGGCTTGGTCGTCAAGCATAAGCATTTTCACTCTCTCGATAATTGGTTGTGTGCGCTCAAGCAAATCGAATGAAGTTCTACGTTGCGGATCATACTTCTGCATCACAAATACTGCACACCGATTCTGCTCCTGGTAGCTATCAACATTCTTAGATATTGATTCAGCCAACGGAGGCAGCACAAACAACGTAACAGAGTCGGCCGGCAAAGATTGGATCTTCTTGCCCATCTGCTCATCGAGCGTCACCGGCAATATACCGGTTATTTCCGGAACGCGAGCGGCCACTCCTTGCCAATACTCGCGATATTCTTTAAGATTTATCATATCTTGCTAAAATAATGGTTAGCCTCGGCAGTGCGACGTTTGACAAGCCCCGGGAGGCGTTGCATTACGCCTCCTGATTTTGCATAAACGTGTTTCATCATCTCATCGCGTATAAATATGTCATCGGGGTTGGCTTTTACCATACGCATAAGCGTGGGAGCCTTCGCTGAGAAAGAGCCCACATTATAGGAAAACGAGACAAGCGCGTCAAATTGATTGTTGTTAAGCTTCGTGCCCTTGAATGTGTTTTCAACGGTCTTGCTGAATTTAGCAATATCGGCATTAAACAATTCAATGGCTTTAGCCATCGTGATTTTCATACCCTCTTTTACGTCGGATCCGGTATGCCCGTAACCGATTGTTAGCACACCGGCCGGGCATCGGTAGGCCGTCAATCGACAACCTTCCCAATCTCGGATCATCTTTTTAATTTTCTCTGATAGTTCCATTATTAGAATGTTTATCGTGGTTATATTCAAACTTGCACTTATACAGATACATCAACACGGCCCAGAACTCGGTTTCCTCCACCTCCTTGACATTGCCGAAAACATTTGCGCCTGCCACCTCAAAAGTAATTCCGGCCCATCCGGTCTTATCGTCCGGACGCGACGGCCCTGAGCTTTTGAATATTATTCTAAAGTCGATTTTACGTCCGTTAATTTCAATCGGCCCGGTCTGAATTGCTCGCCACACGTTAGAGAATAGACGCGGTGCATGAAATATCAACAAATCAGGCACACGGTCAGATGCAGGTATATCGTACAGTCGACGCGCTATTTGCTCGTAGCCTTGATACATCTCTTGCTCTGTAGCATTTCTCATGCCCTCGATTATTGACCAGCAATCTACAAATTGACCATAAGTCATGCCTTCCAACCAATTTCCGGGGCCATTATAGCCATGATATGTAGGCAGCAGGTTGGTCGTGGTGTCGAAATCGAGATGGTAGTGGCCGTCCTCCTCCACAAAAAATCCATCTATTGCCGACTCTTGAGTTCTCAATTCAGCTACATAATTCGGGCGTAGAATAGTATATTTCGCACGGTTAAAGCCAATCAGATACGAGAACCAACGGATTCGGAACTGTTGCAGATCAATGGTGCAAGATGCGAGTGCCACCGATAAAAAACAATAATATTCATATTGTTCCGGTGTCAGCTCGTCGATATTTGCTGGAATATAAACAATTTTTCCTCGTGTATGTATAGCCTTCATCAGAACGTCATACCTTTAGAGTGAGTAATGGGCCCAACGAAAGAAACATCATCGTCGTTTGGCTCTAAATCTGCGATTAGGCCTTGTAACTGCTCAAGATACCTTTTTGCATCAGCGCCCAACGAAGCAGCCACTGATTCGCGGGCTGCCTGCTCGGCTCTTAGTCGAGATTTAATCGGAGCACTCTGATTCACTTGCACAATACCTTCGGGAATTACCTCTACCGGCAGGCGCTCAACGGCCTTCTTCATTGTTAGCAGTGCCAACGCACGTGCTGCTACATCTTTGAGCAACAATTCATCACCCTTTAATACGGCGTCAAAATGAGAGCCCAATATCGGTGCTATATCCGAGCTCTGCACCTCTCTGATAATTGGTAGCAGGGTTACATATAATCTTGCCGATCCTATGGTGTAGTATTCGTCGAACTCCTCCTTGCTACGTATCAGTAGGCCTTCACGTTGACGATACTTGCGAGAACCGGTCCAGAAAGAATATTCACCGGCATCCAGCGCCTCGATAAGCGCGTCGGTTGCTTCATAGGCCAGGCGCAAAATATTTTCCTCGTCCTTGAACTCTTGCAGAGCTGTGAGGCCCTTTTCGTTCTCGCCCAGGCGTCGTGAGCGCCCTGCCTCGTCATGTTGAGCATCGAGCGTTGGAATTATTTTCAGCCACGTAAAGAATGCCACGGCCTGCTTAAGGTAGGTCAGCGGCGTATATGTGCTTGCCGGAAACTCATCGTCGGGCGTCTCGCCGGCCTCATAGAAACGTGATAAAGCCTCCATCGGTTCTTTACCTATGATTGCCTCCACATCGCGCATGCCAAGCGGCAAGAGCTGTTCCCACTTGTCAAATGATATACCATTTGAGATAAGTCCGACAGCAGCAACAATCTCCTCGCTGCCCTTTCCGTCTCGATTAAATAATTTCATCACGTCTTAATTTATATGGTTTCCAGTTGATAAAATCATTGTTGAACGACTTGATGTCGTCGAAAATTTGCTCTTTATAAAATCGCGCCAATCCGGAGTCACACGTGATTGCAGTCTGCTCACATCTTGGATTGCTGTTTAGATTTGCAGAGCCCTCGATTGCAAAGTCGAATCGGTCTCCGAATCCGGCGATCACTTTCGAGTGATTGCGGAACACAGCCACTCGCCCCCCCCACGATTGCACGGCATCTCTCAGAGTGTTGTACACTTCAACAAACTTTGAGTCGAATATTTCTCCAAGATACAGATCGAATTGTCCAATCAAGCCCTTTTGTTGCCATTTCACCAATGTCTCGGCATCCGTTATAGCCATTGAGAATGTGCTAAGACACACATATTCCAGCGGCTGCTGTTTTAAGATTGCACGTAGATATGTAAGCGCGTCGACATCGCCAAAGGTGAAGCTGTGATAAGCCTCACCGGCTTTGAAGTGCCATGGCAGCGCATCCTCAAGAAAGATTTCGCTCTTGAGTCGGCGTTCAAAGTGGCGCGACAAAGTTTTAAAGGCTCCGGTTTTCTTACCGGTGTTTTTATCCTCGTTGCGCTCTTTTGCCGGTTTCGTTTCCGTGGCCACAGGCTCGTCTGATTGGAAAATATCACGCATTTTGCTTCACACGATTTTCCGGATTTACATTTTTCTCGGCCTCTACCACGGTGCGATATAGGCCAATTTTGATGTTGGTGCCCGGATGGTTGGTGTCGATAAACTGCTGGAACGGCTTGCAAAGCACCATATCGGGCACGGATGTTTCAGTTGCATTATACACCTTGAGCGCATAAAGCTTTTCAGATCCTGATCCGAGTTTTGTGTCCAGTATGAGGTTAGACAGCGACGGATCGAGACCAAAGCCGGATGTTGCGGCGGCCTCGGATTTCTTGCAGATAATAATCTGAGCTTCGATATACTCCTTGAGTTTGTTGTCGATCGGTGTGATTTTCCAGCCCTCAAATTTATCGGCCTCTGCGTTCCAGAACTGCGAAGTGTGAAGGAATTTGCCGGCATTCTCCTTGCCGGTCATTGAAGCTGCGAATTTCTCCATTGCTTCATCCTTGAAATTTTCTAACATCGACGCCTGATATGCGATTCCGGTGCGTTGGCAATAATCCTTGATACGCTCCTCGGCTCGGTCCCAATACGATTGAGGTGACTCTATATGCTTGGAGATGGCTGAGGAATTTTCGTTGTAGGCAGCCAGCAGCGGCGCAAGAGTGCCGGCCAGTTCCAGCCAGTCGAAGGCTCCGATAAAGCGTGGCACGCTATAGTGATCGTGCCCATAGCTATATATATTATAATAAGCCAGGGCCACGGGATACTTTAGCGGATCGCGTGGGTCGAACAAAGGATAAATATACGATGTAGCAGGGTCGGCAACAGGCCAGTCAGCCACCATTGCGTGTGTAGGCAATTGGTCGTCGCCGGCATATACATATCTAACCTTGCCGGCCGGCACGTGCTCAACCAGAGCGATGCGCCCCTTGCCTATTCGCGAGCCACGGCTTCGAGTGAACTTAACCCAAAAGCCCTCGAGGTGGCACAAATCAATAAGGCAGCGATGCATCTGCGTGAGATAATCGGTTGCCTTTAGCTCGGCTATGATTTCATCGTCGACTGTCCAGGCTCGGTAAAATATGTTGTTACTGTCGACGGCATCGGTATATAGTCGTGGGCCCTCGCCCCATTGCAGACCGGCCTTTTTGCCCATAATACCCTCGCCGGCATAGAATTTTTCAAGCAATCTGCACACGCGGCCGGGTAGGTTGTTGTCATCTCCGAAAGGTATGATTGGTGTTCCATTGACATTCATGTATTTATATCCAAAAGAAGACGACGAGCCTCGAAGCATAAAGCTATGAGGCTGCCAGCCTTGACCTCTTGAATTTAGGCTGAAAGTGTATATTTCTCCTGCTCCGTTGTCCACAAAGCCAAAATTTCCGCTTCTGCGTATCATTGTATATTAATTTAGAGTCGTTTGATGTCCGTTAAATTCCATAATAAGCGGTTGCCAGCATACACGAGCTTTTCCGGTTTCCGTATCTGTGAAAAACAGTTTATAACTCGAATCCGCTATTTTTTCATCAGATGCTTTTGGTCTTAGCCTTGCAGCCTTCACGATTGCCATATCTCCTCCCTTTTTAGTTTGGCGGTTCCACTTGCGAAACTTCATCGAGAACGTTCCTCCGGCCAAGCTAATAGCCTTCATCTCCTCGATAGCCCTATAGAGATCTATTGTTGACGTCGTTTCTGTATCCATGGCAATATACGATCGACTATTGCTATATAAATCAGGTAAATGACTACAAGCGCCAAAAAGCCTGATCCTATGTAGTTCAACAATAATTTGGAGCTAATTTCATGCGCCACTTCTTTCTTTTCCGATTTGACATTATCGGCGGTTGAGGCGGATGCGGCCGCTTGCGACGAGCTATTTCCGGTAAAGTTAATTTCCATGCCAAGCTCTGATAAGGATGATGCTCTATAACGCAATGTGCGATACCACACATATCCGATAGCTTGGCCGGTAGAATCACAATCGACCCTAACGCTGTCAATGCGACTGATGTCGACGGCGGCGGTGTCGCTTTGTGTTTGCGATGCCTGAATCTCTTGTTTGACGCTATCTGCTTGTGTCGTTTCGCTCTGCCATGATTGCTCCTCGCTACTATATTGCTTGGTGGAGTTAGAAGCACTTCGACAAGCATAGGTACAAAAACACAGTAGAGCCATAATGATAGCCCTAACAGCACAAGTGCGATACAATCGGTGGCCGGTTTGTCCATAGTATTTCATATTAAGCCCTTTTTGATTTTTCGATGTCAAGTTCGTTTTTAAGCCTTTTGATTATCTGCTCATTTTGTTTGACTGTGTTTTCAAGATCTTTTATGCGCTTCTCCATATCTTTGATTCGCTCTTTGAGCTGCTCGCGGTCGAGACGAAGCGCGTCGCGATCTTCCTTGACATCTGCAACGAGTTGTTGGTATATTTTTTGCACCTGCTCCATCGCTGTAGCCTCGGCCTGTCTCCTTGAGTATTTCAGGGTAAAGAGCCACGACAGCGATCCGGTGCAAAGATTTGAGATTATCAATGTTAAAACTTCGTTCATCACATACTTATTTGTTGCAAAAATCGAAATAAATACTTGCTATGCGAAGGACAGTAAAAGGCGTCCATTTTCACAAACGAGCGCCTTTCGAGTAATGATTTGAATAATTATATAAGCTCTAAAAATCTGTTTGAGACCTTAATTATACGTCTTTGTATGGCTGCTATATCTAATTTCAGATTTAGCAATTCACCGGTTATATCTTGCGGTATCTGTGTTTTCAGGGTTGGCACCTTTTGGCTTACTTCTAACACTTGGCTTAGACCGTCAGATAGATTAATCTTGGCAGAATAAGCAAGCACTTCGGCACAATAGGTTAGATCTTCGGTTGGATGTTTCATAGCTTTATTCTTGTTGTTCGGTGGATTCAAGCTCGTCGGCTTGCTTATCCGGATCGTCCTTGGTTTCGGGCTCGTCGTCGGGACGGATTGAGAGTGCTTGGATGTCCAAAGCAAGCATATGGAGCGCACGGAGAGTTGACATTGCTTCGTTGTCTGACATTCCCATTTCTTCTGACATGTGGAGAATGTAGTTGTTCAGTTTTGCAAGAGTGTCAATGTAGAAGTTTGCGACTCCTGCGTGGTGTTGCAGTGATTCGATGGCGCGGATTGCCTCGTCGGTAAGAGAAATTTTTTCTGTTTCCATATCTTTTTACGTTTATTGAAGTTAGTAGCGTTTTTGGATTCCCAGACGTGCTTGTCTATTGTCGCGAGCCATTTCACGGAATGTGGTGAGGCAGTAGCCGCCGATAAACAGCATTGCCCCATAGGCAGTCAGTATGTATAATTCCATGATAGCGGCGACGTAGGAGATAATTGAGCTGATTGCCATCACAAAGATAGCAAATTTCTTTGATGTAAGGAAAACAATTCCCTTAATCAGTAGTTGTTTTACTTTCGGTTGGCAATTCGCAGCCTCAACCGTTAGTGTCTGAGTTGTCTTCATTGTCTTGACTTTTTTAGTTTGACTACACTTTATTTGACACGAGAAAGGCAATTGCCTCTCCGGTGACAAATAAAATAAAAGCAAAGTCGAGCTGCTAATAAGTGGAGAAGGCAATTGCCTTGTTTCGATATATCAAGTGCGGGCATTAAAAAAAGCCCGACTAATTTCGAGCTGCTTACGCTGCCCGACTTTTTTATGTGGTTTCTTTGACGCAGCAAATTTAAGCACAAAATTGTGAACAAAAAAAAAACGGCAGTTAAATAGTGTTAACCGAAAAGAATAAATTTACATATGCAGTGTAGAGGGCGTTGATGGATGAGAATTTGGTAAGGAAGTTTGCTTCCCGACCAAAATGGCGC
>CAZRCU010000129.1:0-7292 GCA_964598685.1 uncultured Bacteroides sp.
ATCTAACTCGCTGTGTATCTGCGTATATGGCGGGGCCCCTGCCAAAGATGGAAAATTAGCAAAATTTCCATAGATATAAAAAAAATCACTAATTTTGCCAGATAATACTAACTAAAACAGACCGAAGCTTCATGGCAGATAGCCCAATTAAAGGTGGTGATTTATCCCGCCCATACACATTTGACAGAGTAGTAAGAATAATAATCACGCTGTGTGCATTGGCCGGAGTGGTGTGGTTGATCAACGAGCTTCGCTCGGTGTTGTTGCCGTTTATGGTGTCGTGGCTTATCGCCTATCTACTGGAGCCATTTGTGCAATACAACCGCCGATTGCTGCGTTGCAAAGGGCGCGCAGTGCCGGTGTTTGTCACACTGTTTGAGTTTATCCTTATAGTGGTGTCCTTGGGCGCGCTGTTCATTCCGTCGATAATTAATGAGATGCATCAGGCGGCGGCATTGGTGTCGAGGTATGCATCGGGTGCCGGCCAGATTCCCATGGTGCCTCAAGCGTTTCACGATTTCTTGCGCAAATATATCGACTTTGAGACCATTTCAACGCAGCTCACGCATCAAGATTGGCAGACCTTGCTGGATGCAGTAGGAGGTGTGCTGTCGAGTGGTCTGAGCTTTATTATTAGTATTGTAAATTGGTTTATCGTAGTGTTATACGTGGTGTTTATCATGCTTGACTACAACAAGCTGATTGAGAGCTTCAAACATATTGTAATTCCAAAATATCGCAGCGTAGTGTTTAAGATTTGGAATGATGTGACAGATAGCATGAACCATTATTTCCGTGGGCAAGCGTTGGTGGCATTTCTTGTGGGAGTGCTATTTTGCATAGGGTTCTCGATTATCGGGCTACCGCTGGCACTGCCATTGGGGATGTTTATCGGGCTGCTGAATTTAGTGCCTTATTTGCAGCTGATTTCAATTATACCGACCACGCTGCTGTGTGTGGTGTATAGCGTAGATTCCAGCTTTGGATTTTGGGAAGTGTGGTGGGCTTGCATGGCGGTTTATATCGTGGTGCAATGCATTCAAGACTTAGTGTTAACGCCTAAAATTATGGGGAAGGCCATGGGGCTCAATCCAGCGATAATTTTGCTGTCGCTATCGGTGTGGGGCACATTACTCGGCTTCATAGGCCTAATTATAGCACTGCCTCTGACAACGCTAATATTGGCATACTACAACCAATACATTGCCACGCCTAAGATCGAAGCATCGGACGAAGTCGATGACAAGCCGGAGACGTCTAAAGATTAGACTTGCGGCATTCGATTGTTGCTATAATAGGAATAGAATCCGCCATCGGTGAGGATAATGTGGTCGTTGACTCTGATATCGAGCATTTGAGCGGCCTTGACTATTCGAGAAGTGAGGTTGTCGTCTTGAGCGCTTGGGGTGAGATTGCCGGAAGGATGATTGTGGAATAGGATCATCGCCGTGGCATAGTTTTCAAGAGCATGGCGCAGCACCACCTTAACATCGACCATAGTAGCAGCCAAACCACCACGCGACACCATAACCTCTTTCACCACTCTGCCGGCTTGGTTGAGCAGCATCACCCAAAATTCCTCTTGCGCCAAACGGCCCAAATGAGGGCGCATAATATCTACGGCTGATTCGGGCGAGGTGATTTGCGGGTCGGTGAGCACGGCCGCGTCGGCCGAAGCGCGCGAACCCAATTCGAGCGCAGCCAATAGCGCCACCGATTTGGCCACTCCAACGCCTTTGTAGCGATTCATAAAATCCTTGACTGTGAGGCGCGCCACTTTTGAGAGGTGGCCGCTGTTGTCGAGCAGAATCTCGTTGCTGAGATTTATCACTGATTTTCCCTGAATGCCGGTGCCGAAGATGATGGCCATCAGTTCGACGGTGGATAGGGATTTGATGCCGTATTTAAGAGCTTTTTCACGGGGGCGCTCGTCGGCCATCATATCTTTAATGAGCATGCCGCCCGCAGGAGAGAGTTCGTTGTCCATATAAATTACTTGCCTTTACGAATTTGCACTTCTTCGGCCTCGTTGCGACCGCGGCCGAGTATTATTTTAAGGAAATAAGCTTTGATAAAGCCGAGGCCGTAGCCACCAAGTTGGATAATGGCAGCAGGCACGGCCAATGTGGCAATTTTTAGATTTTTAGTAGCCATGAGCGCGCCAATCCATACAGCCACAAAATATGCCAAAAGCAACCAAATGAATATTGGATTGACAAAGACGCCGAGCAATATCAATGCCACCGAGCCGATAACGAATAAGGCCGGCAACATGTGCACAGGCTTCATCGAACCAGGGTAGAGCAATTTCAGAGTGATTCTCGACATGCCAAACACATAGACCTGGCGGAAAAATTTAGCAAAATCGACTCGGCGCTTGTGCCATACAGGATTTTGCAACAGACCAATCGAAAATCCGGCCTGTCGGATTCGTGTGCTCATATCAATATCCTCGGAGAACATTTCGCGGAAGCCTCCTACTCGCTCGTAGACGCTACGCGAGAAGCCCATATTGAATGTACGCGGCACAAATTTTTCAAGGCTAATCTTGCCACCACGAATACCGCCTGTGGTTAGGAATGATGTCATAGAATAGCTAATGGCTTTTTGGGTGTCGCTAAACGATTCATGAGCAGCATCGGGGCCGCCATAGCAGTCGAGCGGATTTTCGCCAAGCATCTGCTCGAGATTCTCAAAATATTTATCCGGAATCACGCAGTCGGAGTCAAAAAAGACAAAGTAGCTGCCCCGAGCATGTTCCATGCCATAATTGCGAGCTATTGAGCGGCCTTCATTTTCTTTGAAAAAATATTTGGCATCAAGCCCTTGAGCAACGGCCTCATCCACCACCAGACGCGATGGCAAAGTGGAGCCATCCTCAACTATTATCACCTCGAAATTTTTAGATGTTTGACGCATCAAGCTGTCAAGCAATTCGCGCACTTCATCGACGCGATTATAAACCGGAACAATAACAGAGAATTTCATAACTTAACACATACGCGATTTATAATCATCATAAGAATATTGACGCAAGCATTTGGCTTGGCCGTCGGAAGTGACCAACCATACCGAGGGATGCGCAATGCCATTGAACATTGTGGTTTTTACGTTGGTATAGTGGTTCATGTCTTCGAGAGTAAGGCGATCGCCGGGCTTTAGGGGCTTTTCAAAGCTCCAATCGCCCACATAGTCGCCGCTGAGGCACGAGTTGCCGCCCAAACGATATGTGGGCATTCCGGCCACGGGGTCTTGGCCAAGGCTTTCAGTTATGAGCGGTTTATAAGGCATTTCGAGCGTGTCGGGCATGTGGCAAGCAAATGAGGCGTCGATGATAGCTGTGGAGATGCCATCATTCTCAATTATATCGACCACCGAGGTGAGTAAATCGCCGGTGCGCCAAGTGAAGGCGCTGCCGGGCTCTAATATCACTTGCAGCCACGGATAGCGCGAGCGGAAAGCAGTAAGCAGGCTTATCAGATGCTTGGTGTCGTAGCCTTGGCGCGTCATAAGGTGACCACCGCCCATGTTTACCCATTTCACTTGATGGAGATAGCGGCCGAATTGCTCTTCAAAAGCTGCGAGCACCTTTTCAAGGTCGTAGCTGGTGGATTCACACAAGGCATGAAAATGCAAGCCTTCGATGCCTTCGGGCAAAGCTTCACCGATGCGCTCGGGATTCTCGCCAAAACGCGAGCCGGGCAAAGCGGGGTTGTATAAATCGGTTTCAATAACCGAGCATTTAGGATTTACGCGCAAGCCGGGCGACACATGGCGCTGATGCTCGCTATTATATTTAGCGAGGGTATCTTTAAATTGGCTCCACTGCCCCAAGGAGTTAAATGTGATATGAGATGAGCCGGCAAGATATTCGTCGATAGTATCAACGGTGTAGGCCGGACAATATGAATGTACCTCACCGCCTAAGAATTCGCGAGCTAGACGCATCTCGTTTAGTGAGCTGGCTGTAGAATTTTTACAATATTGACCAATAATATCGAAGGTGCGCCAAAGAGCATTGGCCTTGAAGGCCATAATAATATCAATGCCTGCACCATTCTTTACAGAATTAATCAATTCCAAATTGCGACGCAAACGGTCCTCATATACCACATAGGCCGGAGTCGGGATGTCTAGCGGAGTCATTAGTCAATAATTTTAAAGTTAGCATATTTTAATAGGAGCCGTTTCTCTCCCCATGCCTCAAATTCCACTATCACCGAATCGCCGATGTCGGTTGAAAGGATCTCAATGATTTCGCCATTGCCAAATTTCATATGCTCAATGTGCTGTCCTTTATAGAGTTCGTCTGCCGTGTGAAGGGCTACGCCGGCGGCTGCGGCAGCATCGCTATTCGGATTAGGCTTGGCCGGAGTGTTTATGGTGAACATGGGCGTTTTGGCAGGGCGCGACGGACGGTTTATACCCATTTCAAATGGCAAGCGTTCAGAACCATAGGAGAATTTGAGATAGTCGGTGTCGATGTCTTTAAGGAATCGCGATGGTGAGCAAATCATTGTTTGACCGTTGATATATCGCGACAATGCATAGCTGAGCATACAGAATTTTTTGGCACGAGTGATGGCTACGTAGAACAGTCGACGCTCTTCCTCAATTTCAGCAGGCGAATTGCTGCTCATAGCAGAGGGCAGAAGTTGATCTTCCACGCCAACGACAAATACATTGGAAAATTCGAGGCCTTTGGCAGCATGAATAGTCATAAGCGAAACGGAGTCGGCCAAAGCCGGATTGTCCTCGTCTTGGTCGGTTTGGAGGGCTACTTCGGCGAGGAAATTGGCCATAGTGGCATTTTCTTCATTGCCTTCTTCGATGCGGTCGGCCACATATTCATGCGCACTTTTTATGAGTTCTTGCAAGTTTTCTTGCTTGGAAATGCTTTCAGGCGTGCTTTCACTCAGATACATAGCCAAGAGGCCTGTTCGGGCGATTATCATGCGCGCGAGTTGCTCGGCGTCCAACTGTTGGGCCTGTGAGATAAAGATGCTAATCAAAGTGGCGAAGCCATTGATTTTGCGAAGTGCGCCGGAATTTAAGTCGATATTATATTGCGAGGGGTTATTGATAACCGACCATATGCTCACATCGGCGGCAATGGCGGCAGCCGAGAGCTTATCGACAGTCACTTTGCCGATGGCGCGAGCCGGCACGTTGATCACACGGCGCAGAGCTTCGTCGTCATTGGGATTGATAGCCAATCGGAAATAGGAAATCGCATCTTTCACCTCTTTTCGATTATAGAAGGCAGTGCCACCAAATATGCGATAAAGGATGTTGCGACGTCGCAGAGCCTCTTCCAACACGCGCGACTGCGCATTTGTACGATAAAGAATCGCAAATTCGCTCAAGGGGTCGCCGGTACGAGCGCGACGTGTGACTATCTGCGAGGCTACGAGCCCTGCTTCATCGTAATCGCTGTGGCCGCTTTGCACCTCAATGCGGTCGCCGACGTCATTTTCAGAGTAGATTGTTTTGCGGATTTGCTCGTTGTTTTTGGCAATCAGGCTATTGGCTGCATTTACGATGTTCTGAGTCGAGCGATAGTTTTGCTCCAGCTTGAATGTCTGCAAATTGGGATATGAATGATTCAATCCCATAATATTGCGAATATTGGCACCACGGAAAGAATAAATGCTTTGTGCGTCGTCGCCGACCATACAGATATTGCCTACGCCCTTACACAGCATAGTCATAATCATGTTTTGGGCAAAGTTGGTGTCTTGATACTCGTCGACTAACACGTATCTGAAAAATTCACGATAGTGGCCAAGCACCTCGGGATGGTCGCGAAACAACACGGCGGTGTAATAAAGCAAATCGTCGAAGTCCATTGCATCGGCAATGCGACAGCGCTGCACATACACTTGATAGAGCAAATAAATCCTGGAACGGCCGCTACGGCGGTCGCTCTCCACGAGCTCACGGTCTTTCTTATAGTCGTCGGGGGAGAGGAGCGAATTTTTCGCCCACGATATTGCATTGTGCACGGCCGACACCTTATAGACCTTCTCGTCGAGATCAAATTCTTTAATAATGCTTTTGATCAGCGATTTGGAATTGTCGGTGTCGTAGATTGTAAAATTTGGTGTGTAGCCTACCATGGCAGCATCGCGTCGCAATATTCGTGAGAAGATGCTGTGAAATGTTCCCATCCACAACCGACGCGCCACATTGTCGCCTGTGAGCGCTTGAATGCGCTCGCGCATCTCACGCGCAGCCTTGTTGGTAAACGTAAGAGCTAAGATGCGCGACGGCTCATAGCCATTTGCCAGCAAATGCACAATTTTATAGGTGAGTACACGTGTTTTGCCCGACCCTGCACCGGCGATTACCAGCTCGGGGCCATCGAGATATTCCACGGCACAGCGCTGTGCCTCATTTAATTGTTCCAAATATTCGCGAGTCATCAATTAAGCAAAGCGATTGTTAGTGGCATCATATTCAAATCCGGCTTGCGCGAGGCGTGTTTTAATTTCGTCGCAATTTACGTCGAGATCGTCGCACAGCTGGTCGAGCGACGAATAAGAATCGCGCAACTTCATATTAATCACGCTGAGCAGCATAAAGGGGTCTTGTGGCAAATTATCCATACTTTTACAACTTTAGTGCAAAGGTAACAAATTTTCGGCAAATTGATAACAAGCCGACCAAGAGCCGTGGATATTGAAGTCTGTTTTATATTTCGTTTTTTATTTCACGCAAACCTTTTTGACTGTGTTGGCGGTTTTGACGATGTAGAAGCCCGATGGGAGGCCGGTGGTGGAGTCGGCCACTTTGACACCGTATATATTGTACACCGCTGATTTTGCCGTTAAGTCGAGGTAGGCATCATCAATATAGTTGACGTTTGCGATAGTGTACGAAATTGCCTCGCTCTCTTTTTGGGAAAGTGGATTCACGCTCTTTACGGATAATGAGAATAATAAAAGAGCCGTGCCAGTTTCCGTATTTTTTCCAAAATGTCAATGTGCGATTGCTACCGGTTGGATTCTCCGCGGTGGCCGCTGCCGGTGCGGAGGTTTGAAGTGCGGCGGGTAGCTTGCCGCTGATTTAGTGCAGCATATTGTAGACGATCTCGGCTGAGGTGCAGGAGTCGAAGACATCGTCTACATCGTTGATTTACAACGTATTGAATTTAGGATACACCATGGTGCATCCCTACTGGCAATGGATACACTTATGGGTAAAGTGCTGATTCACAATGTGTTGGATTGAGAGACTGTTGCAATACCTCCAAAATTCCATTACTATTAAAAATATAGTAACTGACTATC
>CAZRCU010000130.1:0-7135 GCA_964598685.1 uncultured Bacteroides sp.
CCTTTCGTCCTGTGCGGCACTCCTCCACGTAATATGTAGTGCCATCATCATATGTCTTGGTGTAGATCAGATTTTCATTACCTCTTTTGCCATCTGAAACCTCAACACTGTCGTAATTAGATACAATATCCTCAATGCGATTAAAATCCTCCTCTGTGAGTGGTATCTGACCACGCTTATATTCGCTGTCGTCACCATGCTTCTTCAATGCGTGGCGGATAGCGTTGGGGCCGATTATTCGTACTTCTTGTAGAGTACTCGCATGGAATTGCCTACTGCTATCAGCGATACGCCTACATCGGCAAAGACGGCGCACCACAATGAAGCAAAGCCAAGTGCTCCGGCTATTAGCACGACGATTTTCACGGCAATAGCACCGATGATATTTTGTCGAACTATTGCCGAGGTGTATTTGCCTATCCTTACGGCTGTTGCCACTCGCGACGGCATATCGTTTTGGATTACTACGTCGGCACTCTCTATTGCTGCGTCGCTACCCAAACCGCCCATGGCGATGCCAACATTGCTCATCGCCAATACAGGCGCATCATTCATGCCATCGCCCACAAAGGCCACCATCTTGTGATCATCGTTCATTAGATGGCTGATATAATCTGCTTTATTCTCGGGTAGTAATTCTGATTTAGCAAATTGAATCCCAAGCTCTGCCGCAAAATGATCTACGATTTCTCGCTTGTCGCCGGAAAGAAGGTGAACTTCATTTACCCCTTCATGCCCGAGGTTTTCAATAGCGGCTTTTGCATCTTCCTTGAGGGTGTCTGATAGGAATAACGCTCCGGCATATTTGTGATTGATGGCGCAAAGCACGATGGTGGCAATATTATCGTTGACTGTCTTAGGAACTTCAACGCCTTCTTTCTCCATTAATCGCATATTGCCCACAAGCAATTGCCTGCCTTGGATAACGGCGGCTATTCCATGGCCGGAAAACTCATTCATTTCTGCTACGTCAAGCGCTTGTGCGTTGTTGTTAGCGGCATAGGCCACGACAGCATTCGCAATCGGGTGGGTGCTTTTGCCTTCAACGCTCATCACCATGCTCAAAAATTGAGAGCTATCCACGCCCTCAGCAATGTCGGTTTGAAACACTTCAAACTTCCCTTTAGTGAGAGTGCCGGTTTTATCAAAGGCAATGGCATCAATTTTGGTAATAGCATCCAAATAGTTGCTACCTTTAAATAGAATGCCCAGTTTGGATGCTGCTCCAATACCGGCAAAATAGCCTAATGGAACACTGATAACCAATGCACATGGACACGAAATCACCAAAAATACCAGTCCACGATAGAGCCAATCCGAAAAATTATAATCGAAACTGCTTACATGGGTGATAAGCAACGGCAACAGCACTATTATAGCAGCCATAGCTATCACAATTGGTGTGTAGATTCGCGCAAACTTACGTATAAACAATTCGGTGGGCGCTTTGCGTTCTGCCGCATCTTTTACAAGCGACAGAATGCGTGCAAGCGTGCTTTGGTCGTAAGGCCGTGTCACTTTTATTCGAATGCTTCGGTCGCTGACAATCATACCGGCCAACGTTTGCTCCCCTTTGTGTATTGTGCGAGGCATGCTTTCACCTGTTAGTGCCGATGTGTCAAACGAGGCTTCAGCCACATCCAGTTCGCCGTCCAATGGCACACGCTCGCCCGGTTTTAATTCTATTATCTCGCCAACGGCAACGTCTTTAGGCGCAACTTCTGTTAATTCGCCGCTTCGTAGCACCATGGTTCGCTCCGGACGCACATCCAGCAATTTTCCGATATTGCGCGAAGCACGATCCACGGCCTCGTCCTGCAAAATCTCCCCCACAGTGTAGAATAGCATCACAGCCACGGCCTCAGGATATTCGCCTATAAAGAATGCACCTATAGCCGCGATTGCCATCAATGTAAATTCACTGAAATATTCGCCACCTTTAATTTCTGAGTATGCCTCTTTAAAAACAGGCAAGCCAACCGGTAGAAATGCCAACAGATAATAAATAAGGCTGCAATAGGGATAATCGAAAACTGTTGAGAAATTTTCCAAGAAAATTCCTCCAACCAACATAATCGCCGAAATAATTGGCAATGTCCATTGATTGTGATCACTATGCTTGTGTTCGTGGCTATGGGTGGCCACTTTGTCGTTTGTGCTCATGTTATTTAGATTAATTGCACCGTAAAGTTACAAATTATCGGTGAATTAATCTGCCTTTCTTTAAGCACTTTGTGCTTTTAAATATCAAATTACATCAATACATGGGCTTAAAAGGCTCTGATTCTATAAGCTCATTATTAATACAGCCTGAATATTTATTGTGATTGTTGTTGTCGAGTTTAAGCACTTTGCCCCCATTCACGGGATTCAACTTTCTCAAATCTATATAGTAAAGACTTAACGAATCGGCGAATTTAAAATAGTAGCGCAGCCTATTCAAATCAGCTATACTTCGCCATTGTGTAGATGATAAATTGGGCTGCCCGGGTATCTCATAGCCTGATGGAACTGCCACATTATCTATGATGGTCGATAGCCTGGTTAACGCTTCATCACTTGTGGCTGCGGCAGTGGGCACATGATGAATAAAGTAGGAGCCACGCACAAATCTATCGCTGGATCTTACTCCACCCGGCAGCATGTTCATGCCTCCCACGCCTTGCCAATATTGGTTAATCGCCAACATCTCAGGGTAGGGCGGATCATTGGTCAGCACCTGATTATCTGCTGAATCGTATAAATTCAATTTGCCATCTACATATTCCATTATCAGCGTGCGTCCGGTAGTGTCGGTCAATGCCCAATGTAGCAGCGAAACAGTCCCTCCGTCAAACGTCTTGCCGGATATTGCAAAATCATGCTCTGTGAGCCAATCCTTTGCCTCTGCTACATTTGCAAAATTATCCAAGAAGTAGCTTACAAGCACAGCCAGACTTATGATCGGTGTGTTTTGACCTGTGATTGCCTCACGATACACTGAATCCTTACAGAATAGGCCATTCATCACCAGCCCACATTGATTCATTCCCTCGGTTACTCCGGCATCATAGCCAACGGCCACTACAGAACTATATTTCGATGTCCATTCAAATCTTGGCCCGCTTGGCATGCTCTCCTTTCTCATGCCAGCCGGATACACATAGAGATTTGTTGGTATTGGTGTGCGCCAATCCAGTGTTCGGCCCACCATCACTACATCGGTGCTATCACCTCTAAACACGATTCGAGAACACGGCTTTGCTGCAACTGCCGTCAACGCAAGGCTCGCAACGATAATTAATCTGCCAAATTTCATAACACAAAAAATTTTCTAAATACAACGTTCTCGCTGCTTCGACGGTTCACCTATACACAAAAACATCGGCAGCTGGTCAATAATGCCAACTGCCGATGTTAGATGATGTTGTTTATCTACTTCTTGCCTAATAGTTCAAGAATTTGATTTGCAGAGTCTTTAGTGTCTACTTTGGTAATGATATGTGTTACTACGTGCTCTGCATCGGTGATGAATGTAGTGCGCACGGTGCCCATATATTCACGGCCGGCCATTTTCTTTTTTTGCCATACGCCAAAAGCTTGGTTCACCTCGGTGGATGTGTCGCTAAGCAATATGAATGGCAACTCATATTTGGCTGAGAATTTTGCATGGCTGGCAGCTGAATCTTTGCTAATGCCAATCACGGCAAAGCCTAAAGCGTGGAGTTCGTCGTATCCATCGCGCAGCGAGCAAGCTTCGGCTGTGCATCCCGGAGTGTTGTCCTTGGGATAAAAATACACTATTAGCGGCTTGCCGCTTAATTCAGAAGCTTTAAATTCATTGCCTGCCGCATCCATACCGAGCACTTCAGGCAGCTTATCTCCGATTTTCATTTATGTAGGTATTAGGGTTAAATATCTATTTCAATTGAAACAGGGCAGTGGTCAGATCCGAGAATTTCAGGATGAATTTCAGCAGATACCACCTTGTCGGCTATGCGCTGCGACACTAAAAAGTAGTCGATACGCCAGCCCACATTCTTAGCGCGAGCTCCGCCACGATAGCTCCACCACGAATAAGCGCCTACAGCATCGGGATGCAGTCGGCGAAATGTATCTACAAATCCGCAATTTAGCAAGTTGGTCATTGCGGCACGCTCCTCATCGGAAAATCCCGGATTGAAATGGTTGGTTTTAGGATTTGCGAGGTCGATTTCTTCGTGAGCCACGTTCATATCGCCACATATAATCACCGGTTTCACAGCGTCGAGCTTCTTCACATAGTCGGCAAATGCTGTTTCCCATTCCATTCGATATTGCAGCCGCACGAGCTCTGCACGGGAATTTGGCGTATACACGTTGACAAGGTAGCACGAGCCTAGGTCGAGTGTCACAACACGGCCTTCGCTATCATGCTCATCATGGCCTATTCCGCAGCGATTTTCTTGCGCTTTTATGCGAGTAAAAATCGCTGTGCCGGAGTAGCCTTTGCGTTCTGCATAGTCGTAAAATGCTTCGTAACCGTCAAAATTCAAATCGATTTGCCCGGCTTGAATCTTAGTTTCTTGCAAGCATACGGCATCGGCATTAAAACCGGCGAATATCTCAGCAAAACCTTTGCCTACAACGGCTCTAAGACCGTTAACATTCCATGAAACAAATTTTTTCATATTACCAGTGCTATTTCAGCCACGAATTTGTCATCGCGTTCGGCCGAGGGCGCAACCCCATGTTTGTAAAAATAGTTTTCGTAGTTGAGCCTGAAATCAAGTCTCACTAACTTATAGACATATGTGATTGTTGCTCCAAGAGTCATTCGGTTTACAGCCGGTAAATCTACTTGCAAATTACCTTGGCTGTTGCGAGTGCCGGTCGAGTGATCGGTGGTGCCGTCAAAGCGACCTTGAAACGACATTAAATTAAACACACCTAATTTCACGGGCATTGCATAGCTCGCATAGAAATTATATGCATGGCATGGTGTCATGGCCGAATTTGTATAATGTTTATACATATACTCGGCCTCGGCAAGCCATCTGCCTGAATTATATGTGATTGCTGCATCGGCAAGATTAATTCTCACCGAGTCGGGCTCGAGAGATTTAAAACCTGTCGTGAGCGTAACGTTATTGATTTTATACACTGCTTTTGCAGCGTATGCTTTTGCCGATGTGTAGCCTGTGTGATATCCGATGCTGGTAGGATTAAAGACACCGGCTTCGATGGAAAGCGGAATTTTATCGAACGTATAGGCCACATCAGCGCCTACGGCTCTCACATTGCTTAAATCGCGCCCGATAAATGAGCGGTTTGAAAATATGTAGTTGCCGGGAGCCCTGAATGGATCTACGCCAAATGGCATACGGTATTGACCTACTTTTATCTTCAACTTTGGCGTAATTGCCAGCCTTGCCCAGCCATCCAAAAATTGAATAGTGCCTTGGCGGCATAGGTCGGCCTGCAAAAAGTAGTCGATAGGCTTCGCAATATTGCCCTTTAGATTGACGCGGGCATTCATCACTGCAAAGCGATTGAGCCCTCCATCGAGCTCGGCTTCCCAGCGAGTTCGAATCACACCGCCTATATGAGGCATATAATTGACATCTGTTGATTCTTGTGCAGCCAAAGTGGCAACACCTCCCAGCAACACAATGCTTGCTAAATGTCGTGGTTTAAACTTCATTACTTGAATTTATAGTATTAAATGGTTCGTCCGGGATATGCTTCAAGGGCTTTTTCTAACACATCGAGCGCTTTAGCCAGCTCATCACGTTCAAGCACATAGGCCATGCGCACCTCGTCGCGACCCAATCCGGGTGTCACATAAAATCCTGATGCAGGTGCCATAAACACAGTCTGGCCCTCATAGCTAAAATCAGTCAAGCACCAGCGGCAGAATTCATCAGCATTATCTACGGGCAGACGGGCCACGGTGTAGAATGCGCCCATAGGAATTGGCGAATAACATCCAGGGATACGATTGATACGATCCACCAAGAATTTGCGACGTTCCACATATTCATTATATGTGGCCAACATGTATTCGGCCGGAGTGTCAATAGAAGCCTCAGCCACGATTTGTCCAAGCAAAGGCGGACTTAGCCTTGCCTGGCAAAATTTCATCACATTTTGCTTTAGCTCTTTGTGCTTTGTAATAAGTGCGCCTATGCGAATACCACATTCATTATAGCGCTTCGACACAGAGTCGATTAACACCACTTGCTCTTCAATTCCGGGCAAATGGAATGCCGAAATGTATGGAGCTCCGGTGTAGCAAAATTCACGATATACCTCATCGGAAAATAAGAATAAATCGTATTTTTTCACCAAATCACGCAACTGTAGCATCTCTTTCATGGTGTAGAGATAGCCGGTGGGATTGTTGGGATTGCATATTAGTATACCCTTGGTGCGCGGCGTAATCAGTTTCTCAAACTCTTCGATTGGAGGCAGTTGAAAGCCATCATCAATGGTGGATGGTATTGTGACAATTTTTGCTCCGGCCGAAATTGCAAACGCCATATAATTGGCATATGCAGGCTCAGGTACAATAATTTCGTCGCCCGGGTCCAAGCATGCCATAAATGCAAATAGCACCGCTTCAGATCCGCCGGTGGTGACAATAATATCATCTACATCCACATTAATATTATATCTGTGGTAATATTCTTTTAATTTGCAACGCAGAGATCGCAAACCTTCTGATGGACTATATTCCAGCACTTTTCGATTGATTGATGCAATAGCTTCAAACGCTTGTGCGGGGGTAGGAATATCCGGTTGGCCGATATTCAATCTATATACTTTGACTCCACGTGCACTGGCCTCGTTGGCGTATTTTACAAGGCGTCGTATGGGTGAGGCGGGCATTAACCCTCCTCGCTGAGATACTTGAGGCATAATCTTTTCTTATCTTATTATTGCACTGCAAAGTTACAAACTCCCATCCATTCATACAAACTGCGCTTGCATTTGCGTATTAACTTTTATATGAAAATATATCCAATTTCAAGCCTTTTGCTATTAAACTTATCATTTATAGCCTGTGATTAAACGCACAAAGCCCCGAGACGCCTCCGATGAGGACCCTCGGGACTTTGTGCACCTCTACTTTGACTTATACAGCCTTAATGTATAGGTACTTTGGATAACATCC
>CAZRCU010000131.1:0-2821 GCA_964598685.1 uncultured Bacteroides sp.
ACTCAACAGCGATTGAGGGGTCTACCATTACTGAACTTGAAAATCAGATAATGTTTGACAATGGCATCTCGATTAAGGGTAAAAGCTTGATTGAGCAAAACATGAATCTTGATTTGAAAGCTGCCTACGAACGTTGCTTGGAATTCGCTCGTAATCACGAAGATATCACGATAGAGCGACTTAAGGAATTGTCGGCATTGACAATGAAAAACACAGGAACGGTTTATCACACAATGCTCGGTGATTTTTCATCGGCTAACGGAGATTTGCGCTTGGTGAATGTATCGGCCGGCGTTGGCGGTAGATCATATATGAGCTACAACAAGGTGCCGCTGAAGCTACAAGAGTTTTGCAATAAGCTTAATGATCAGAGACGTAATTCAACAGAAATGTCGTTGGACGACTTGTATGATTTGAGCTTTGATGCGCATTACAATCTTGTAACCATTCACCCTTGGGCTGATGGAAACGGCCGAATGTCACGACTTGTTATGAACTGGCTGCAATTTGAGTTTGGACTATTTCCGTCACGTATTCTCAGCGATGAAAAAGAATCGTATATCAAGGCGCTTATTGCAACTCGCGAAAACGAGGATATCTCAATTTTCAGAAACTATATGCATGGCGTTGTAGAACGTCAACTGATGCAAGAAATTGAGATATATCAAAAGAATTTCCCGGATGATTTACAAGTGGAGCCTAAAAGCACTTCAGATAAAATTATTGCTTTGTTACGCCATAATCCACGCCACTCAGCGCGCTCACTTGCTGATGAAATTGGCATTTCAGCTAAAGGCGTTGAAAAGCAATTGGCAAAACTGAAAGCATCCGATAAAATCTCTCGTGTAGGTCCTGCCAAAGGCGGACATTGGCACGTGAATTGATACCCCCACCACACACAACCATCTGCTTATCCGCAAAAATGGTAAATTTATCGGCAAAATGTGAAATATATATATTAATGTGTGGTTGTATCTTTGCCATATATTCACAACCTTATTTGTATTACATGTGAACTTATGGCAAAAATTAATATTAAATTTGTAGCTGCAACAGTCGCAATAACATTTACTATTATGGCAAACGCTCAGAATCCCACGAAGCTTACAGAAACCGCTTCGGAAATAAATCAAACTGCCGGACGCACTCAGCTGGGTGAGTTCGCCCCGAAATTCGCCCAACTCAACGACGATGTTCTCTTTGGCCAAGTGTGGAGCCGCACTGATAAACTCGCCTTGCGCGACCGAAGTTTGGTCACGGTGACGGCCTTGGTGAGCAGTGGCATCATCGACACCTCCTTGAAATTTCACCTGATGGAGGCAAAGAAAAACGGCATCACGCGCACCGAAATTGCCGAAATCCTGACACAAGTTGGCTTCTATGCCGGATGGCCAAAAGCATGGGGCGCATTTCGATTGGCCACCGAGGTGTGGGCCGATGATACCGATGCAACCGATGCCCGCCAAAAGTTTGAGCAGGATATGATCTTCCCGATTGGCAATCCTAACACTGCCTTCGCACAATATTTTATTGGCAACAGCTACTTAGCCCCGATCTCCACCGAGCAAGTCGCTATCTATAATGTGACCTTCGAACCCGGATGCCGCAACAATTGGCACATCCACCACGCCACAAAGGGTGGGGGACAGATGCTGATTTGTGTAGGTGGCTACGGCTGGTATCAAGAAGAAGGCAAGCCTGCTCGCAAACTTCAGCCCGGCGATGTGGTAAACATCCCCGCAGGCGTCAAGCATTGGCATGGGGCCGCAGCCGACAGCTGGTTTGCCCACTTGGTCGTAGAAATTGCCGGTGAAGGTACGAGCAATGAATGGCTTGAACCGGTCACCGACGAAGAATACAGCAAACTATAAGCAGGCAGCCGCAGATTGCCGGCGCATCGCAATCTGCGGCTTTGTGAAAACAAGTGAAATCGTGTGAAAACAAGTGGCTATGTTTGGGCCGAATCAAACTATGTGCTATCTTTGCGCAAATTTCTAACCCGTCATAGCCATGTTACTATACTATAAGAAACGCACCCGTTATATGGGCATCATGTTGCTCAAACAGCGCAATTATGCCCGAACAGAGCCTCCGCTTATCGTCCCGGATTAATTCGGCATTTAATCCGATTTTTCCCGACACAGTGCTTTAATTGTTTTTTTTGACCGTTTTTTAACCGTAAGACTGTAGCGACAAATCTGTGATAGACCGACGCTACTGCTAAAACCTATACTAACCTATCTTAATGAAAAAATTTATTCTAACCCTAACCGTGTTGTTCAACGCCGTAGCGATGAATGCTTTCAATTTCGAATATGAAGGCGTATTTTTCAGTTTCATCTCCAGAGAGGATAGAATCGTTGAGGTGTCAGCCGGCGATAGATATTCCGGACATATCGTAATACCCGAAACCGCTATTTGCCTGGGTGATACATATTCGGTCGTCGCTATTGGCAATGATGCATTCAAAAACTATTACGACATTACGGATGTGACTATCCCGAGTTCGGTTACCTCCATCGGCGATAGTGCGTTTTGGGGCTGCACAGGCCTCACTTCCTTGACTATTCCCGAGTCGGTTACCTCGATTGGCGACTATGTGCTGGTTGATTGCGTCAACCTTACCTCTGTCAACCTTCCCAACTCTATCTCATCGTTAAGCAATAATATGTTTTCGGGCTGCACCGCGTTGCAGTCGATCTACATCCCAAGTTCGATCACGTCGATTGGCAACAACGCCTTCCGTGGCTGCACAGCTTTGGAGTCGATAGCAATCCCAACCTCTGTCGTGTCGATTGGCAACAGCGCTTTCAGAGATTGC
>CAZRCU010000131.1:2921-7132 GCA_964598685.1 uncultured Bacteroides sp.
GCCGAACTTTCAATTACTTCTAAAACCATTAATTCAGCTACACTGACTAATGCCTATTTTGGACGTCAAATGGACTTTGCAAATGTGCCATGCACTGCTTTGCAGACAGTGGAATTTGGTGAAAATGTTATGCTTATTGCCGAGGGCGCGTTTAAGAATGGCTCGGCGATTCACACTGTGATATCACGCAGCGCAATTCCCCCGACAGCAATCAATGCTTTTTCAGATGAAACCTACCATAATGGTGTGCTTTATGTGCCAAATGATTGTATAGGCGCCTATGAAAAGGCCCCGGGTTGGAAAAACTTCCACGAAATTCAGGCAATCGCCAGCGATGTGAGTGATGGTGTGGTAGATGTAAATGGCGATAATGGAAACGATCATATTTCAATAGTTGATGGCGCTATCTGTATTAGCGTGGATGATAACGTTAGTGTAGCTGCCGCAAGTGGAACCATCATTTACAGCGGCCACGGAGAGGCTTGCATTAATGTGGAGCCGGGCATTTATATCGTAATGATCGGCCACAAGGCTTCCAAGGTGGTAGTGCACTAACAGCTTCGCTCCACGATTGCCCATTCGCTTCTTATTGATAATATTTGTGAGAAAAATGCTATAATATTATGGCTATATAGTTGAAAAATCGTAAATTTGCACAAAACTACATTACATAAAGATAATGAACAAACCAGCATTATTTATCGCATCGGCAGCTTTGCTCGGTGCAACGGCAAGTGGTGGAGCGCAAACACAGCCTCAAAATCCTTTTTTACAGGATTATACCACGATTTATGAAATCCCGCCGTTTGAAGAAATCCAATATGAGCATTATATTCCGGCACTTCTTGCAGGTATCGACCGTCATAATGCCGAAATTAGTGCTATAGTGAATAATAAGGGTGAGGCTACATTCGACAACACCATCCTGCCTCTTGAACAATCGGGCAAGATCCTTGAAAAAGTGGCTATGGTGTTCTTAGCTCTTGAGGAATCGAATTCTTCGCCTGAAATGGTGAAGATTGCCGAGCAATTCTATCCCATCTACTCGCAACATTCCGATGAAGTGGCCATGAATCCCGATTTGGCTAAGCGAATCACCCACGTGTATGAAAATCGTGCTGGCTTGGCTCCCGACAAGCGCCGCGCTGTTGAGCTGTCCTACAAGGCGCTCGCTCGTAGTGGCGCATTCCTCGACGAGGATAAAAAGGCCGAATTGATAGAGGTGAACACCGAACTTACCAATCTATATCTACTATTCAACAAAAATCTGCTGAACGCTACAAATGCCTTCTCCATTGTGGTTGACAACAAGAGCCGCTTGGCCGGTCTGCCCGACAATGTGGTGGCTGTCGCTGCCGAAGAGGCCGCTTCGCGCGGTTTAGGCGATGGCAAGTGGGTGTTTACGCTTCATGCCCCCAGCCGACTGCCGGTGCTGCAATATGCTGCCGACCGCCAACTACGTCGCCAAATGTATGAAGGCTACACATCGCTGGCCTCGGCCGAACCTTACAACAATCTTGAGGTAATCAACAAGATCTTGAAGGCTCGTGCGCGCAAGGCTGCCTTGCTCGGATACGACAATTTTGGCTCGTACATGACAGATAATGTGATGGCCAAAACTGTTGATAACGCTGAAAATCTGCTGATGCAAATTTGGACACCGGCTGTGAATCGTGTTAAAGAAGAAGTGGCCGAAATGCAAGATTATGCCGACCGCAATGGCGACAAAATCATCATCGAGCCTTGGGACTATTACTACTACACCGAAAAGGTGCGTCAAGAGAAATATGCTCTCGATGAAAATGAAGTGCGCCAATATTTTGCCGTAGACAATGTGCGCAAGGGCATTTTCACCATGGCCGAGCGCTTGTATGGCATTACTTTCACCGAAATTCCCGACGCTCCTAAATATTACGACGAGGTGACAGTGTACGACGTGAAAGAAAAATCAACCGGCCAACACCTGGCTGTGTTTATGACCGACTATTTTGCACGTCCCTCGAAGCGCCAAGGCGCCTGGATGAGCGAATTTAAAGGCTCGTGGACCGAGCCCGACGGCACATCGTCGCGCCCTATTATCTATAATGTGGGCAACTTTACCCGTCCTACCTCCGACACTCCTTCGCTGTTGAGCATCGACGAGGTGGAAACAATGTTCCATGAATTTGGCCATGCCTTGCACGGAATGTTGAGCCGCGTGCGTCTTAAGAGCCAGGCCGGCACTAATGTCGACCGCGATTTCGTGGAACTGCCTTCGCAAATCCATGAACACTGGGCCTTCGAACCCGAATTGCTGCAAGTGTATGCCAAACATTATATCACCGGCGAAACTATCCCCGCTGCTCTCATTGATCGTCTGAATGCTGCTTCGACACATGGCCAAGGCTTTGCCACCACCGAACTGTGTGGCGCTGCATTGCTCGACCTTGAATTTGGCAAGCTGAATCCTGATGGCGATGTTGATGTGGCTGCTTTTGAAAGCCGCGTGGCTAAGAAGCTCGGCATGCCGTCGCAGCTTACATTCCGCTATCGTCCGGCTTATTTCAAGCACATCTTTGGCAGTGAGGAATATGCGTCGGGCTACTACACCTATTTGTGGGCCGAGGTGCTCGATGCCGATGGCTTTGAATTATTCAAAGAACACGGCGTGTTTGATCCCACCACTGCGGCTTCGTTCAAGCACAATATCCTTGAAGCCGGTGGCTCGGAAGATCCGATGACTCTGTTTGTGAAATTCCGTGGCGCTCAACCCACGGTGGACGCTCTGCTGCGCAATCGTGGCTTGGTGAAATAATCATTCCAATTATTATAAATTACGGAATGGCCGCTCGCAATCACGGGCGGCCATTCTGCACATAATTGCGCGAGGTGGCTCGGGCTGTGAAGCTCGTGTACTACACCCAAAATGCTCCGATTATTCGTACCTTTGTTTTGCTATTTTCCGACCTAAATCATAACCCGTTATTCACATATTTATAATGCCATGACAACTATAACACTAAAATTCAGGGCATCCACCGTCAAGGGCAAGACAGGTGCACTCTACTACCAAATCATTCATCGACGTGTGGTGCGTCAGATCCTCTCTAATTATCGCATTGCGGCTAATCAATGGGATAGTGTAAAACAAAACGTGATCGACTCGGAACTCCGCCGCAAAATCAGTTGCGACATTGAACGATTCCACCGAATCATTCAGAAATTTAGCGAATCTTCAGCAAGCTATTCGGCCGACGACGTTGTGAACGCGTTCAACAATGAGCGCAAAGACAACACCCTGTTCAACTATATGCCGCGAATAGTGGTTCGCAAAAAGATGCTCGGCAAAAGAAAAACCGCCGAAGGCTATCAATGTGCGCTTAACAGCTTCATCCGATTCCGCGAAAAAATAGATGTGCCGCTCGATGAGATCAATTCAATCATGATGGAGGACTATCAAGAGTGGCTTAAAAATCGCAATATCGCCCCAAACACCATATCGTTCTATATGCGCAAGCTGCGCGCCACATATAATAAAGCTGTGGAAGATGAACTAATCTACGATAAGAAACCTTTCAAACACGTGTTTACAGGCACCGAGAAAACCACGAAGCGTGCATTGCCCTTGCATGAACTCTCCATGGTGAAAAATGCCAACCTATCGGCCAGTGCTCCGCGAGAATTTGCCCGCGATATGTTTATGCTAAGCTTCTACCTCCGTGGAATGGCCTTCGTCGACTTGGCCTTCTTGCGAAAATCCGATCTGAAGGGTGGGGTGGTCACCTACCGCCGCCATAAGACCAATCAGCGATTGCAGGTGAAATGGACAGATGAAATGCAGCAAATCCTGGATAAATATCCTACCGGCGATAGCAAATACCTTTTGCCCATTATTCCGGCTAATTGTAAAGATGACTGGCAGGCTTATTCCAACAAAGGTCATTCTATCAATTATCACCTTAAAAAGCTCGGTAAATTGCTAAACATAAGCGTCAAACTCACATTCTACACAAGTCGCCATAGCTGGTCGACCGTGGCGCGCGATAAGGGCATATCAATAAGCGTGATAAGCGAGGGATTGGGCCATGACAGCGAGCGCACTACGCGCATATATCTGGCATCGCTGGATTCATCAATCATTGACAATGCCAATAAAATTGTGATTCAAGCGGTGTGACAAGATGATAATGTAGGATAAAGGCTTGGCCCGACCCCCTTTTAGGGGGTGTCGA
>CAZRCU010000132.1:0-7007 GCA_964598685.1 uncultured Bacteroides sp.
TACAAATTCGCCGTTGATGCGTACGACGCGCACTTCTGAAATTGGGCCGTTGAAGGGAATGTCGCTCACTGCAATTGCAGCTGATGCGGCCAGGCCGGCAAGTGCGTCAGGCATATCTACGCCATCGGCTGAATACATGGTGATGTTGACAAAGGTGTCAGCATGGTAATTGTCCGGGAAGAGAGGACGCAGCACACGGTCGACCAAGCGTGATGTCAGAATTTCATAATCGCTGGCGCGACCTTCGCGCTTTAGGAAGCCACCGGGGAAACGACCGGCAGAAGAGAATTTTTCCTTATACTCAACTGTCAATGGCATGAAATCAACACCTTCGCCTGCCTCTTGCGCAGATACCACTGTCGCCAGAAGCATGGTGTTGCCCATGCGCAATTCTACCGCTCCATCGGCTTGCTTCGCAAGTTTCCCGGTCTCCAATGTGATTTGGCGACCGTCTGCAAGTTCGATGGTTTTTTTAATTGGATTCATAAAATTTTATATCTGTAAATGATTGTTCGTCTTGTAAATCGCGCAAAGATACGAAATTATGCCCAAACCAACAACTTTTTGACGATTATTGACATCAATTTGAAACCACGACCTCTGCCGATACTAAAATCCATCGCTCCGATATTCAGAGCGATGGATACAATATGGTGACAAATATGTGTCAGAATCTTAACGCTACGCCCACCAAGCCTTGCATGCGGGCCGCCAGCAGCCCGGGCACCACTGAATAGCGGCGCGCAAGAATGTTGTCGAGGTTGGCAAACACGCTGAATCGCGGGGTGAAGGCATAGTTGGCGTGCAGCGATAAATTGTTCACGTTGCCCAAATTCAATGCTTCCTCGCCGATGAATGCACGGCGGTGGCCGCGATATTCATAGCTGATGCCCACAGCCAGATTCTTCACACCTGTGAAATCTGCGCCGGCTTTGAGCACATATTTTGCACGGTCGCGCCACAGATAATAGGCTTTTTCGGCCTTCGACGGAGCAATTTCGCCCGACGCATTTATATTGAAGAACGACCCTTGATAGTCCAGACGCAAGCCTGCATGCCAGCCTTTGATGTCGCGTCCGGCAAAAATCGGAGCCGCGGGCATTATTGCGTCGGGCATTAGCCAGCTTTCAGCCTTGGCAAATCCGCCAAACATGGTGGCTGAGAAGCCATAGAACGGCCCGATGCATATATCCAAGTCGGCTGTGATAGGCACTTCAGAGCGGCCAAGCGCCGAGGTGGCGGTGAGATATGGCGAAATATTGCGCATCTGGCGCTGTGAGTTGAGCACAGAGCCGCCTCCGAATTTAGCGGCTATCGCCAATTGCGACATCGGCATCCAATCAATGTGCACATCAGGCGCGATGCTCACACCGGCTTCTTCGCCGCCCGTGGTGAAATCCACCTTAGCGCCAATGCGAATGTCGTAGGTGGTATCGCCCACGCGATAATATGGAGTGAACGCGATTATGCCCAATGTAGATGCCACGTCGCTGTAATATTCCTCGCCGAGTTCGGCCATCCCCGAGTGCAGGAAATCGCCCTCAAAGTCAAGCCCGATATGCATATTCTCGTCGATAGGCAGCGCCACGCCGCCTTCCAGTTGGTAGCGCTGCTGTGCCAAGCCGTTTGCCAGTGAGTCGGTGGGCAATTTCAGAGTGTAGTCGCCATACGAATCAATGTCCACATTGGCCTTGGCCTCATATTCCAGATTGCCGGCTTTCGACTCCCATCCCAAGGCGATGCTGCCGCCGCCCAAGCTTTGGCCGCTGCGCCATGGTGCGCTATTGCTGCCGAGATACACTCCGGCTGCCGCCGACAAGGTGGATTTCTCATTTACCTTCATTGCAAAGTCGCCACCAATCGCGCCGATATTGTATTTGGGATTGAGTTTGGTGTCGTTCAGCAGATATTTATAGCTTTCGCCGTTGAATTGGCCATATACATTGAGCACCATTCGCTCATTGTCGATAGCGCGGTATCCGGCCGATATGCCGAGATTATATAGCGGAAAATATCCGATTGAAAAATATCCGCGATACGGGCTCTTTTCGGGAGTCTCTGCTCCGGCCGATGGCTCCAAGCGTGTGTAGGAGCGCACCACCGGCGCCAATGCCGAATAGTCGGCCGAGGCCAGCGACAGCGGCTCGGGCTTTGGCAAATTAATCGACGGCGTTAGGCCCGCCAATCTTGTGGCTGCACGTTCCTTGGGTGTGACAGTGCGGTCTACCACCACCTCGGTGGATAAATCTTGAGCATAAGATGCTGCTGCAACAATCAGAGCCGGCAGCATTACGGCATATCGTGAAGTTTTCATTTCAGGTTGTTCAGACGAGTGTCAATCATTTGGAAGATATCAGTTTCGGTGCCGGGATAGTTCTCGCGTAGCGAGCGCAAGTATTCGCGCGCCTCAAATTTTTTGCCCTGCTTGGCATAAATATCGCTCAGCAAGATGAATCCGCGAGCTAGCCAATAGGTGTGAGGCGTGGCCGAATCTATCAGCTTTTGCACCTGAGTGGTGGCTTTGTCGAGATTGCCGCCGTTATAGTAGCTCTCGGCCAGATAATATGAACTCTTGGCGCCCCACAAATCATCGGTGTCGCCGGCCAGCGACGACCAATCTTTGCGAGCCTCGCTTGTCTTGCCGAGGGCGTCGTAGGCCACAGCACGTGAGAATGTGGCCTCGTTGCGATCTTCGGCGCCGAGCGTCGACGACGATAGCAATGCGTTCGACGCATCCACCACGCGCTGATAGTCGGCCACATCGCGCGCCACTCGCATGATGCCCACGCGGGCGGTGTTGATCACTGCGGGCGACGATGCACGGCTCTCCAGGGTGGTCCAGCTGCGCAGCGCGTCTTCTCCGCGTCCCAATTGGTATTCCGAATTGGCCTTCACAATCAGCGCTGATTCTGCCAATCGCGAGTCGCCGTAGTTTTCGATAATCAAGTTGGCATATTTTAGAGCCTCAGATGATTTGCCGTTGTTGTCGGCATTCTCCATCAAATATCCCCACGCCGACGAGCGATAAGCCCCGTCGGGATATTGCTCCACATAGCTTTGCAGGCGCTTGGTGGATTGCGATGTCAGATAGTCTTTCTCGGCCGCCTCGAATGTGAGTTGGTCGGCTTCGCCCACTTCAAGCTTCGGCGCATTTTCCACCGAGGCCAAGAACGAAGTAAATTCTGTCAGCGTGCCATCCTCGGCCGAGATGCGCTTGAGCTCGTCCACAGCCATCTGAGCTTCTTCCGATGTGGGGTAGAGTTTCACCACTTGGCGATACGATTCAATCGCGCCCTTGCGGTCGCCGTTGTTAAGCTGAGTCATTGCCATTTGCAGGTATCCTCTGCGGCCTTGCTCGGTGTTGGGATAAGCATTCACCAAGCGGCGATATGTGGCGATAGCCGAAGTGTTGTCGTGGAGCTGAATATATGATTCTGTCATCTCCAACAGAGCATCAGGCACTAGCGACGACGTCGGAAATTCGCTTATCAGATTGTTGAGATCGGCAATTTTGCCTTTGTGATCGCGCTCATAGCCGCGAATCACAGCCTTTTGAAACATCGGATAGTCGGCCGATTCGGGCTGTATTTCTATCGCCTTTTGATAGCGGCTGCGAGCGGTGGTAAAGTCCGACGAATACAGGCTCACATCGCCCAATCTGTTATAGCCGTCGGCCACAGCTGCGCTCCCCAGCGAGCCTGAATTATTCACAAACTTTGTGAAGGCCTCGCCGGCTTTGCTATATTGCTTGTTGGCAAAATAGGCATAGCCAAGGTCGTACCACGCCAGCGAGCGGTTGGCATCCGATGTCGATGTGCCGTTCAGATATGCGTTAATATCGTTGGCCGCCTCGCCATAGTTGCCCAGCCGATATTCGGCCTCGCCGAGCGGCAGCGCCGCTTGCGCCGCGATTGTAGCGCTGTAGGCCGATAATTGTCGTGATTGAGTCAAATAATTCTTTGCCGATGCAGCGTCGCCGGTCGACAATGCGCGATTGCCCAGCGCATACAATATTTGCTGCTTTGCGGCCATCACCTTTGTGCCCGGATTGCTCATGCGGTTGATCGACGCCAACGCCGCATCATAATTATGGTCGGTCAGATAGCCGTTGACCAAATACTCTTGCACCTGCGCGGTGTATCGGCCGTTGGGATAGCGACGCAAAAATTCTTCAAATGTGCTCGCCGCCGAGTCAAACGGCATCGAGGCTCCGTCAAATTTTGCCACGGCATAGCTGTAATACGCCGCCTCTTGCACGTCCAAATCAAAGTCGAGGCGCAGCGCCTTGTCAAATGCCATCAGCGCGGCATCCTTGTTGCCATCGGCCAGCAGCGACTCACCTATATAATAATAGGCGCTTTGGCCCATGGCACTCTGCGATTCCGTCACAGCCTCAAGACGCTTCACGGCCTCGTCATAGTGGCCAAGGCGATATTCGCTCATGCCCAGCATGTACAATGCCGACAGCTCGGGCGTCTCTGCCGTGTCGGCATATGTGCGCAAATAGGGTAGGGCCTTCGACTCCTTGCCCTGATTGAACAGCGACTCGCCGGCTATGCGATTTGCTTCGGCGGTAAACGCCGGCGAGGCATTATTGCGTGCAAGCAAGCTCTGCGCCGTGTCGAGAGCCTTTTTGTAGTCGCCCTCCATATAATATATCTGAGCCAGATAATAGTCGGCGTCAATGCCGGGCTTGCACGAGCGATTTGCACGCGCAAAATATGTCTTGGCATCAGTATAATTGCGCTCGGTGTAGGCTATATAGCCCAGATAAAATGCTGCATTGGCCCCAAATTCCTTTGATTTGGTGAGCTGTGCAAACGATTCCCGCGCTTCGCTCAGTTCGCCCAAGCGCAGCAGCGCATATCCGCGATGATAACACCAATCCTCGGCCAATCCGGCGCTCAGCGCCCGTGGGTCGATTTCGTCGTAGAGCTCAAGTGCCTCGCCGGGCCGAGATTCCAGCAGACAATCGGCTATGCGCATCTTTGCCTCGAGACGGTAGACCGATGCCGGATAGTTCTCCAAAAATTTCTCCAGCACTTCCTTGGCCTCTTCAGCCCCCGAGCGATAGGCCGCATTGGCACGTAGCCATTCCACGCCTTCGCGCTCTGTCGGTGTAAGCTGCGAAAAATCTGCCAAGGCCAATCTATCCAGACATCCGGCATAGTTGCCCTGTGAATACATTGCACGTGCTCGGTCGATAGCTCCACCGGCCGTTGGCGAATTGATTCCGGCCGCCGGCGACAGGCTTACACCTATCAACAATGCGGCTTGTATAAGTGTTCTTTTCATTTGTTGCGAATATTTCGACAAAGATACATAAAATTATTCGTAACTTTGCGGGAAATTACAAATTACACCCACCTTAACGCATTGACAGAAACAATCGCAAAGAAAAAATCAGTCACGGGCATCATCCTGTCCTATCTTGTCCCGCTTATCGTCAGCGTGGGCCTCTGTTGGCTTTTGTTCCGTGATTTTAATTTCGGCCGAATGTGGCAGGTGATCGTCACCCAATGCCGCTTCGAGTGGATTGCGCTGATGCTTTGCATATCGGTGCTGTCTCACATATTTCGTGCATTCCGCTGGCGCATTCAGTTGCGAGCGCTCGGCATCCAGGTTGGTATCTTCCCTCTTATCCTTAGCATCTTTGGCACCTACGCCGTCAATTTGGTGTTCCCGCGCCTTGGCGAGGTGTGGCGCACCGGCTATATCGCACGCCGCAGCCATTCGCAGTTCACCGTCGTATTTGGCTCTATGATCGCCGATCGCCTTGCCGACACCGCCACGGTGCTCCTGCTCACAATCCTTGCATTTATAGTGGCCGCCCCCACAATCCTCTCCTACCTGGCACAAAACCAAGCCACATATCAATCCCTCCTCGCCTTGATTACATCCCCCTGGCTCTGGCTCTCGATAATCATTGTGCTGGCCGCTGCGTGGCTGGTGTTCACCCGCATGGCCTCCAACCGCATCATCGTCGCCGTTAAGAAGGCGCTTGCCGAGCTTTGGCACGGCTTTGCCGTAATCGCCACCATGCCCGGCAAAGGCCGGTGGCTTGTATTCACCGTGGCTCTTTGGGGTTGCTACTTCACACAAATGTTTGTGTCGTTTTTCGCCTTCGACTTCACCGCGCAAGTGTTTGCCAATCACGGCCTCGCCGCAGTGCTCGTCACCTTTGTGCTATCGTCGATTTCGATGGGCGTTCCCTCCAACGGCGGCATCGGCCCATGGCAGTGGGCTGTGATTTTTGCCCTCGGCATCTATGGCCTCGACGCTGAAAACGCTGCCACATTCGCTAATCTCGAACTTGGTTGCAACACCCTCTTGCTTATTGCGCTGGGATTGTTTACCTTTGCAGCAGTGGCCCTCCAACGCCACACGACTCCTTCTACCGAAACTCAACAACTTAATAATCATATAAATGGCTAAAGTAATCATCATCGGCGCCGGCGGTGTCGGCACCGTCGTGGCGCACAAATGCGCCCAAAACCCCGACGTGTTCACCGAAATCGTCATCGCTTCGCGCAACAAAGCTAAGTGCGACGCTGTTGCTGCCGCTATCGGCAAGCCTAATGTGACAACCGACCAAGTCGACGCAGATCACGTCGACCAAATCGTCGCCCTTTTCCGCCGTCACAACCCCGACTTGGTTATCAACGTGGCTCTCCCTTATCAAGACCTCACCATCATGGATGCTTGTCTTGAATGTGGCGTCAACTATCTCGACACCGCCAACTATGAGCCCCGCGACGAAGCCCATTTTGAATACTCTTGGCAGTGGGCCTATCGCGAACGCTTCGAAAAAGCCGGCCTCACCGCTATCCTCGGCTGCGGCTTCGACCCGGGCGTTTCCGGCGTCTTCACCGCCTACGCCGCCAAACACCATTTCGCCGAAATGCACTATCTCGACATCGTCGACTGCAACGCCGGCAATCATGGCAAGGCTTTCGCCACCAACTTCAACCCCGAAATCAACATCCGCGAAATCACCCAAAACGGCC
>CAZRCU010000133.1:0-6994 GCA_964598685.1 uncultured Bacteroides sp.
TACAAGAAATCGGATACAACCAATTGATAATCGGCCGTAATCCTATGGAGTGCTGCGTCGGGCATTGCTCGTGCTGCCCACTCAATTGCTGCAAGGTGTAAAATTATATCAGACTATTACATGCTTGCGAAAAAACGTGGAAAGCCCCGCCTTGTGGCGGGGCTTTCCTGAATATAATAGAGGAAAATGATTGGAGCGGATTAGAGATCCCAGATGAGATAGAGCGAGCCCCATGTGAAGCCTGCACCAAAGGCGGTGAGGATGATATGGTCGCCCTTTTTCAGCTTGCCCTTGTATTCGTCGAGGCACAAGGGGATTGAGGCTGCTGATGTGTTGCCATAGTGCTGAATGTTAACGAGCACTTTTTCCATCGGGAATTTTGCGCGGTCAGACACAGCTTCGATGATGCGAAGGTTGGCCTGGTGAGGTACGAGATAGTCCACGTCGTCGGCGGTGAGGTTGTTGCGCTTCATCAAGTCGATGGTCGAGGTGTACATATCTGTCACTGCGTTTTTGTAGACATTGCGGCCGTCCTGGAACAGATAGTGTTGGCCGGCGTCGAGGGTAGCTTGCGATGTGGGCAGCACCGAGCCACCGGCTTCCATCAGCAGGTGTTCGCGGCCGCGACCATCCACGTGGAGCACAGCGTCGATTACGCCTACGCCTTGTTGCTCGGTGGGCTCAACCAGCACGCAGGCTGCGCCGTCGCCAAACAGCGGGCAGGTGGCGCGGTCTTTATAGTTGACCATCGACGACATTTTTTCGGTGCACACCACCACTACCTTTTTATAAAGTCCCGAGCGGATGTAGGCATTAGCGTCTTGCAGAGCCACGATAAATCCGGCGCAAGCGGCTTGGATGTCGTAGGCGTATGCGTTGGCCAGCTTGGTGCCGTGTGCAATCACTGAGGCTGTCGACGGGAAACGATAGTCGGGGTTGGAAGTGGCGCAAATCAGCAGGTCGATGTCGGCGGGGTCAATTGAATAATCGGCAAGCATCTTGTTTACGGCTTCGATGCCCATGTAAGATGAGCCGGCACCCTCTTTGTGAAGGATGCGACGTTCCTTAATACCAACACGTGTGGTGATCCACTCATCGTTGGTGTCAACCATCTTGGAGAGCATTTCATTGTCGAGGATATCGTCCGGGACATACGAGGCAATTGCAGATATACGTGCGCTAAGCATAATATATAAATGTGGGGATAATCAGTTATGAAAAGCTATTTTAGCTAAGTAAGATAGCAATTTTGAATTGGTATAGATATGAAAATCACTCCTTACGGCTCCCCCGCCACTACGCTTGGCCGCTAAAGCAGCGGCAGCCGGCGAGGGCGGGAAGACGAAAGGAGGTCTTTTTTCATTTCACCACCGCGGTGATGAGGTGAAAATTAGATAGCGACCTCTTTAACGATAGCCTGTTTGCCACGGTAGTAACCGCATTCGCCGCATACAGTGTGGTAAACGTGCCATGCGCCGCAGTTAGGGCAAAGTGCCAATGTGGGGGCAACTGCCTTGTCGTGAGTACGACGTTTTGCGGTGCGGGTCTTTGATTGTTTGCGTTTAGGATGTGCCATTGTTGCTTATTGTTTTTAATTACTTACTATTCTTATATGTGGTGGGAGAGATTGATTAGTCGTTGTTGCCGGATGCGAAATCCTTAAGGGCATCCCAGCGGGGATCGTTGGCGGGTGCATTGTCGGCGTCGATCTGGTCGATTACCTCGGCGGCTTCGTCGGCGAGATCATATTCGTCGGATGGTGCCACTGCGCGATGCTTTTTCAGCAGGGCGCTCATCGCACGATTGCATTTCCCCATCGGGTGCACGTGTTTTATAGGAATACTGAGCACAACGGTGTCGTAAATCATATAGCTGACATTCAGATAATTGTCTGAATTAGGGATGATTAGCAGCTCGTCGGAATCGTCGTTGTATTCATCGCCATACTCCACATTGATGTCGTAGGTGGTGTCGACGGGAATCACAAGGTCGTCCAAACAGCGATCGCACAGCAAGGTCAGCGTCCCGTGCACGTCGAAATGCAGCACATAGATATCGTTGCGATATGTGAGCTTTAGATGCACATCGACATTTGCATCGTGCACATCACTATTCTCCATATTGACAAAGAATTGTTTGTCAAGATGATAGTCCATCTCGTGTGTGCCGACGGGCAATGACTTGAGTGGTAGCTTAAATGCTGTAAACTTTCCCATTGAGCCCAGTGTTCAAAAACTTTGCAAAGTTACGGAAAAACATCGAACTGACAAAGTTTTACACAAAAATATTGTTAAGAAACAGTTATGATTCGCCACTTTCCGGCTTGAATGGTGCGCGACGTTCTTATAGCTCTTGCTGCCAATTATTCCAGGGAAATGGCCCAAAGCGGTTGTCGGAGAGTTCCGACCGGCGGCACAAATAAATTAGCAGGATAATTATACCAACCAACGGGATTAGCCATATAAACCACCATCCGCCGCCCTTGCCTATGTCGTGAAGGCGACGCCATGCCACTGCAAGGCTCGGCAATAGTAGGACTACTGAACACAATGCGCCTAATGTAGGGCTGATTATTTCGCAGCAGGCGCTGAAGAGCACGGTGAAAACATACCACCACCAGTATTCGCCGCGCGTGGCGCGCCCTGTGAAATCGGCGTATTTATTGAAACATGTTTTCACCGCCTCGCCAAATGTCATTGTGGGAAATTCGGGTAGGGGATATTGTGGTTGATATTGCTCCATTTGGATTGATTTTTAAGGATTTATAGATATATGTATCACTTTTTTTCGTCGGCCTTGATTAGCGGGTAGGGCTTGGTGTCGTAGGTGGCGATTGCATCTGTCAGCTCTTGGCGGATGCGGGCGCGCAACTCGGGCGGCTCCAGCACAGTGATTCGCGGCCCATACGACAGCAATTCTTGTATGAAATCGTCGGTGATGCACAGGCGATATGTGAATAGCGAGAAATTGTCGGCCACGGTCTGAATCTGCGAATGGTGGAGCGGCAGCGCGGCAAAATATTTAGCTTGTCGCGGTTCCACTCGCAGCACCACCTTGCGCGGCTCGCCGCGGTCGACAACGATGCCGTAAGCATCGCGGAAATAGTCGGCCGGCTCAAAGAGCGGGTCGGCCTCGAAAGTCTCGGTGAGCATGGCTGCGTTGAGAATACGGTCGAGCGCGTAGGTCTTCAACATATCTTCAGCCACATTTCGCCCCACCACATACCATCGCTGCTTGAACAGCTTTAGGAAATACGGCTCAAGCACCACCCCGCGGGTGGGCAAGGTGCGTGTGTAGGGGTGATAGTCGTAGCGCACCGGATGGTGCTGTTTCAGTGCGTCTATGAATATGGAGAGGAACTCGCGCGACGATGGCACATTTTCCACGAAAATGCGGTCGGAGATGTCGCGCGAATCGCTCAACACATCATTTAGACACATCGAGTCGAGAAGCCAATTTGCCACAGAATCGCTGCGGCCGCTGTCCTCGTCGATGTAGTATTCATAGGTGGAGAGGTCGCATTCGATTCTAAGATTGAACAATTCTTCAATGTCATCGCGATGATGGTAGAAAGTGCGGCGAGAGAGAGGTTTCCCGTCAGAGAAAGGGGAACGTAGCCAACATTTGTTGAGTTCGGAGCGGGTGATGCGCCCATAGCGCCTGATGGTGTCGACAAGCCACACACATCGGGCTACACTTTCTTTTGCCATAGGATTAGTCTGGGGTCTTTGCCCGAATAGATAGCAGGTAGAGCCCTGCTGCAGTGAGTAAGGCGTTTATTAACAATAATTCAAAACCGGTGTGATAGCCCCACAGGCGCAGGAGCGCCCATTGTACACACCACGAGAGGATAGGTGCAGCGACGCACACGAGGGGCACGAAGCGGTCGCGCACGGCCTTTTTGCAGAACATTCCAAATACGAAAAGTCCCAAAATAGGCCCATAGGTGTAGGATGCGAGGGTGTAGACCGCCGAGATGGCGTCTTCCTCGCTCAAGTAGTAAAAAGCTATAATCACGAGGCCCATGATTGTGCTCATGGCCACGTGGACAATCTTGCGGGTGCGGGTTAGTCGCGCCTGATCGTCGGTTTTATGTGCGCCGAGAATATCGACGGTGAATGAGGTCGTAAGAGATGTGAGGGCCGAGCCGGCTGCCGAATATGCTGCCGAAATCAAGCCCAGCACAAACAGCACACCCACAATTGTGGGCATCGACGGATGAGTGGCCACCATGCCAAAGATTTCGTCGGTCTTGGCCGGACGAGCAATGCCGTTGCTGTCAAGGAAAATCAGCAGCAATGTGCCCAGCAGCAGAAACAGCGCAATTACAAAGAATTGCATCACGCCGCTCACAATCATGTTTTTCTGCGATTGCTTGGAATCGCGGCATGTGAGATTGCGCTGCATCATATCTTGGTCGAGACCGGTGGTGGCGATTGCCATGAATATGCCGGCCAGAAATTGCTTCCAGAAGTATGTGGCTGCCTTGGGATCGTCAAAGAAAAACATTTGCGACGATTCGTGGTGCTGAATGGCTGCTACCATGCCGCCAAACGAATAGCCCAAATTGCGCGCTACAAAGTAGATGCAAAGCACCACCGACATAATCAAGCAAAAGCTTTTCAGGGTGTCGGTCCATATCAGAGTCTTCACGCCGCCTTGCACGGTATAGAGCCAAATCAAGGCGATTGTCACTATCACATTAAATACAAACGGGATGTGTAGCGGCTCAAACACCAGCAGTTGCAACACTGCGCACACCACAAAGAATCGCACTGCCGCGCCCAGCATCTTGGAGATGAAAAACATCCACGCGCCCGAGCGATACGAGCTATTGCCAAAGCGCTCTTCAAGATAGCCGTAGATTGATATCAAATTGCGCTTGTAGAACATTGGCACCAGCACAAAGGCTATCACAAAGTAGCCCACGATAAAGCCCAGCACCATTTGCAGGTAGGAATAGCCCTTGACTGCCACCATGCCCGGCACCGATATAAATGTTACGCCCGAGATGGCCGCGCCGATCATCGCAAAGGCCACAATGGGCCATGGCGTGCGGCGTTTGCCTGTGAAAAATGTCGAGTTGTCGCTCCCGCGCGAGGCAAAGTAGCTTATGGCCATCAGCAAAATGAAGTAGGCCGCGATTGTAATAATGATGATAACAGGTTGTGACATAGTAGTAGATTATTCAGCGTAAAGGAGATATGGGGCACGTTGTTGGCGGAAGCGGGCCACGTCGTCGGCCCAGGTAGCCTTGATTTGGTCGGCGGTCATGCCTTCCATAATCATATAGCGAATATCGCCGCGTCCGATAAGTTTTTCAAAAAATGAAGTGAAGAATTTTTCGCCAAGCAGTGTGTGTTGGTAGGCGTCGATCACATAAGACAGGTCGAGCCCGTTGGCAATCACTTGCTCGTCGGAAATGCCGCGCAAGTCGACGCCGTGGCACAAGTTGCCCAATTGAGGCGGAGTCTTTGCGCCCGGCAGGCTCTCGGGAGTGAAGTCGAACGAACCGCCACGATATTCGGGGTGGCCGTATATTTCAAACGGGGCTTCGGTGCCGCGGCCAAGGCTCACGGGTGTGCCCTCGAAATAGCAGGTGGATGGATACAGATAGATTGCGTGCATTGTGCGCAAGTTGGGCGATGGTGCCACCGGCAGCTCATAGCGGGTAGAGTGGGTGTAGTTGTCGCAAGTCACCACGTCGAGCTTCAGCTTGCGGTCGTTGCCCAGCCAGCCTTCGCCGATAATCATTTTTGCGAGTTCGCCGAGAGTCATGCCGTGCACCACGGGAATGGGCAGACGGCCCACGCCGCTCTCATATTTCATATCGAGAATAGGGCCGTCGACATACATGCCGTTGGGGTTGGGACGATCGAGCACCATAAAGTCTTTGCCATAGTCGGCAGCGGCGCGCATCAATTCCAGCATTGTGCAATAGTATGTATAGTAGCGTAGGCCCACATCTTGGATGTCGCATACAATCACGTCGAGGCCTTCCATCACTTCGGGAGCCGGCCCGCGACGTTTGCCGTCGTAGAGCGATGCGATGGGAATTCCGGTGGCCGGATCCACGCTGCTGCTCACGTGCTCGCCGGCGTCGGCGCTTCCGCGAAATCCGTGTTCCGGCGAGAATATGGTCACCACATTCAGACCATTTTCAAGCATTATATCCAGGGTGTGTTTGTCGCCCACCATGCCGGTGTGGTTGGATAGCAGCGCAATGCGCTTGCCCATTAGTTGCGGCACGTAGGAATCGGTTTTAGCGGCACCGACCACCACAGCGGGTTGCTCGGCGCTCATGCTCAGCGCTGTTACAGCAAAGAATAAGAAAAATAAAAGGTTGCGTAATCTCATGATAAACAGATGATTGGATTGTGTGATTGGTAAGAAGCACTCCAAACACTATTAAAATTTAACGTTCACTGCAAAGATAGCACAATCAGCGCAATTCTGCGTTAAAATAATGTTAACGTTTGAAAACTATATATAAAACAATGCAAATATTTTGTAGTTAGTAAATTTTGTGCTTACCTTTGCACTCGAAACCACGGGGTATTAGCTCATCTGGCTAGAGCGCGACACTGGCAGTGTCGAGGTGAGCGGTTCGAGTCCGCTATACTCCACAAATCTTTTTCACCGACTATCGCTTAATCGCGGCAGTCGGTGTTTTTTTTATGCCCACATCTCTGTGGGTGGTGGCGCTTGCTTACGATTTGTTAGGTTTTCACACTTTAATATGTTAAATATTTAGCAATTATTGTCTTACATGTTTCAAGGCATAATGTTTTACAATTAAAATACGTAAATAATCTATAAAAATTGTATTTTCATTACCGTTTATTCAAAATCTTGAATAAATTTGTGCCCTGAATAGAAATACAAATAAAGTGAATCATAGGTTAGAAATGCAATTGCTCGGGAGAGTAGTTGCATTTTGATTATTATAGCTCTGAAATATTAATCAAAAAAAATCCGGCCATTTGTGATGATT
>CAZRCU010000134.1:0-6924 GCA_964598685.1 uncultured Bacteroides sp.
AAAGACGGCGGACGGTGTGTTTTTCATGTCAATGTGTTGATATACAGTGCGATGGATTGAGGATGCACCATGGTGCATCCCCTACTGGCGATGGATACGTCTATGGATGGAATGGGCGTAAAAAAAGAGGCTGCAGTGCAGCCTCTTTGGAATATTTTGGAGGGGGATTATCGGATGATAACTTTTTGAGCTTTGTCGCCACAAACCTTAATGTAGATGCCGGGGGTGAGGGTTTCACCTGACATGCGTACACCGTTGAGGTTGTAGTAAACAGCAGGTGCATCGGCAGCTTGGTCGACAGCTACAGATTCAACGCTGGTGGCATTTACATGAACGAGCATGCTGCTCTTGGCCGGAACTACCACTGTAGGAGCTTCGTTGGGGATAGAGTAGGCATGATAGCCATTGTTTTCACGGCTATAGACGTGCAAGTTGTTTGCATAGTCAAATGCAAATTGAGCCCAAGAGCTGGTTTCGGGAATTGTGTAGAGCAGAGTGAACGAAGGAACATTGTCTTTCCATTCTACAGTGAAGAAGCTGATACCGGTTTGCTGACCTACGGCCATCAAAGAGCGGTCGTGATTGATTGCAATACCCGAGTTGCTCGAGAGGACTATGTCCTTAAGCTCAGCCGAGTTGAACATAACATTGCCATCGTTGTCGGAATAGAAGAACGAAGGTGTACCGGCCGCATTATTACCGGCAGTACGAATTTGCGCTACAAAGAAGCCATCTTCGATAGCTTTGATTTCGATATTTTGGTTAGCGCAAAGGCCGGCGCCATTGAAAGAATCAAACTTCTTGTCGGGAGCGGCAGTGATTTGATCGGCGCTACCGATATCATAGCGATAGATGCAATTTGATGTACCCGTGGTATTAGGTGCAGGGTAGTCTTCGAGGAATGAATACATGCGAGTGTTTTCGCCTGTGCCTTGGAATGCAACACAAGAAGAACCACCGCCAATAATAGTTGTAGCATCATCGGGAGTAAGGTAGTACGAGCCCTTTGAGTCCTTAGTACCGGATACAAGCTGAGACATTTGGCTCATATCCTTAGGATCGAGAACCCAGTAGCCTGCGCCCTTGTCGGACCAGTCGGCGAATACGGCCTTGCCATCGCGTTGGTCGCCACGGAAGGGTGAAGATTGGTTGCCGGAATCGAAGCGGCTATCGGATTTGAAATAAGTGTCGACATAAGTGCCGTCGGGGGTGAATACATCAAAGCCGTTAGCGCCACCGGTGACAGTGGTGATATAGCCAAATGAATCGAATTCGGGATCGGTGATAACAACGACGCCGCCACGTTTAACGAGGCCATTGCTGCGGGATGCATATTGAGCTGCGCGAGCGATGCTCTTGCTTACAAGTTCTATAGCCAGGCTATAGTTGCTGCCTTTGAGGTCGGAAACATTAAAGTTGTATTCGTTGTCGCCCTTCTCTACAGCGCCGATTTCATAGCGAGCGGTATCCTCTTCATTATCAACATTGGTGAGGATAACAGCGGCTTGAGGAGCGTCGCCTGTAGCCTTGAATGTGACGGTGTAGTTGCCCGACATTATATCACCTGCTACATTGATATCATAAGCATATTCGGCGCGGCCTTGAGGCTGGTCAACGCCGGTGGTGGTGAATCGGCTCATAAGGCCGTTGCCACGGAGCAGCACGAGGTCGATATTGCCATCGGTGATCTCGTCGTAGTCGTTGCGAGTGATGATGGTGACACCGGCAGCAGCGATGTTGGCGAGGTCGGCTTCTTCAAGAGAAGTGTTGACGGTGCCAACGAGCTTGGCTTTGTCGATACCGGCAGTGATATCAGCAAGTTTCACGCCGACGTTTTTACCCTCGGTGATGTCGGGGAATGCCATAAAGCTGTGGCCTGCATATTTGAAGAAGCCAACGCGCGGTGTGGCAACATCCATGATGCCATCGGCCAGAAGGGCATAGGGTTGAGAATCGGCTGCGCACATGATAGCATATTCGGGCATAGCAACTGTAGTGCCTGAGCCAACGGTCATGTAGCGGTCGTCGTCCAACGGAGATACGATGAAGCGATAGTCTTCACCGAGCTTGTCAAGGCTGAAGTAGCCGCCCGACGAGCCTTGGAGAGGCTTGTAGAAGCTGGATGCGGCTTGGATGCCATTGACAACTGTGAGCACTTGCACGCGAATGTTTGTGCCGGAAGCTGTTTGAGCAGAGATGCCGAGCTTGCCTTCGTTGGCAGTGCCGGTGTAGACAAATGTATCGCCTACATAAGCGCGATAATAGTTGCCTGTGCCTTGGGTTGAAATCCAAGCGATAGGATCACCTGTAGGCAGGCCGTTGTCGTCGTTGGCCCACTTGTAGATCCATTCGCAACCGCGAGTTTCGCCGGATTGCACTTGCTCGTCGTTGAAGTGGTTGAGCTCTTTCGGGCAAGCCAGCAGCACGCCGTCGGAGGTGAGTTGGATATCAGAGCAGTTGAGCTCGGTGCCTTCCATACCTTGAGTAGAGACGTTGGCCAGCACGGTGTGTGTCTTGGTGTCGACTACAAGCAGTGTGGGAGCTTTGGCCTCGTCGACGGCGAGGATATAAGCATTTTGGTCCTTAAGAATCATGCGGCGTACAGTCTTGCCGGCAAGTTCTTCGATAGGTTGGTCGGAGTAAGAGGGTTGGAAAGTGTATTCCGAAGCAGCAAGGATAGCGGGATTATTAAGTTCGTCGGGATAGTTTTCATAAACCACAGCGGGAGCAACATAATCCACATTTTCGAGCTTGGCCTTGGTGTAGGTGGTGGTGGCGGCAGCGACAGTCACTTCGACGGGGTCGATAGATTTGTAGCTTTCGCTTTCAAATTCAATGGTGTAGTTGCCGGGAGCAACGTGTTTGAATACAAATGCGCCGTTGTATTGTTGGTCGGTGGTGTATTCAGCCACGGTTTCGCCGTCTTTTTTCAGATATACCTTGATACCGTTGAGGGGCATGAAAGCGTCGTCGGTAACGGGGTTGGGTTTGTAGTAGGTATGAGTGAATTTCTCGTGCTTGTCGCGGACGATACCATAAATATCACCGGTGGATTCCTTTGCAAGTTCAAAGTAGTCGGCGATACCGCGGCCGTAGCTGATACCTTCGATATAATCCACATCCCAGTTCATCGCGCGGTGGCGAGCAGGCTGATATGTGTGGAAATATCCTTCAACGAGGAAGCCGGGCACAGCATGTTTCAGGACGCCCAGATAGCCGTAGAAGCCGCGAGCGCTCATCGAGCCGGAGCCATAGAAGTTGACATCGCCGCGGATATTAGTGCTGGTGAGTGAATAGTTGGTCCACTGCATGTGCTCATTGCCGAAGGCATAAGGCCAGCAAGCTTGAGCCATAGTGCGCGAGGTGGATTGTTGGTCAACAGACACACCTTCAGCCTCTCTTGCGTCGTCATAGCCACGATACAAGAAGAGAGGATAGTTGGTGGTGGTGCCGTCGGTGAGGGCGTTGGAGTGGATTGATATAAACATATCAAAATTGTTGGCGTCCACTTCGACACAGATTTCGCTAAGGCTGCGATTGAATGCCTGGAGATCGGCAGGAATTTCAGATTCGCGACCTTCGTTTTTAAACTGGTTGGCAGTGCCGTTGTCATCGTGGTAGGGGCCGTTTTTCACACGGCTCATCACGATATTGTTGCTCATATCGCGAGCGGCGCCGATTTGAGTGAGGTCGCCGGTTTGATTCAGAGTGGGATCATATTGCAGGCCGGCGGCGCGAAGGTATTCCAGCAGAGAGAGGCCCTTAATAAGGTCGGTGTTTGATTCAAAGAAGTCGGTAGTATCAGTGTTTTCGCGTGAATATTCCTGGTGGCCAACGGTGACGCATGGGCGGTCGTCGCCGGTCCAAGAGCCGTGACCCGGGTTAATATAGATACGCAATTCGTCGGCAGTCTTGGCAGAAGCGCCGGCGCCAATCATCAGCGCCATAGCCGAGGCTAAAAAAATCTTTTTCATAATGGCGCGGATTATTTAAGGGTTAAAATATACAGTTTGCCGTCGGGGGTGGCGAAAGCGATTTGCTTGCCTTGCGCATCGACCGAGGGATACATAGCCATAACACTGTCGTCGGTGAGCACTTGGCGGGTGCCGTCGATATTGGCAGCAACAAGAGACGAAGATGTGACAAATTCGCCGTTATCAACGTCGTGCATGCCAACGATAGTGGAATTATCGAGCCATTTAGCAGCGCGAATCACGCCAAGGCTAACAGGATTTGAGCCATCAATGTTGCAGATAAAGCAACCGCGATTAGCTAAATAATATACGACCTTGGTGCCGTCGGGGCTGAGCGCCGGCCATAGATAGCTGCCGCGGCCCTGCGGGTCGATAGAAGTGGTGCGACCGTTTACAGTCACGTCGAGGTGGCCATAATTAATCGACACGACGGGTGCATTTTTCACAGTGGCAGCGCCATCGAGGCTGCGAGCTTTCACCTTGCCATTTTCGACGGCGGTGACAGTGGAGCCTGTCAGCGAAGCGCCGGCATTAAGGTTGCGTGAAGGCTTCACAAGCACGGTAGATGCACCGGTGGCCAAGTTGACACTCTTCAGGCCGGTGTAGCGCAGATGCTTGTTGTTGAAAGTAGTGTTGCGATACACCACATTGCGGCTGTCGTCGGTGATTTGGACGTTGTAGCCAACAATGTCGTTGGTGATTTTCTCCATTTGACCGGTGGCGAGGTCGAGCTTTTGCAGGCCGTCGCTTTCCACAGTGGAGAACACTACAAAGCTACCGTCAGGACTGATCACGGGGATGTTGACAATGGCATTTTGGGGAACGGCAACCTCGCGAAGCGAAGCTACGTCGACCAATTGCGCATTGGCTGTGATGCCCGCAATCAATACCATGGCAGAAATTAGCAGTTTTTTCATGCTGGTAAAGATTTAAGTTATTAAATGGTTGAATAATTGTGAAATTTCTGATTTTAAGGTATTCAATAGTTCAAACTAAGGTGAGAACGGTTGTTTTATCTCCCCCAAATATAGACATTATTTATTTACAATGACCATATTTCACATAGATTAACACTTAAGGAGGCGCTATCACAGCTCGACGGCGGTGCCAACCGGCCGAGCGGAAATGGCCGTTTTAGAATTAATTGCTAACTTTGTAGCACAGTTGGCGGTGAAATGTTGCCCGCCTACGGTTTATAATCTTGTCTTAGTTGTTTTATGTCTACACCGAAAGCATCAGTCGTTATCGCAGTATATAATCATTGGGAATGGTTGCATCTGATATTGGATGCGCTGGCCGTGCAAACCGAGCCGGATTTTGAAATTATCATCGCCGACGACGGTTCAGACACATTCACCACCGACAAAATAGAGGCCTACATAGCATCGTGCCCTACCCGACAGATTCGCCACCTGTGGCACGACGACCGGGGCTGGCAGAAAAACATCATGCTCAACAAGGCCGTGATGGCGGCAGCCTCTGACTATATAATATTTCTCGACGGCGACTGCATCCCCCACCACAAATTTGTGGCCGACCATTTGCAGCTGCGCCGCCCTCACACCGTGGTGGCCGGCCGCAGAGTGGACATCACCAAGACAATTAGCGACAATTTAGAGGCTTGCGAGGCTCTTCCCCACAATCTTTTCAGCCATATCAGACTGCAACTGCTGCGCAACTATCTGCTGACACTGCTCCATGGCCGCAAGCCCGAGCGACGCTGTATGCGAATGTTGCTGCGCACGATACACTACCCCTTTGTCGGCGGGCACGCCCTGGGCAAGCTCGACGACCACGGCATCCTCGGCTGCAACTTTTCAATCGCTAAAGAGGATTTGCTGGCCGTCAACGGATTTGACGAGCGCTATCTCGACCCGGGCACCGGCGAAGATACCGACTTGGAGGTGCGCCTGAGCAACTTTGGCACAAAAATCATCAAGACCAGCCGCTATGCGCTGGTGGTTCACCGCTGCCACGCGCGTCTGCCGCTCGATTCGCCCGACAACGCCGCACTGCTCCGCGATGCCATGGCAAATCACACCACCGCCACCCCTTATGGAATTAACACCCACCGATAGCATTTTTTAGCCTCGCGGTGGGGCTAATTGCAATTTTAGGTGTTATCTTTGTAGTTGATTTAAGTATATACATTAATAATGACGAGTTTTGAAGAATTGGGCGTTCGCCCTGATCTACTTCGCGGAATCGCCGAAATGGGCTTTGAGATGCCCATGCCGGTGCAAGAAAAGGTTATCCCCTCGCTGCTCAACGGCGATAGTGACCTTGTGGCCCTTGCACAAACCGGCACCGGCAAAACCGCCGCCTTTGGCCTACCTGTGATTCAGCGCGTCGACACCGACCTGCGCTCGCCCCAAGCCCTTATCTTATCTCCCACACGCGAGCTCTGCCTGCAAATAGCCGGCGACCTTGCCGACTTTTCAAAATACACCGATAATCTCAAGGTGCTGCCCGTCTATGGCGGTTCGAGCATCGAAAGCCAAATTCGCGCGCTGCGCGAGGGCGTGCAGATTATCATCGCCACACCGGGCCGGCTTATCGACCTCATCAACCGCAATGTGGTGAAGCTGGCCAATGTGCACACCGTGGTGCTCGACGAGGCCGACGAAATGCTCAACATGGGCTTTGTCGACTCAATCAACGACATCCTGGCTAATGTGCCCGACGACCGCAAAATGCTGATGTTCTCGGCCACTATGCCGGCCGAGGCCGCCCGCATCGCCAAGAAATACATGCACAATCCCGAGGAAATCGTGATTGGCACTCGCAATGAAGGTGCCAAGAATGTGCGACACATATATTATATGGTCAACGCTCGCGACAAATACCTTGCGCTAAAGCGTGTGGCCGACAATTCGCCAAACATCTACGGCATCATTTTTTGCCGCACTCGCCGCGACACTCAAGAAGTGGCCGACAAGCTTATCGCCGA
>CAZRCU010000135.1:0-6922 GCA_964598685.1 uncultured Bacteroides sp.
GCATTCCTTCAAGGGTTTGATACAGAATGTCAACCTTTGCTGAAATCGGATGTTTGCTGTTATTGACAAGCATTTCAGCAATTTTTGTCGACACTTCAATGTCGGTGAACGGCTCGTAAATGGCTTTCACGCAATTCACACGTTGGCTCTCGTTAATATCGCGCTGAGCCACACATGCCGAGTAGGTGTCGTGAATCACTTGCTCTCGTCCGGTGTCTTGCAGCAATTTGATAGCGGCGTGGAATGCGATAAATTGCTCCAATGCCGACATGTCGATGCCGTAATAGTCGGGGTAGCGCACTTGTGGCGATGAGCTCACCACAATAATGCGCTTGGGCGAAAGACGGTTGAGCTGACGCAAAATTGATTGTCGCAAAGTGGTGCCGCGCACAATCGAGTCGTCGATAATCACCAAGGTGTCTACATTCGGCTCTACGGTGCCGTATGTCACATCGTAGACATGTGCCACCATATCGTCGCGCGAGGCTCCCTCGGTGATAAATGTGCGCATCTTCACATCCTTAATGGCAATCTTCTCCATGCGGATTCTGCGCGCCATCACCTTGTCGATAGCTTCCGACGACACGTTGCCGTCGGCAACAAGCTTCTGAATATACTGTGATTTATATTCGCTTAGGCGACGTTCCAGCTCTTGCATCATTCCAAAGAATGCCACTTCGGCAGTGTTTGGGATGAATGAAAACACGGTGTGGTCGATATCATAATCCACCATCTCCAGAATGTTTTGCACAAGCGCTGCGCCCAGGGCCTTGCGTTCGCGGTAAATATCTACATCGCTGCCACGCGAGAAATATATGCGTTCAAACGAGCATTTGCGATTTTCGAGCGGCTCAAGGATTTGCTCAAGCTTTACATCGCCGGCTTTATTCACAACAATAGCCTCGCCACAGCCAAGCTCGTGCACTTGCTCGGCTTTTAAATCAAAGCTTGTCTGAATCACAGGACGCTCGGATGCCACCACTACAATCTCATCATCATAGTAGTAGAACGCCGGACGTATGCCGTGAGGATCGCGCATTGCAAACATGTCGCCCGAGCCGGTGGCACCGCACATCACGTAGCCACCATCCCAGCCTGATACCACATTTTTCAGTACGCGGCCCATGTCCAATCGGTCTTCGATTGTCAGCGCCAACTCCGGGTCGTTGAGCGTATCTCTAAGCTCGCGATAAAGGTTGTGATTCTCCTTGTCGAGTGCATAGCCCACTTGCTCCAAAATTATGTTTGTGTCGGAGTAGATGCGAGGATGCTGGCCCGACATCACCACGCGGTCAAACATTTGGCTCACGTTGGTCATGTTGAAATTGCCACACAGCATCAGCGAGCGCGAGCGCCAATTGTTGCGACGTAGCACCGGGTGGGCATAGCTGATGCCACTCTTGCCGGTGGTGGAGTATCGCAAGTGGCCCATGTACAATTCGCCGATATAGGGCGTGTACTCGTCAACATCCACGGCATCCAAGCTGTTGATGTTGGCCGGAATATCTTGGCCAATCTTGTCAAAGATTGTGGGGATTGCATCCTTGCCGAGAGCTCGTTCGCGGAAAATCAATTCATGGCCCGGGTGGGCATGAAGTTTCACTACGCCCACGCCGGCAGCCTCTTGTCCTCTATTGTGCTGCTTTTCCATCAGCAGATAGAGCTTGTCAAGGGCATAGGTGTAGGTGCCGTATTTTTCCTTGTAATAGCTTAGAGGGCGGCGCAGTCTGATTAAGGCTACGCCACACTCATGTTTCAGTGGTTCCATTAACGAATAAATAGAAGTTCACGATATTTTGGCAGAGGCCACATTTCATTATCCACCATAAGCTCGAGCTTATCAATGTGATAACGAATTTCTTCCATCGGGGGCACAACATTGTCGTGGTAGGCGATAGCTTTTTCGCGCTCGCATTCAATCTTGTTAGCGGCTTTGCGCGCGTCGATCATTTTTGCGACATTGTCTTTGATTACCTCCATGTGTTCAGAGATCGTTTCGATGGTGTCGAGGTCGTGTGCTACAATCTTTTCGCCCTTGCTTTCGGTGAACAGGCCTTTGAGCTTCACGACATTGTCGACAAGCAACGATTGATAACGGGTGGCAACGGGTAGGATATGGTTCACTGCAAGGTCGCCCAACACGCGGGCTTCGATTTGAACCTTTTTGGTGTACATTTCCCATTTCACCTCGTTGCGGGCTTCAAGCTCTACCTTGGAGAATACTCCGGTGCGAGCAAACATATCAATTGATTCTTGCGAAAGATATGCATCAAAGATTTTGGGAGCCGATGTCTCGCAGTCGAGGCCGCGGCGTGCTGCTTCGGCCTTCCATTCTTCTGAATAGCCGTTGCCGTCAAAGTGGATTGCCTTTGACTCTTTGACAAGCTTGCCAAGTTCGGCAATGATAGCGTCGTCCATTGATGTGCCGTTTTCCATTGCCTTAGTCACTGCACCATAGAATTGTTCCAGCTGGTCGGCAACGGCAGCTGTAAGTGCAATCATTGAGCAAGCACAGTTGGCCGACGAGCCTACGGCGCGGAATTCAAAACGATTGCCGGTGAATGCAAATGGCGATGTGCGGTTGCGGTCGGTGTTGTCAAGGAGAATTTCAGGAATCTGAGCCAGACCGAGCGACACACGCTCTTTAGTGGAAATATTGGCCAGCTGGTCGGTATCGGCATTTTCCACAATTTCAAGAAGCTTGGACAATGTGGCACCGGCAAAGATTGAAATAATTGCAGGGGGCGCTTCGTTGGCACCAAGACGGTGGCAGTTGGTAGCACTCATAATAGATGCCTTAAGTAATGCGTTGTGTTTATACACAGCGGCCATGGCGTTCACCACAAATGTCAAGAATTGGAGATTGCCGCGAGCTGTCTTGCCGGGCGCAAACAGCATTGTGCCGCGGTCGGTGCCAAGACTCCAGTTGTTGTGCTTGCCCGAGCCGTTGATGCCTGCAAACGGTTTCTCGTGGAGCAAAACACGGAAATTATGACGGCGAGCCACCTCGGTCATCAGCGACATCACCAGCAAGTTGTGGTCGTTGGCCAGGTTGGCTTCTTCGTAGATAGGCGCAAGCTCAAATTGGTTGGGCGCAACTTCGTTGTGGCGAGTCTTTACCGGAATACCCAGCTTGTGAGCCTCAATTTCAAGGTCGAGCATAAACGCTTCTACGCGCGAAGGAATCGCACCAAAATAGTGGTCCTCAAGTTGCTGGTTTTTGGCGCTCTCATGGCCCATCAGTGTGCGGCCGGTGAGCACCAAGTCGGGGCGAGCCGAGAATAAGGCTTCGTCAACCAAGAAATATTCTTGCTCCCAGCCGAGATAAGATTTTACGTGCTTAACCTCGGGGTCGAAGAACTTTGCTACCTTTGTTGCAGAACAGTCAAGGCTGTTGAGGGCACGCAGCAGCGGTGTCTTGTAGTCGAGGCTCTCGCCTGTATATGAGATGAAAATTGTGGGGATACATAGAGTGCCATCCAGGATAAATGCGGGCGAAGAGATGTCCCAAGCCGAATATCCGCGAGCTTCAAATGTGTTGCGAATACCGCCATTAGGGAAGGATGATGCATCGGGCTCTTGTTGTACCAGCAATTTGCCTGAAAATTCTTCTACTACACCGCCTTCGCCGTCATGTTCGATAAAGGCATCGTGCTTTTCGGCTGTGCCGTCGGTGAGGGGGTGAAACCAGTGTGTGTAGTGGCGAGCACCATTGTCGATAGCCCAGCGCTTCATGCCCTCGGCCACGCTGTCGGCAAGCGAGCGCGAGATGGGCTTTTTGTCTTCTATAGCGCTTATTAGAGCATCGTAGGTGGCTTTAGGAAGATATTCAAACATTTTTTTACGGTTGAATACCGCTTCGCCAAAGTAGGTATCGGGGCGTTCTACGGGGATGTTTACGTGGACTGCCTTGCGGTCGAAGGCCTCTTTTACTACTTTAAATCGCAAACTTGACATTGTCTATTGGATTATAGTTATGGAATTGATTTTGTTAGCAGACTGTAACATTACAATGATGCGCGCGGCTTCCAATCCTTTTCAACCAGTTGGCAAAATGTGTTAGAAGCTGCGTAGACATATTATATAATGTGTTATGAAATGAAAAAACCTGCGCGAGAGTGGGTCGATCGGCTAAATTTAGTCGACTTAGGCGCTCTGTGCAGGAGTATTATGCGGTATGTATTCTCCATTCGGAAAAATTATGTCGCGAAGTTACAAAAATTCCATCATTCGCCCAACACCGCGGGCAAAATTTTAAATTATTTATTTCTAAATCGGTTCTTGATTTTATGTCTGGCGTGTATGATTTTGATATTTTCGCTTAATTTTGTATTTATAGGTTAATGTACGTTAAAAAATTGGGGGGGGGTAATTTTTGTCGTACATTTGTCAAAAAGAATTTTGTTTTCGATACTTTTGTTAAACACAAGTCTGTAAAATTCGTCTATAATAGCTTGATCTATAAACAACAAACAGAGTCATTGTTTTGCAATAGTTGAGATTCTTTAGAACTATCATTAACTAAATACAACTCAAAACATGAACAAACAACTATTCACTTTATGCTTGGCGGTCGGGACTATCATATCCGGCTTCGCGGCAGACGACAAGGAGAATAAGCTATTCGAAGAAGCTTATGCTCGCGACGAAGAGCCTGCCACTGTTGTTTACATCCATCCTCAGATCGCCGATATGCAGATGCTTTCTAAGGATCGTGAAATCTATGGCCCGTATCGTTTCAAGTTGAGCAAACCCGGTGTAGTTATGGAGGGCGAGCTTGAGAACGCCAAGGCTCGTGCACTGTATCGCGCCACTATGGAATCGGATGCCGACTTGATGATTGGCTCGCTCTACGATTCGTATATCGTTGAAAATGATGAACGTTACATCATGGTTGAAGTGTCGGGCTATCCTGCTAAATATGTCAACTTCCGCCCACTGCCTCTTGATGTGAACATGAACGAAATGATTCGAGTTAGCTACACTTCAAAGTCGGCTGAAGCGATTCGACTTAACGATACATCAAAGTCGACTGAAGCAAAAACAACAAAAAAGTAATCACAAAATAACAAAAGAACATGAAAAAACTAATTGTTATCGCATTAGTAGCATTGGTGGGCTCAAGCATCGCTAATGCGAAGGTAGTGCGTTCTCGCACTGTCGGAGAAAAGGCTAAGGCTCCTATGGAATGGATCTTTCGCATCGGCGCATCTATTAACAACGCTGCCGGCGAAGGTGTGAGCAAGGCTAAAGAGTATGAAAACAGTTATGATGGCGATGGCTCATACTCGGTTGGCTCACGTGTAGGTATGGACCTCTCTATAGCATTTAATAAACCACTTGGCAGCTCAGGCGCTTATTGGGGCATGGAATTTGGCCTTGGCACTCGTGGCGCTTCTGCTTCGTCTCAATATACAGAGAAGCGTGGATCCTACGAAGAATCCGAATCTTCTAAGCAGCATATATCTACGTGGAATGCCAAGTATTCACCATTTACCATTGGCTACAAGTATGCACTCAATTCTGATATCAAGTTGGACGGACATATTGGTGCATTCGTAAGTTGTGACTTTGCCGGTTCAGGCGTAGCAAAGTGGACAGAAAAGGAAGATGGCGAAGTTGTTAATTCTTATGAAGATAAATATGACCTCTGTGATGGTCTGTTAGGCGATTTCCAACGCCTTGATGCCGGCATGCAAATTGGCGTAGGTGTATGGTATAAAAAGTTCAACTTTGACATCACTTACCAGCGTGGCTTTATCAATGCATGCCCCTATCGTTATTATTATGACGAATATAGCGTGTACTCAAGCAATTTGATGCTTCGTGTAGGTTATTCATTCTAAAATGATGAACAGATTAGTACACACACTAATTGCAATTTTCGTTACATTGTCGTCAGCGCCTATTGTATTAGGAGCTGATGACAATGGCTCTTTATCTGAATGGATAAATGAAATGCCTGCCTCTATAGATGGTGTAACGATATACCGTCCGGTAGAGGATAATAATGGGAAGTTGCAAATTTCGGATCTTATAGATTTGCCGCGCACTTCTCGCGAGACGATATTCGTAAATTCGATGCTTGAGATTTTGGGTAATTTGGATCCCGAAATTGAGGAAATTGAGAAGATCGACTATGAGAATATGCGCTTTTGCGTAGTGCGTTCTGCACCTGACGAAGAGCATCTTGCAACATATAATTATACTATCGCAGTTCAGACCACTAAAGATATGCTTACTTTTTTGGTAACTGATATTTCAATCGGCTACAAAGAGAAAGGCTTAATCCCAAGAACTCTTGCCATTGAGAAGATGAAGCCGTTTAAGAATGCTCGCCACAAGGAATTGATTGAGCAGTGTGCCGTATCTATTTCCAACTATGTGAATAGACTATTGACGGCTGTCACATCTCAAGCCGCACCATCTATCACGCATTGGAAGGATATAATTGCCGGGCAAGTGGTGAAAGGTATGAATCAATCTGAAGTGATGCTGCTAAAGGGAAAACCAACGTCAAATCGTGCGAATGGTAGCCGCACAAAATGGATGTATGGCAATGAATATGTTGTCATATTTACAGATGGTGCGGTTACAAACATTATTAAATAATTATTATTAAATAATTTCGTGCTTGGTAAACCTCTTTTTGGAGGCGTTTATCAAGCATTTTCTATTCTAATTTAACGCCCTGTAAATAAACACATAACCATAAGCGTATCCACCGCCAGTAGGGATGCACCATGGCGCATCCTAATCTCAACACGCTGTAAATCAATATAATAACCAAAATACACATCCACGTGATGCCCGTCAATACATCCATCCACGTTGCCTAACACACATCCATACTGGCAAACGCCCGCAGTCTTTTACCTCTTACCTCTCCCCTAAATTCGTGTTAATTCGCGTCAATTTACAA
>CAZRCU010000136.1:0-6902 GCA_964598685.1 uncultured Bacteroides sp.
GGGAAATTCAATCCATTTACTCATAATCATTTAATAGCTTTGTTGCGGATAATCAAATTTCTTACCCACACAGGGGCTAAGAGCAAATCGTGTTCAAAAGTGTTGTCTTCGGGGTACTGACCCAGCAGAAAGGATACTCGTTCCTCGTCAGTCGCAGTGATGTTACGTTCTCCGATACTTCGCAGAGCCTGCACAAGCTCTGGCATCAGTTTCCCTTTAAACGCGAAATTTTTTGGAGCGCCATGTCGCAGTGAAATCGTGCGATTAGCAAGTTTCAATTGGCGAGGGGTACCCGAAGTAATAAAGCACGTGTTCATAGGAATCTGTGTAGAAAATCCAAGCTTATTTTCAGCCGCAGCACCTGTTGGGATAATTTTAGCCCGATCCCTCCGTGCAATTTGGCCAACAATATCCTCGGCCGAGGGATACAGCACACCAAATGGAGTCTTGCGAGCCTTCACATAGATTCCCTTGGATAAGCGCGTAATCAGGCCCTCTTTCTCAAAAATTGCGAGCAATTTTGTCACATACTCCACATTGTATTTGGGAAAAGAAGACGCCATAAACATATCGCCATATTTTCCGCGCTTAATGGTATTTCTTATCTTTTGATTTACAGATTCTTTCATCGCTTTATAGAGCTATGTTTTGGTCGGAATAAAACATCTTTTTTCCGACTGCAAATATACATTTTTTTATCGAATTAAAAAAGTTCTCGTAAAAATTTCGGGCTAATCCGGTGGCGATTGGCTCAAAAGGATTAATTTTTGACCGAAAAGTTAGCATTTCCGACACAGAATTTCTCAAAATGAAAGTATTTGTGCAATTATTTGCGCTCTTGGCTTAAAGATTGTAATTTTGTGTACTTTTATTTGTCCAGATTAATTATGTCTAATCCACTACGAAGCGAAAAGTCGCTTACAGGCCGGCGAATGGCCGGTGCTCGTGCCTTGTGGCGTGCAAATGGAATGACCGATGACCAAATGGGCCGTCCGGTGATAGCTGTTGTCAACTCTTTCACTCAATTTGTTCCGGGCCACGTGCATCTGCACGAAATTGGCCAAGAAGTTGTGAAAGCCATACGCGCTGCCGGATGTTTTGCAGCCGAATTTAACACCATCGCTGTCGATGATGGCATTGCGATGGGCCACGATGGTATGCTCTATTCCCTACCCTCGCGCGAAATCATAGCCGATTCTGTTGAATACATGGTGAATGCCCACTGCGCCGATGCAATGGTGTGCATTTCCAACTGCGACAAGGTGACCCCCGGCATGCTTATGGCTGCCATGCGCCTTAATATCCCCACTATATTCGTGTCCGGCGGGCCTATGGAAGCCGGACAAGTTGACGGCAAGGCCGTCGACCTTGTTGATATCATGGTGGAAAGCGCCGACACACGCGTCGACGATGCCCACATACAGCGCTTGGAACGTGGCGGCTGCCCCACTTGCGGCTGCTGCTCGGGCATGTTCACCGCCAACTCGATGAACTCGCTCACCGAGGCCCTGGGCATGTCGCTGCCCGGCAACGGCACAATTATGGCGACCCACGCAAATCGTCGCCACCTGTTTGAAAAGGCAGCCGAATTGATTATCAAAAATGCATATGCCTACTATCGCGATGGCGACGAGAGCGTCCTGCCACGCTCCATTGCTTCGCGAGCTGCCATGATGAATGCGATGACTCTCGACATTGCCATGGGCGGCAGCACCAACACCGTGCTCCACTTGCTGGCCGTGGCTCGCGAGGGTGGCATCAACTTCACCCTGCAAGACATCGACTATTTGTCGCGCCGCACGCCAGTGCTGTGCAAGGTAGCCCCCAACTCGGGATTCCACATGGAAGATGTCAACCGTGCCGGCGGCATCATCACAATCCTTGGCGAGCTGGCCAAGGGCGGACTGATCGACACCTCGGCTATCCGAGTGGACAGGCTCTCAATCGGGCAAGCTATCGACCGCTATGCTATCGGCGGAAAAGAATATTGCGCCGAAGCCAACGATTTGTGGCACAGCGCTCCGGCCGGACATATCACCACAGAGCTTGGCTGTCAAAAGTCGCTCTATGCCGACCTCGACACCGACCGCGCCAACGGCTGCATCCGCTCTATCGAAAATGCATACATGGCCGATGGCGGCTTGGCTGTGCTCCGCGGCAATATAGCGCAAGACGGCTGCGTGGTGAAGACAGCCGGCGTAGACGAATCCATATGGAAATTCAGTGGCACGGCACGCGTGTATTCTTCGCAAGAGGCCACCGTCGACGCCATCCTTGGCGGCGAGGTTCAGGCCGGCGATGTGGTGGTGATCACCTACGAGGGCCCCAAGGGCGGCCCCGGCATGCAAGAAATGCTCTACCCCACATCTTATCTTAAATCGCGCGGACTTGGCAAGGCGTGCGCTCTTGTCACCGATGGCCGATTCTCAGGCGGCACATCAGGATTGTCGATTGGCCACGTTTCGCCCGAGGCCGCTGCCGGCGGCAACATTGCCTTGGTAAAGACCGGCGATGTAATCGACATCGACATCCCTGCTCGCACAATCAATCTGCGCATCACCGACCAAGAATTGGCAGCTCGCCGCCAAGCCGAAATTCAGCGTGGCAACGACGCATTCACCCCCAATCGCAATCGCTGCGTGAGCCGCGCTCTTCGCGCATATGCCGCGCACGCCGCCTCGGCCGATAAAGGCGGCGTGAGAGAAATTTAAAACGATTTTACAATGTTAGATTCTATAACCGAAAATAATCAAGCAGAACGAATCAACGGTGCCGAAGCTTTGCTCCGCTCTCTATTGGCCGAGGAGGTCGACACCGTATTTGGCTACCCCGGCGGAGCTATTCTGCCGGTGTATGATGCACTTTACGACTATTCCGACCGGCTGAATCACATTCTTGTGCGCCACGAGCAAGGCGCCGTTCATGCCGCTCAAGGCTATGCCCGCGCCACCGGTCGCACCGGCGTGGTGATCGTCACATCGGGCCCCGGCGCCGCCAACTGCGTCACCGGATTGGTTGATGCCATGATGGACTCTACGCCGCTGGTGGTAATCACCGGCCAGGTAGGGGCCCGATACCTGGGCAGCGATGCCTTTCAGGAAACCGACGTCGTGGCCGTGGCCCAGCCAATCACCAAGTGGGCCTATCAAGTGCGCTGCGCCGAAGAGGTGCCAGAGGCCGTGGCAAAGGCGTTCTACATTGCATCTACCGGCCGCCCCGGGCCCGTGGTGCTCGACATCTCAAAAGATGCTCAAATCGGCCTGCTCGATTTTAAATTTAAGCCGGTGAATTTCATCCGCAGCTATGTACCCACTCCTGATATTAATCAGCAATCAGTGAGCGCAATGGCCAAGATGATCAACGAGGCCAAGCGTCCACTGATCCTTGCCGGACAGGGCATCACCCTCAGCGGCGCCGAATCACAGCTGCTCCAATTAGCCGAAAAGGCCGAAATTCCCGTGGGAGCCACTCTGCTGGGGCTCTCTGCAATGCCAAGTCGGCATCCACTATTTATGGGCATGGCCGGCATGCATGGCAGCATCGGCGTAAACGTGGCCACAAATCGCGCCGACCTGATAATCGGCATCGGCATGCGTTTCGACGACCGCGTGACAGGCATCACCGAGGTCTATGCGCCACAGGCACAGATTATCCACGTGGATATCGACTCCTCGGAGTTCAACAAGACCGTGGCCGCAAACCTCACTGTGCACGGCGATGCAAAAGCCGTGCTCGAGGCTCTGCTGCCACAGGTGGCCGAGGCCAAACACCCCGACTGGATTGCTCTTTTTAAAGAATGTAGCGACGTGGAAGAGGCCGAAGTAAAAGAGCGCGAGCTGCATCGCCAATCGCCCGAGCCAATGACCATGGGCGAGGTGGCCGCCGTGGTGAGCCAAGCAAGCCACCATCAAGCCATCGCCGTGACCGACGTGGGCCAAAATCAAATGATGACCGCCAGATATTTCTCTTTCACACGTCCGCGCAGCCTTATCACATCAGGCGGCCTCGGCACTATGGGATTTGGATTGCCGGCCGCAATCGGAGCGGCTATCGGTTGCCCCGACCGCACAGTGTGCTACTTTGGCGGCGACGGCGGTCTGCAAATGACAATCCAGGAATTTGGCACCATCATGCAATATGGCGTGCCTGTGAAGATGATATTGCTCAACAATAATTTCTTGGGCAACGTGCGCCAATGGCAGCAACTATTCTTCGGAGGTCGATTCTCGCAGACTCCGATGCTCAACCCCGACTTCAAAACCATCGCCGCAGCATATGGCATTCCGGCCATCGACGTGCCCACACGCGACGACCTGGCACAAGCTGTAGAAACGATGTTCAACACCCCCGGGCCGTTTTTGCTTAACGTGGCAATCGACCCCACTGATATGGTTTTCCCGATGACTCCCGTGGGAAAACCGGTGGATTACATTATGTTGTCTCCTGATAAAGTTTACAATCATGATTAAGCCGCAACAGCAATTATTCACTCTCACCGTATATTCCGAAAACTCGGTAGGACTGCTCAACCGCGTTTCCAACATATTCACACGCCGCTGCCTCAACATCGAGGATGTATCGGCCAGTGTATCGTCGATGCCGGGTATCCACAAGCTCACAATCACCACGTGGGCCGACCGCCCTACAATGGAAAAGGTCGTGGGCCAAATTGAAAAAATCATCGAGGTGATCAAGGCTTTCCTCTACACCGACGACGACATCGTGTATCAAGAAATCGCCCTCTACAAGGTGCCCACCGAACGCCTTATGGCCGAGCGCGAATTAGAAGCCATTATCCGTCGCCACTCGGCTCGTATCCTTGAAATTACGCCCGACTATGTGGTGATTGAAAAGACCGGCCACTCGTGGGAGACCGAGGCGCTATTCGACTGCCTACGCCGCTACGACATTCGCCAATTTGTGCGCTCGGGCCGCGTGTGTGTCTCCAAATCCACAGTTGAGCCCGTCGAGCAATTCCTCGAAGAACAAAAAATGCGTCAAAACCAAATACAACAGCTATGAATCGTCCTGAATCAATGACCCTTTCATGGTTTCTCACCGCCGGCGAAACTGATGCCGAGGGTCGAATGCCCATCACCCTGTTTGCCGCGCGAGCCATTGAAATAGCCACAAAACACGCCAACGCCCTTGGCATTGGCTATTCAGCGCTCATTCAGCACCGCCTTGGATGGGTGCTGGCCAGGCTGAGCATTGAGATTTATCGCTATCCCGAAATCAACGACACCTATAGCATCACCACCTGGATTGAAGGCTACAACAGATATTTCAGCGATCGCTGCTATGAAATGACTGATGCCGACGGCAATGTGATTGCTGCTATCCGCTCGGTGTGGGTGGCAATTGACGTGGACAAGCGCACAATGGCCGACCTCAACGAGCTTGAGCGCGATTCGTTCCCTATTGTCAACCGTAAATGCCCTGTGAGCAAAATCCGCTCGCTGGCCGTCGATGCCAACGCGCCATCGCGCACGGCTGAATACACATTTAATTATTGCGACCTCGATTTCAATCGTCACGTCAACACTCTTCGCTACATCGTGCTGGCACTTAATCAATTCCCTCTCGAATGGCACGACAGCCATGCCGTGCAGCGCTTCGACATCGTGTTTGACCACGAAAGCCTCTATGGCGACACCGTGCAAGTGGTTACCGGTCAATTGGCCCGCTCCGACGGCAGCACCTATGCAATCGACATCAACTCACCTCGCGGCGGCCGATCGGTGGGTGTCGCAATCAAATTCACTGAATAATAAAAACTCGAAAATATTATCGACATGGCAATTTTTAACTTTGGCGGCGTCGACGAAAATGTAGTCACCCGCAATGAATTTACAATCGAACAAGCTCGCGAAGTTTTGGCCAACGAAACTATCGCTGTAATCGGATATGGCGTTCAAGGCCCGGGCCAAAGCCTCAACCTGCGCGACAATGGTTTTAACGTAATCGTAGGCCAACGTGCCGGCAAGACATTCGACAAGGCCGTGGCCGACGGATGGGTGCCCGGTGAGACTCTTTTCGGTATCGAAGAGGCTTGCCAACGCGCCACAATCATTATGTGCCTGCTCTCTGATGCTGCCGTGCTCTCGTGCTGGCCTACCATCAAAAAGCAGCTCCAACCCGGCAACGCCCTCTACTTCTCTCACGGCTTTGCAATCACTTGGCCCGACCGCACCGGCGTAGTTCCTCCCAAAGATGTCGACGTAATCATGGTTGCACCTAAGGGCTCCGGCGCCACTGTGCGCAGCCACTTCCTCGAAGGCCGCGGCATCAACGCATCGTTTGCCGTGGAGCAAGACTACACCGGCCGTGCAATGCAGCGCACTTTGGCCCTAGGCATCGGCATCGGTTCGGGCTATCTGTTTGAAACCACCTTTGCTCGCGAAGCTACCAGCGACCTCACCGGCGAACGTGGCGCACTCATGGGCGCTATTCAAGGTCTATTCCTGGCTCAATACGAAACTCTGCGCGAACATGGCCACACCCCCTCGGAGGCATTTAACGAAACAGTTGAAGAGCTCACTCAATCCCTTATGCCGCTATTTGCTGCAAAAGGCATGGACTGGATGTATGCCAACTGCTCTACCACCGCTCAGCGCGGCGCGCTTGATTGGATGACACCATTCCACGACGCTATCAAGCCTGTGATGGAACGCCTCTACGAAAGCGTGCGTTCAGGCCACGAAGCGCAAATCTCTATCGACGCTAACTCGGCTCCCGACTATCGCGAAAAACTCAACGAAGAGCTTCGCCAACTCCACGACAGCGAACTTTGGCGCACCGCCGAAACCGTCCGCAGCCTCCGCCCCGAAAGCCAAAAATAACACACCTATCCACATCATATCCAAGGATGCACCCCCGTGCATCCTTTTTTTACGCACTTA
>CAZRCU010000137.1:0-6901 GCA_964598685.1 uncultured Bacteroides sp.
TAACTCGCTGTGTATCTGCGTATATGGCGGGGCCCCTGCCAAAGATGGAAAGTTAAAAATAATTTGGCTACTTTGGACATATTGAAGGTGATATTTTATATCCAATTGCACGAGGCATATTCTCCAAACTTATTTTCCTATCGGAATTTCTGTTATAAACCTGGCGGCTTTGTTGTTGGAGCTATTGTGCTGATAATCTGTGATATATATTAACGTAAATTTTGTCGGAATTATTTACGCTTTTATTTGGTTTCGGCTAATTATAACTTTGTAGCGTCAAAACGAAACTTGTATAACAATTTAAATCTTTTGAATTATGACTGATTTCATCAACAACTTCCGCGCAATCCACCACTTTATTAGCGGTATCTTCGCAAACAGCAAAGGTGAGTACACCCTCACCTTTGTACAGGACCCCGACGACCGTTGGTATATCGACATGCCTTGGGACGGCGACCGTGCCAACCTTGAAATGGTGGCCGGTGCCGACGATTTGCTCTCTTTTCTCGACACAGAGAAGCAGCACAAAGTCACCATCCACGTGGTGCCCTCTCAAGAGCAACTCACTGTCGAAGGCCACACCGAACTTCGACAGATAGATAAATCCCTTTTGGGTGGTTCCCACTACGACGCGACGTCGTTTGAAGGCTTCCGGATGAATAAAATCTGGATTTGTCCTGTCACGCTATGTGTGCTTGGCTGCTATCCCAAGTACATCTATATACAGAAGATTTGATCCTCTGTATATATGCTGAACAGCAGATGCAGACGGAGGCGCCAACCCCTCCGCCTGCATCTGTCAATAAGACGTTGCACTATCGGCGTTGATAGATGTAGGCAATATCGCCGGAGTTGGGAGATGTGATGGTTCGTACCAGACGATAATTGTCCACGGCTAAAGAGATTAAACTGTATTGATGGTCGATCTCTATGTCAGAGATAATCCACTTAGGCTCGGCAGCACAAAAGTGGGCAATGATGTCGCGACGTGCTGCCTCATCAACAGTGGCAATGCCGGATTGCAGAAAGAAATATTTGCCCACGGGACAATGATTGGTGCCGATAAACAATTCGCAATACATCATATTGTTGTTAACGTAAATGCTATCGCGATCGGCTTCAGGTATCAAACTGAAAATTACATGTCTAAGGGTATCCGGTGATTCAAAAGGGTTTTTATATTCATTATAGAATGATTCTTGCCGGCTAAAAGTTTTAGATTTTATGCTATAGTTGAGACACTCACGCTTATAGATATAATATACCATCGGTGTGCATATCAGCAAAATCGACACGATATGAAGTGATCGGCTGCGCAACGATAATATCATAGCACATAAGAATAGTATCGGTAGCTGCATCGTGTAATAGTGGGCATATCCGGCTCCGGAAATAAACGTGAGAAATGTAATAACCGACACCGGAATGCACAACAACGACACTCTACTGTGATTATCACGATCATAAATCAACGATAACACAGGCAGCAAAAGGCAGGACAGCAAACGCAGTAGATTTAAAAGATACCGTGTTTCGCCCCACGCTGCCTTGTATTTCAGATTGTAGAGAATGGAGGCGTAAATCATATCGTAGAGCGCTGAATGTGCTGCAAAATAAATCACGAACGGCAACCAGGCCCAAAGCGCCCCGCCAATAAACACAGCAGATATTTTCAGCAAAGTTTTATATTGGCGCAAGTGTGCATACTCGCAGAATATCGCCACGCACACCCCTGCAATAATAGCTGTATTGTTTAGGCGTATCAGCGACACGCAACCAAAGCACACGCCGCTCAACAGCACCTGATTAAATGTGATTTTATAACGGCTGAAAAAATATCGTGTTGCTACATAAAGAGGATATAGGACAAACGGCAACGAATATTGCTCATTTGTATTGCCATACTCTATCGTGTAGATAAACATGAACAGAGTCGCAGCGAGTGAGAGAGCTATTCGTATGCCATCGTTTGTGGTTATAGCCTTCCCTATTTTTACGAGCAACACAAGAGCCCATGTCGTAAACAACGACTCAACAATATATATCCCGATCTTTCCGCTAGCCACCAGTGAGCCAATCATCTGTATGAAAAACAGCAACGGGCCTTTGCTATCAAAAAGGTCGCGATATGGCACTACGCCATGCGCCCAAGCATCTCCGATAGTGCGATAAATTGCATAATCACCGGCATAGCAAACTGTTAGTGGTGACGAAACTAGCGGCACTAAAAGTATATACAAAAATGATACTAATGTTAGCACAACAATTTCTCGCACCGATAAGCCACACTGATTACTATTGATCATACAGACAGGAACGTTCTAATTTTACGATGTAAAGTTAACAATTAGGAGCGAACGAAACAAAAAATAGGGGCATCCACACACGACCGCTGACGGGTTGACCGTTTTTTATAAAAACAATTCGCAAAATGTTTTTACCTTTGCATTCGAAAACCAGAATCAAAAATTGCTATTACGCGCATGAGTAAGCTAAACATTGTTGAACATCTTTATACTGAATCGGCTCGCAAAAATAGCACCTGTTTTTGGTGGATATGTGCATTGTCGTTATTGCTTGAATGTATTTTGTACATGCGAGCTCGAAAACATTAATGATAAAATATCAATATTTATAATGACTGATTTCGCAGCAATAGATTTTGAGACAGCAAACAGGCAACGCTCGAGTGTGTGCAGCGTTGGCGTAGTAATCGTTCGCAATGGCGAGATAGTGGATAAATTCTACAGCCTGATACAGCCGTCGCCCAACTATTATAATTTTTGGAACACTAAAGTGCATGGCCTTACGCGCGACGACACCGACGGTGAGCCTGAATTTCCCGACGTGTGGGCCTATGTGGATAGATTAATCGACGGATTGCCATTGGTGGCACACAACAAGGCTTTTGACGAGAGCTGTTTAAAGGCTGCCTTTGCTGAATACGGCATGGAATATCCAAATTATAAATTTCACTGTACGCTGGTGGCTTCGCGCAAGTGCATGGATTTAAAATGTCATCAGCTCGATGTCGTGGCTGCTGCTTGTGGCTACAATATGCAGAATCACCACAATGCATTGGCAGATGCCGAAGCATGTGCCGCCATTGCGATGAAAATCCTTTGACACAGCACCACGGCCTCTATTGGGCGAAAAGTTTTGATAGGGTCGAGAACACTTTTTGCACTGTCTCCTTGTCAGTCACCGGGATATGGATCGCCGTTTCACCGGTATTCTTATCGGTTCTGACAATGGTGTTAACTAATTCTTTTGTCTTATTCTCGTCGGACAGAATGTCTGACAGACCTTTGAAGAAGCTTAGACCCTGATTGATAACATCATTAGCTTCAGATGATTTTGTGGCTGAGTGTCGATGGCTGTCTGCGGTGGCCGGCGCATTTGGTTGAGATGCCGGTTGAGCATGCTTTGCCGGCTGCTCTTTGGCAGAGCTCTCAGAATCGTTGCTGCTTGTAGATGCATCAGTCGGTTTCGCTGACTCCTCGGGATGTGGCTGCGGTTCGGAATCAGCGCCCGTATCCGTGTCAGTTTCGGCTTCGGCCTCCGGCTCGATAACTTCGGCAAAAGTGTTGATAATTTTGTCGAACTTGCTATTCTCCAGGAAGACCGTATCCTCACCGGCATCCAAAATGCCGGCAAATAATTCAGATTTGAAATTCAATGTCAGCAGCATTCGCTCTTCGATTGTATCGCGAGCCACCATATTTATAATCTGAACGTTTCGTTTCTGTCCGATACGATATATGCGAGCAATACGCTGCTCAAGCACGGCCGGATTCCATGGCAAGTCGAGGTTGATTAATAGCGACGCCGCTTGCAAGTTTAGTCCTGTAGCGCCGGCATCAGTAGAAATAAAGACACGCGACTGTGGATTTTCCATAAAATTATCCATCAAATCTTTGCGCTTTTTAGATGGGACACCACCATGCAAAAATTCATATTCAATGCCAAGCTCGTCCAATCTTATCGTGAGTAAGCGAGCCATGCGCTCCCATTGGCTAAAAACCACGATTTTGCAATCTTCCGACTCTGTTGCCGCCGTTATAATATCTATTGCCTCATCAATCTTTGTCTGATAATTAGTGCTTTGGTCGATGATAAACGTGCTATCACACACCATTCGCATTATATTCAGATTGAGCAGCAACCGATTTCTGTCTTTTTCGGATAGAAAATGATTGCGACGCCACTTGTGGATTAGCTGAGCTACGGTGCATTGTGATTCATTATGAAGTTCTCGCTGCTGGTCGGTCATATCGACGTACAGAATTTTATCCGTGCGCTCAGGCATTTGCAATGACACCTGCTTTTTGGTGCGACGTATTAACGCGGTAGAGATTTGTTCGCCTATTTTATTAAGGTTTCTATATCCTACAACCTTTTCGGTGTTGCCGTCAGTAACGATTGATTCTTGCCTAAAGCGATAATATGGGCCAAGACAATATTGGTCGACAAACTGCATCACTGAATATAGCTCTTCAAGCTTGTTTTCCAACGGAGTCCCGGACAACACTACGGCATAATTGGTGTTGATTCGGCGCGCAGCTTTGGAAATTTGAGTATCCCAATTTTTCAAACGTTGCACCTCATCCATTATAATCATGTCGCAGTCCATTGATTTATACACTTTGATATCGTTTGCGACAGAGTGATACGACACAATTTTGTATGTGAACTGTTCGTTTTGATAAGCGCGAGTGCGCACAATGTGGTCGCCCTCTACCACTAACGCAGTAGCATCGGTGAATCGCTCAATCTCCTTTTTCCATTGGTATTTGAGCGACGTTGGACACAAAATCAGCACCGAACCGACAAAGCCCTCTTTGCGCAGCATTTCAGCCGTTGCAATAGCTTGAATGGTTTTGCCAAGGCCCATCTCATCGGCTATAATAGATTTCCCTCTAAGGAATGCAAATCTCACGCCCTCTCGCTGATATTCATATAGCGGCACTTTCAGCAATGAATTAATGGCCTTGTCGTCGTAGCGCTTCAGCACATTTTCGCGAGCCGCTTGCTCCCTGATTTGAATTATATAATCCATCGCGTCAGGATAAATTCTAAAGTCGGGATCTATAGCTTTGGCTTGTGCCAGAAAAACTTCGATAGAGCAAATTTTCTCAGCCCTTATGCTGCAATTACGCTTAAAATATTTGGCGGCAGCATTAGCCATGGCGTCATGATTAGTTTGTCCAATTCTAATCTTTACGCATCGAGTAGGATTATAAGATAGATATATCGAGCTATATTCAGGTAATGGAAATGAGGAGATGTTTTGCTTAGCCAAATGTTGCTTCACCGCCTCAAGATGCTTGCATGTACCCAATCCATTTGTCTTGAAGTCCATGCAACTGCAAAAATTCCAGGGACTATCAGCGGAATAAAATACGACCTTGTATTTTCTCGAATGGCTATTGACAGTAAACACTCCATCGGATAATTCTTCGTCAGATTTTTCAACCCACATTGGGCTTTTTATGGCCTCGCGCACTCTAAGCTTGCGTTGCCAATCCTCAAGAGACATATTACCGGGGCAAACGACATTACTTAATTGAGGTAACGTCGATTTCGATTTCGCTGATTTTCTTCTCATTAATAACGAATTATTTTAGCAATTCAATGGCCATATCTTTCATGCGTTGTAAATCGTCAAACGACTTTATAGCACAAAACTTCACAATCACACGACAACGTGTGTCAATCACGCCATAAATATTGATTTCTTCATCATCGGTCATGCCATAGCCATCTTCGTCCATATAATATCGCCCGTCAGGATTAAGCTGCCATGTTACCGAGGCAACACCATTATTAAACTTTGAAATAAACGATGGAAAACGAGCATTATGTTGGCGAGCACGCGCCATTGCCGATGCAGGTAAATTATTCAAACTATTCCAATCAATATCATCATCTGTGACATGTTGCAAAATGCACATCGAATTTATAAATTCATAAGCACATTTTGTGGCATGGTTGAGCAAATATCGAGGCTTCCAAAAGCGGCCAAAGCGCTCATTTATCACCTGCATGTCTTCGCCCAACTTTTCGCTCTCCATAAATCCATTGTAAGGCCCATCGGCCATCACTTTGCAATATAGAGCCTTGTCGTGCGGTAATTCCTTGTCTTTATCAAGAAAATTATTCATGTAGTCTATGCCGCTCATAATATTGAATTTATAGACGATATTATAAAAATAGTTCGAGCAACAGCTCACATCGCAAATTTAACTAATTTCTCGCTAAATCTCACACTTATAAGATTTTTTAATATTAGGCAGATTAAACAAGCAAGTGCGAATTTACGGAAAACGTCGGAAACGTTGCACACGTGGGGTCCGTGAACACATCCACCGCCAGTAGAAATGCATCATGGTGTATCCTAAATCAAATACTTTATAATCAGCTATATAACAACTAGCGCAACATCGTTATTGGTTGAATTGGAATCCGACGTTGCCCACGTCGAATGTAGGGCCCTCGGTACTGGTGTATGCCTCCCTGCTATCGGAACTAAACATTAATAAGAAGGGTTGTGGTGTCGTTTTAGTCGGCCCAACCTTCTTCAATTATAGGCACCATTTTGCCTTTGGAATATTGTGCATTGTCAGTTGAAAGTGCAACCTCGGTGTTTCTTCTTAAAAGATTCAACTATATCCATATTTTGTTTTATTAGTAAAACCCTGCAACTTCTACAACGACTACGCTGATATAATTCTTTGATGCATTGTAATAGCACGGATACCCTTTAAAATGATATTTTTGCCCATCGTTCGATGCTGAGATTATGGACGATGGGAAAAACATTGTTATGGGTGTATCACTATCATTGGATCCTAATATATAGTAATAATAGGTGCCATCTTTAATTTTTAAGGTTGCTTTA
>CAZRCU010000138.1:0-6828 GCA_964598685.1 uncultured Bacteroides sp.
CCAAGGCGAATTCGAAGAGGGCTCTCGCGTGCTTCGTGCTAAAATCGACATGGCTTCGAGCAATATGCACTTCCGCGATCCTATCATGTATCGCATCATCAAGCACCCGCACCACCGCACCGGCACTACATGGAAAGTATATCCCATGTACGACTTTGCCCACGGCCAAAGCGACTATTTCGAAGGCGTCACCCACTCGATCTGCACCCTCGAATTTGTGCCTCACCGTCCCCTCTACGAATATTTCGTAAAAGAACTCGCCGACGAGACTTATTGCCCTCGCCAGATTGAATTCAACCGCCTCAACCTCACCTACACCGTGATGAGCAAGCGCAAACTGCTCACACTGGTCAAGGAAGGCCTCGTGGCAGGTTGGGACGACCCCCGCATGCCAACCATCTCGGGTATGCGCCGCCGCGGCTACACCCCCGAATCAATCCGCAACTTCATCGACACCATCGGCTACACCAAATATGAAGCCCTCAACTCTGTAAGCCTGCTCGAACACGCCGTACGCGAAGACCTCAACCGCATCGCCACACGCGTCATGGGCGTTATCAACCCCATGAAGCTCGTGCTTACCAACTATCCCGAAGGCAAGGTTGAAACCGTAGTAATGGAAAACAACCCCGAGCAAGAAGGCAGCGGCGTACACGAAATGCCATTCTCTCGCACCATCTATATCGAACGCGAAGACTTCATGGAAAATCCCCCCAAGAAATTCTTCCGCCTCGCCCCTGGCGCTGAAGTTCGCCTCAAAGGTGCCTACATCATCAAGTGCGACGACGTGGTGAAAGATGCCGAAGGCAACATCACCGAAATCCACTGCACCTACGACCCCGAAACCCTCAGCGGCATGCCCGGCGCCAACCGCAAGGTAAAAGGCACCCTCCACTGGGTTTCTGCCGAACACGCCATCGACGCTGAAGCTCGTCTCTACGACCGCCTCTTCGATGTAGAAAATCCCGCCGCCGAGCCCGACCGCGACTTCCGCGATATGCTCAACCCCAATTCACTCACAGTGAAGCAAATCAAAGTGGAACCCTTCGTAGCTCAACACGCCGACAAAGGCACCAAGTTCCAATTCCAACGCATTGGCTACTTCACCCCCGACTACGACTCCACAGCCGACCACCTCGTGTTCAACCGCACTATCGGTCTGCGCGACACCTGGGAGAAAACTCAGAAACAAAACTAACATCACTGCTTTTAAACTATATGGGGATGACCTGAATCGTCATTCCCATATAGTTTTTACACAAGACCACCAAATCAAGTGAACGAATACAATTCAGATAACTCACGCGACGAACTTCGCGAACGATTCCGCCAAGAGCTCAAACGCCCTCTGGCAGAACGCTTCTACTCAGAAGACGAACTAATCGCAATCTTTGACAGCGCCACCGACACCTACGACGACTATATCCGCGCCGAAGTCCTGTTCCTTGGCGCTCGACTCTATCCCGACAGCCAAAAGCTGCTGGAACGCCGAGCTATCTTCTATCAAGATTTCACCTTTGAAATCTACGACAACTTCGTGGCCGACCACGACGACATCCCCGGCACAATGGGCGAGCTCCTACGCCTATCTGTGCTTAAAGTGCCCGACGACGAATTTATCACTCAAATCGAAAAATTCCTCAACAACTACAACCTCGACGAAGACGAAGACGTGATTCAATTCATCAGAATCCTTCACGACCGCCAACTCGACAATTGGATTTTCGATCACCTTGATTTGATAAAATCTAAAGTGAGCTACCTGCCCACTCTCTACTATGAAGTGGCCGTTATCGCCGAAATGAGCCCCCGCCCCGACATCGCCATCCACGCCCTTGAAGAGCTCACCAATCAAGAGCCCTACAACGCCGATTACTGGACCATGCTGGCCTCGGTGCATATCACCAACGAACAATTAGACGAGGCCAAGCAAGACATCGAATATGCCCTGGCAATCAATCCCAAGCACTACGAGGCCCTCAAAGCGAAGCTCCACACCATCAGCAACGACGACGTAGCCACATTCAACGAAACCTTCGACAGCCTGCTGGCAATCAACCCAGCCGACGCCGAGGTAGCCCTCAGCGCCATCATTTATGCCGAAGAGCACAACGACGACAGCCACATCGCCTCGATTCTGGCTCAAGTGATGCCAAACTGCCCCGATTCGTGCCCAATCATCGCGAAAGCCATCGTGCACGACTATCCCGACCTCGAGACCGTGCTCAACAAATTTTACAGCTATGGCATGGGGCAAAACAGCGACGACTGGAAAAATCTGGCCGACGTGGCCTATGCCGAAGGTCGCGCCGAGGCAGTTGCCACAATCTTCCAAGTGTATCAGCAAAAGGCCGGTCATCCGCTCGGCCATGATTTTCTGCTAATGCGAGTGCTCTACGACATGAAGCACTACGACGTGGCCGTCAACATGTTTATGAATGCCGACGAAACCGGCACAATGCGCCGCATCGAAAATCTCTACAAGTGCTTTGCCCTTTTTATCATGTCGCTATTGCGCATGGGCAACATCGACGACGCCGTGGAAGCCGGCAAAAATATGATCGACCTATTGTCGTCCAACGACATGATACCCGGCTCAGCCATCGAAAAATATGGCATGGTGTCGTTTCTCAACGATGTATTGAAACGCGCACGCTCAAAGAAGCCCACCGACTGGGCCACCTACGACCCATTGGGCTTCGACAATCACGCCGCAGAATAATCGTCTACCTCAAATAGGGGTTTGAGGCTTTCTCCATCGAAATCTTAGTGGCAGGCCCATGCCCGGGCAGCACAAGAGTGTCGTCGGGCAACGTAAATAATTTGGATTTTACGCTATCTACAAGCGTGTCGTAATCACCGCCGGCAAGATCAGTGCGTCCAATCGCACCTCGAAACAGCGAATCACCCACGAATACAAAACCACCTGTGGCGCTATAAAAAGCAAGCCCTCCGGGCGAATGGCCCGGCACCGCCAACACCTCAAGCGTCTCGCTGCCTACAGCCACGTGGTCGCCTTCCGCAAGCGTATGGTCTATCGTAAGATCGGAGCCCTCCACATACATGCCGAATCGCAGACATTGCTCGCCCACGCTCGCGCCTAAAAAAGCGTCGTCGGCGCTTGCCATAATCTGCACATCATAGCGATTGCGCACATAATTGTCGCCAAAGCAATGATCCAGGTGGAGATGCGTGTTGACAATAGCTGTCAATTTCAGCTGCTTCTCGGTAATATAATTATCAAAGCGGCGCTGCTCGGCAGGCGTCATCATTCCGGGGTCCACCACAATCGCTTCGCCGGTGGTATCATCGCTCACCACATAGGCACACTCCCCAAACGGGTTAAACTCAAATTGTTTGATACTTAACATAGGGCTATTTGCGAATCATTGGCACATAGACCAATTTTTTTGTATCGAAAAACGGTTCGTCGAAAAATTCGTTCACCATAAATTCCACTACGGGCAGTGTCACCTCTTCGCTTTCCACCGAGAGGTCGCCACCCTTCAGGCAAATCAAGCCATTGTCATAGCGATTTTCACTGCGATGGGCCGATGCAATATTGCGGCGCACCAGCTTCACAAGCTTGTCGAGCGGCATCACGGCGCGGCTCACCACATAGTCGAATTTATCATGACACTCGCCCACATCACCATGCTGGAATGTCACATTCTTAAGGCCGAGCTTGTTGGCAATATCCTCGGCCACGCGCAATTTCTTGCCTATACGGTCGATAAGATGAAAATGAGCCTGCGGATACATCACTGCCAAGGGCAAACCGGGGAATCCGCCACCCGTTCCAAGGTCCATAAATGTGGTGTCGGCGGCTATATCTCCGAGAAAGCGCGCAATCGTGAGCGAGTGCAATATATGATTGACATAGAGATTATCTATATCTTTGCGCGATATCACATTGATTTTTTCATTCCACTCAGGATACAATTGGCCCATCATGGCAAATTGCCCACGCTGCTGCTCGGTGAGCGTCGAGAAATACTTTTCGGGGAGCTCTTGACCTATCATTTTTAGAAAGTGCTAAAAGTTTTTGCAAAGATAGCATTTTTTGAGGCGTTTATAGGCCAAGTCTCGGCCAAAATTGCTTATTTTGCACAGAGATTCAAATAGTATATGTTGAAAATAGGAAATTATAACACACTGCGCGTGGCGCGAAAAGTGGATTTCGGCCTATATTTGGCCACCGACGACGACCGCGAAATTCTTATCCCCTCACGCTACGTGCCCGAGGACACTCAAATCGGCGACGAGATTGAAGTGTTTGTCTACACCGACTCGGAAGATAGACTGATTGCCACCACCGAGACCCCATTTGCCGTTGTGGGAGAATTTGCATTTCTGCAAGTGCGCGACGTCAACGCAATCGGAGCTTTCCTCGACTGGGGACTGCCGAAAAATCTACTGGTGCCCTTCTCCGAGCAAAAAAGCAAAATGCAGAGAGGCGGCATCTATCCCGTGTATGTATATCTCGACGATGCCACAAAGCGCGTCACCGCCTCGGCCAAGCTCGATAGATTCCTGGGGAATGTTATCCCCGACTACGCCACCGGCGCAGCCGTCACCGCATTGGTAATGGAGCACACCCCTATCGGCTACAAGGTGATTGTCGACAATCTCCACCGCGGCATGATTTACGACAACGAGATTTTCCAACCGCTCGAAATCGAGCAGACTGTCACAGCCTACGTAAAAGCAATTCGCCCGGATGGCAAAATCGACTTAACACTGTCAGACAAAGCGCCTCGTCGCGTAGGCGCCCTGGCCCACCGCATCTTAGACGCAGCCATCCACGCCGGTGGCAGCCTTGCTATGGGCGACCATTCCTCGCCCGACGAAATCCGCAGCAAATTCCAATGCAGCAAAAAAGATTTCAAAAAAGCTATCGGCCAGCTCTACAAAGAGGGTAAAATCACAATTAGCGACGATGGCATCGCTATCACCAAATGACACATCCACTGCGATTTACACTTTGGATTCACATTTTTTAAAGATTTTTCCGCCGCAAATGCTTGCATAGCATGATAAAGCGTAGTAACTTTGCGGTGCAAATGGCGATTTAGTGTAGTGGCCTAGCACGCCACCCTCTCACGGTGGAGACCAGGGTTCGATTCCCTGATTCGCTACAAAAAACAGACCTCAATTTCGAGGTCTGTTTCGCGTTATATATATGCAATTTATTTAATCAACTTGCGTCCGTCGCCGGTGATTACCACGCCGCGATACGATCCGTCTACCTTCACACCCATCGTGTTATAATATTCCGTCGAATGAGATTGATCGTCATTTACAATGCTGCCGACACCTTCACTACCATCAATCTTCAGCTCAAGTGTGGTTGTATATTGCGTCTCGCCGTTGAATGAGACCGTCAGGTTGAACGGCACAGTTCCGCCATATTGTGCAATGGTGTCCTCTGTGATTTTATCAAGAGCCACAGACAGCTCGGCCGTATAATTCAGTGGAGCTTCAGCCCAGGCAGCATCGCTAAATGTTGTGGCGACAGATTCCTCAAGAAGGGTTGTCGACACCACAATCGTCGGCACTCCGGTAGTCTCATCTTTCGCAATATAAGGATAGCCGAAATTCATGCCGATTTTTAATTTAGCTTCGGCGTCGGTGCCAAGCTTGTATAGCTCCTTATCAAATGAAATTTCTGCGCGCAATGTATCGGAAACCACAGCCTCAAACGTGCGGCAAGCCGGAGCAAAATCCGATTTCACCGTATAAATGTATTTGCCGGGCTCCAACCCCTCGATTGGAAGGTCCAAAGTGTCCACGGCTGCAAGCAATGGTTTGGATGTGTCGAATTTGAAAGTTTCCGACTCTTTAAGCAATATATCATCAGGTCTACCATCAGGACTAACCGACCATTCGAGCGATTTTTCGCCTGACAGAGCGTCGGCATCATAGGGATAGCCGCTTGTAATGCGCAATTGAGGACACAGCAAATTGCCCACTTTGGCCGTCGTATTGGTCACACGTGCACAAGCCTCGTCACGAATATCCACTTCACTTGTATATTCATAAAGATCCGGAGCAATAGCGACATGCACCTTGTATCGTCCGCCGCGGTTCACCGACATTTGCTTTTGCTTGTTGGTAGAAAACGCCTTCACATATTTCATGCTCTTAAAATCGCCGCTCATATCATCTTTATCGCTATACACCGTGTCGCCATAGCCATCTTCAATTGAATAAAAGTAGTAAGGCGAGTCGGGCACAACGAAATCCTTGGGAATATCTTTACAGCTATAGAGGAAAAAACCACAACGCTGCACTCCTACATAAAGGCCTTCACCTGTCCAATCATCCACTTCACAATTAAGGTTGAGCGACGAGCTGGTTGTCACCTCCATATTTTTCACAGCCAAAAAGTCGTAGTCGCCGGCCAGGGCAGTTGGCTCATCATCTTGAGCAGCCACGGCAGCAGCCAACATAAGCGCCACCGCCGCCAACACATGGCGATTTTGATTAAAAATGAACATTCGCTTCATACGTATATTATATGGTTATAGATTATAATTAGTTAGCTAACATATAGATTATATGCAAAGTTAACATTTGAAACTTCATATTCCAAATAATTGGCAATTTAATGCGTTTTACAATTTCAATGCAAGCTATTTTTTAAACTCACGCAATTTTTTTTGCGTGAGTTTACCCAAAACGAGCCATTTTCAGTCAAAACAGCGCAACTCACGCAAAAATATTTGCGTGAGTTTGCAAAAACTGCTATTTTAAGGATGGTGAATTTGACACTCATAATGCGTGATGCAAGATTACGTTTTAACTATATTTAATATGCCAAATTGT
>CAZRCU010000139.1:0-6594 GCA_964598685.1 uncultured Bacteroides sp.
GGCCACCGCGGAGAATCCAACCGGTAGCAATCGCACATTGACATTTTGGATTTAATATACGCCTTCGGCTATTTCGTGCTGATTTTGGAGGTGCGGCGCTGGACGTCGGCGGGGAGCTCGCCGAAATATTCCTTGAAACATTTCGAGAAATATGATGGCGAGGCAAATCCTACGTGATATGCCACTTCTGCAATCGTATCTTCTGTGGCTGTGAGCATTTTATATGCTGTCTTCAGTCGGATGTTGCGCAGCAATTCGTTGGGCGAATAGTTGGTTAGTGCCTTGATTTTGCGGTAGAATTGCACGCGACTCAGTCCTAGGCGCGCCCCAATGTCTTCGACGGTAATATCCGAGTTGGACATTTCGGCTTGTACCACTTCCAGGAATCGGTTGTAGAATTCGTTGTCTATATCGCCGGTGTGTTTTTTGGGCTTGCGTGGTGCGTGTCGTGGTTCGAGTGTATGGAGTGCAAGTTCTTCGCCTGCGCCGGATATGCGCTTACGATTCTCGATAAGCGAGTTTACTCGCGCCAAGAGCACTTTGGAGTTGAACGGCTTGGAAAGATAGCCGTCGGCGCCGCTTTCATAGCCTTCCACGCGCTGTTCATCGAGCGAGCATGCAGTCAGCAGCAAGATTTGGATATGCGAGGTAGTAGCCTCGTTTTTGAGGATTTTGCAACATTCCAGACCGTCCATTTCTGGCATCATCACGTCGCAAATAATCAGGTCGGGAATGTATTTAGTGGCCATTTTGATGCCTTGCTTGCCGTTGGAGGCCTCGATTACGCAGTATTTGTCGGAGAGCAGCCCGCGAATCATCGTGCGAATGTCGGCCGTGTCGTCGATTACGAGGACGCAGGGCTCCGACTCGTCGATTTCCACCTCTACCGGTTCGATGTCGCCCAATTCACCGGACACCACATCGTCGTGGATATTGGCCTCGGCCACCGCTATTTGGTCGTCGATATGCACCACCGGCACTGTCACGCTGAATGTGGAGCCTTGTCCCAAGGCGCTTTTCACAGTGATTTTGCCCCCGTGAAGTTCCACAAAAGCCTTGACCAGCGCCAAGCCGATGCCCGACCCCTTTGGTCGCACCTTGTCCACTTGATAGAATCGCTCGAAGATGCGATTTACGTCGGCCTCTGACATACCCTCGCCGGTGTCGCTTACATCAATTTTGATTTCGCCGTCAACGATGTCCACCGTTACGGTGATAGTGCCGTTGGCCGGGGTGTATTTAAAGGCATTTGACAGCAGGTTGAACAGCACGCGCTCCATTTTCTCGGGGTCAAGGGCCACGTGGTTGTTGGCGGCACTCTTCACATCCACGTTAAGGTGTATATGCTTTTTCAGGGCGAGCAATTTGAACGCATCCACCCATTCCAGCACGCAGTCGTGCAGATTCACTTCCATCGGCGAAAGCTGCAATTTGCCATTCTCATACTTGCGGAAGTCTAAGATTTGATTTATAAGCCGTTGTAGGATCTTTACATTCTTGTCGGCCAGTTGCATCATCACTCGCTGGCGGTCGTCGAGATTGTCGGCATCTTTAAGCTGCGACACCGGCTCGGAAATAAGTGTGAGCGGCGTCCGCAGGTCGTGCGACACATTGGTGAAAAACACTAATTTGGCCTGGGTGGCCTCTTTGAGCTGCTCGTTGAGTTTCTGAAGCTCGTCGCGTTGTATCTTTAGTTGCTGATTCTGTTCGCTGAGCTCCTGTTGGTGCTGTTTGCGACTCCAGAAAGTGCGCAGCAGCATGAAGATGATGCCGGCCGACAGCGCGATTATCACAATGAATGAATACAGCAGTGCTTGCTGGTCGTTGTGCTTCTCGGTAAATTCATCCACTTGACCCTTCAGATATGCCACTTTTTCCGTTTCGTTGTCGATAGAGTGGGAGAGCAACAGCAAAATCTCGGCATTCGACTTATCCACAGGATGCACCGACGACAGTATTATATTTGGTTGATAAGCCTCGCCCTTTAGAATCTTGTAGGCTGTCTCCACGAGCTCGCTGCCGCCGGTAGGGTATAGGAATGTGGCGTTGATCACACCGTCGGCCACTGCCTTGATGCCAACCTCGGCCACTGCGTCGATGCCTACAATAATTATATTGGGCAGGCCGTGGTTGATAGCCACCTGCCTGGCGGCAATGGCCATGCGATCGTTCTGCGCAAAAATTGCCTTGGCGGTGGGGTAAAGAGTGAGGAGTGAATCCACCACAGTGGCCCCGCGCTCGGCTGTCCAATCGGCATCGCCCCAGCCCAGCAATTTGATGTCGGGATAGTGGCTCAGGGCATTCATAAATCCCTCGTGGCGCTCGATTGCCGGAGTCGACCCGGGCAGACCCTTCAGCTCAATCACATCGCCTTGTCCGCCCATCAGAGCTGCGATATATTCGCCCACCGAGCGGCCCAACACAGTGTTGTCGGCGCCCAAATAGGCCGTGTAGCATTTATCGTTGATGTTGCGGTCGAACATGATTGTGGGAATCCCGGCATCCTTGGCTCGCCGTATCACAGGAGATATCACATCGGCCTCGATAGGTGATGCGATAATTATATCAAATTTTCGGTCGATAAAGCTCTGAATGTCGGCAATCTGCTTGTCAGGGTTATCATAGGCCGAAACAATCTCAACCTCGGCATCATTGTGCAGCAAGATTTCGCGGTTGATTTCCTCATTTAACTTTTCTCGCCAGTCGTCGTAGCTACATTGTGACACGCCTATGCGAAATTTCTGTTGCTTTTGGCAGCCGCATAGCAGCATGGCTGCAAGCAACATGGAGAGTAAAATTTTCCAAATCGTGTTCATTAGGTACTGATTCATAAGTTAGTATCGCAAAGTTAGTGAAAATACTTTAAATTTTATGTACAAACCTAACAATTTGGTGGCATAGTTTACAAATTTCCCAATAATAGCGACAAAACGGCCAAAAGATCGCATCTCGGTGCTTGATAATCAATTAAAAGCTGTGAATGTAATATATGTTGCATTGAATAGCACGGATGTTGCATTGTTACACAAGTCGGCTCTTACGAAACATCACTTCTACCATATTATTTCTTGCCGACCTTAACTTTGCATCGAACTTCTTGGTTCGCCAATACATTTGATAATTAATAACTGAAAATCGATATGAAAAACTATCTCAAATCTCTGGCCCTCTCGATCGCTTTGATACCGGCAATGGCATCAAGCGCCGCCGACGGCATTGAGATTTTCAATCAAGGCAGCAATTCGGCGATAGTGAGAATCTCGGCCGATAGCCGCTACATTTTGCTTCCCGTGCAGGAGAGCGCCCCGCAATCCGAAGTTGCCATTTTGAAAAACGGTGAAATCGACCGCAAATTCAATATTAATCTTTCCACCAATAAAATCGACTATTTCGTGCCGCTGGAGATTTCGCAGTATGCCGGCCAACAATTATTGCTCGACGTGCGCACCGACACCAATCGCAGCAATGTGCGCGAAATGTCCGACGCTATTTGGAGCCATGAATTGCGCCTGTCGGATACCTTCGACACCACAAATCGTGAAAAATTCCGCCCCGCATTCCACCACACTCCCGCCTACGGCTGGATGAACGACCCCAACGGTATGTTCTATGCCGACGGCCTGTGGCACTTATATTATCAATATAACCCCTACGGCTCGAAATGGCAAAATATGTCGTGGGGCCATTCCACTTCGCGCGACTTGGTGAATTGGGAGCATCAGCCCACCGTGCTCGAGCCTAACGGCCTGGGTATGATTTTCAGCGGTAGCGCCGTGGTGGACCACAACAACACCGCCGGATTTGGCCGCGATGCCATCGTGGCGCTGTACACCTCGGCCGATGCCATCCAAGCTCAAAGCCTGGCCTATAGCACCGATAACGGACAATCGTTTACCAACTATGCCGGAAATCCCGTGATCATTTATAATCGCGAGAGCCGCGACCCGAATATGTTTTGGGACGAGGATCACAACCGCTGGGTGTTGGTGCTGGCCAGCGCGCTCGACCGCGAGATGTTGATATTCACCTCGCCAAACCTTAAAGAATGGACGCTGCAAAGCTCATTCGGCAAGGGCTACGGATGCCAAGAGGGCGTGTGGGAATGTCCCGACTTGATGCGCCTGCCTATCGAGGGCACCAACAAATATAAATGGGTGATGATATGCAATATCAACCCGGGCGGCCCGATGGGCGGCAGCGCCACTCAATATTTTGTGGGCGACTTTGACGGCACTACATTCACCTGCGACGATGCCCTCAACGTAGAAAAATGGATGGACTATGGCAAGGACCACTATGCCACTGTATCGTTCAGCAACGCGCCCGAGAATCGCCACACTGTGGTGGCCTGGATGAGCAATTGGCAATATGCCAATGATGTGCCCACCTTGCAATATCGCAGCACCAACTCGATCGCTCGCGATTTGAGCCTGTTCCGTGCCGCCGACGGCGAGCTTTATCTTGCCAGTCGTCCGGTGCCCGAAATGGAAGCAATCCGCGGCCATGCGGCCTCATACAAAAACACCGCTATCGATGCCACCGCCACCCGATTTGCCTTGCCTGCCGAAAACGACGGCATCTGTGAAATCGTTGCCACGATTGATCTAAAGTCGGCCTCCACCGCCACTCTCACTCTTAGCAACGACCTCGGCGAAGAGGTGGTAATGACTATCAACGCGGCCGACGACACATTTGCCATGGATCGCACCCACAGCGGCATCGTGGATTTCAGCGAACATTTCCCCGCTGTGACTGTAGCTCCGGCCCACAACGGCGGCAAGACCTATACCGTGCGCCTGTTCATCGACAAGTGTAGCATCGAGGCCTTTGACGCGCAGGGACGATTTGCAATGACAAATCTGGTGTTCCCCAACTCGCCCTACAACACCCTGAGCATCACTGCCACCGGCAAGGCAAAACTCAACTCGCTAAATATCTTCCCCCTCATACCTGAAAAATAATTACAATTATGAGCAATTCTGTAAACACCTCAATTAAGGGAAAAAGCTCAATCATACAGTTCATTCCCGTGATGCTCTGCTTCTTTGCCATGGGTTTTGTCGACCTCGTGGGCACTGCATCCAACTACGTTCAAAAAGACCTCAATCTCACGGATTCACAAGCCAATATCTTCCCCTCGCTGGTGTTCTTCTGGTTTTTGATTTTCTCGGTGCCCACCGGCATGCTGATGAATAAAATCGGCCGCAAAAACACCGTGCTCGTCAGCTTGCTGATCACTGTGGTGTCGCTGATAATCCCGCTCACCGGCCAAGGCTACACCACCATGCTGCTGGCCTTCTCGCTGCTGGGTATCGGCAACGCGGTGATGCAAACGTCGCTAAATCCGCTTGTCACCAATCTGATTAGCGGCGACAAGCTTGCATCAACCCTCACCTTCGGCCAATTTGTTAAGGCAATCGCCTCGTTCTTGGCTCCGATATTGGCAGCCTGGGGCGCCACCACATATTTGCCCACCTTCGGGCTGGGTTGGCGAGTGCTCTTCTTTATTTATGCCGTGGTGAGCTTGCTTTCGATTTCAGCTTTGTGGGCCACCCCGATTGAAGAGGAACGCCAAGACACAGCCAGCGGCGTGGTTGCTTGCCTCAAACTGCTCGGGCGCCCGTTTATCCTGCTGTGCTTCCTCGGCATTATGTGCCATGTGGGCATCGACGTGGGCACCAACACCACCGCCCCTAAAATCATTATGGAGCGCCTGTCGCTGCCGCTCGAGCAAGCCGGCTATGCCACCAGTGTCTACTTTATATTCCGCACAATCGGCTGCTTCTTGGGCGCATTCATATTGCGATTTGTGCCCGCTAAGAAATTTTTCGGAATCAGCGTGCTGATGATGCTTGTGGCTATGATGCTGCTCTTTGTGGGCCACTCCCTCACTGTGCTCTATATCGGCATCGGCCTGATTGGCTTTGGCAACTCTAATGTGTTCTCTGTAATCTTTGCGCAGGCACTCACAGCCTCGCCCAAGGAGAAAAACGAGGTGTCGGGCCTGATGATTATGGGCCTGTTTGGCGGCACAATCTTCCCGTTGGCAATGGGCTATTCGGCCGACGCATTCGGCCAAGCCGGCGCCGTGGCAATTATGTTGGTTGGCGTGATCTATCTTATGTATTACACTCTGAAAATTAAAAAATAATTATAATCATGAAAGACATAGTAGTAGGTATGGGTGAAGCCCTGTGGGACGTTCTCCCTGAAGGCAAAAAGCTTGGCGGCGCACCCGCAAACTTTGCATATCACGTATCACAATTCGGCCTCGACAGCTGTGTGGTGAGCGCTATCGGCGACGACGCCCTGGGCGCTGAAATCCTCGAAAACTTCGCGCAAAAAGGCGTTAAGCACCTGATTGAGACCGTGCCTTACCCCACCGGCGTGGTGCAGGTGGAAATCGACCAAGCCGGCATCCCTCAATATGAAATCAAGGAAAATGTGGCCTGGGACAACATTCCCTACACCGCCCACTTGGAATCTATCGCCGAGCAAACACGCGCCGTGTGCTTTGGCTCGCTCGCTCAGCGCAACGTGGTGTCGCGCAACACCATCAACCGCTTTCTCGATGCCATGCCCCACGATAAAGAT
>CAZRCU010000140.1:0-6522 GCA_964598685.1 uncultured Bacteroides sp.
GGGCGTCGGTGTCATATGAAAACTTTGACGAGGAAATAGTTTGCCAATTTTTGTTCTTGCCTGATAGCCTGACCCATGCTCTTGATATGTAATAATTGAGCGGAGAGGACAGATTTATCGAGTCAAGTTGATACTCTTTAACCTGCCGATTTATTTTATCAACCTTAAATCCATCTAATGTTTGAGAGTAGCAAGCGCTCCAGGACGCAGAAATTAAAACGAGGATAGATACAAGTCGTAGCGCCATGACCATATGATTATTAGCAATTTTGTTTGGCAGATTTGCTGCCGTTGTTATGATAACTGTGAGTGATTAACGGTGTATGGATTGATGTAATGAGGATAGTATCCTGCTAGACCTATTTATACATAAATCGCTTGATTGATCGTTTGGGGGTCTTGACAAATTCTTCCTTTACAAGCTCCATTTTGGACACTTGTTCGTAAGGGGCTACGAGCTTGTTAAGCTCGATGATATTCATATTCATGGCTGTCTCAAGCTCTTTGTCGGAAAGTTTTCCGGCCGACACAGCGTCGGCATCGGGAAAAATAAGTGCCACGAGGCGGCCGTCGCGTTCCACCACAAGGCTCTCCGACACATAGGGCATATTGTTGAGTTTAGCCTCAATTTCTTCGGGATATATATTTTGCCCGTTGGCGCTTAAAATCATTGTCTTATAGCGTCCGCGGATAAATATCGTTTGATTTTGAGGGCCTCCGAGATGTCCCATATCGCCGGTGTGCAACCATCCATCGCTGTCGATTGCCGATTCTGTAGCTTCAGGATTTTTATAATAGCCGGCCATGACATTCTGCCCGCGTACCACAATCTCGCCCTCGCTCGCATTGGGGTCGTCGCGCACGATTTTAGCCTCCATTATTCCCTGGAGCGTGCGTCCGGCCGAACCCGGGATGAAGGAGCGCCATGGAGTGTAGCTGATCAATGGGGCACATTCCGTCATGCCATAGCCCACGGTGAATGGGAAGCGGATGCGATATAAAAAGTCTTCGACCTCGGGGTTGAGCGGCGCACCGCCAATAATCACCTCCTCAAAGTTGCCGCCGAAAGCTTCGACCAAGCGCGAACGTATGCGCGAATAGATGGCTCGGTCGAGCATAGGCACGGCCAAAATCCATCGGATCGGCTTTTTTGTGATCATCGGCACAATCATCTTGCGATAGATCTTTTCAAGAATCAGCGGCACGCAGATCACAAGATTAGGACGCACCTCGGCCAGGGCTTTAACCAAGATTGCAGGGGTGGGCGTGCGGCCCAGCACTGTCACGTGTGAGCCGATGGCTAATGGTGTCAGCATGTCGAATGCGCAGCCGTAGGCGTGGGCCAATGGCAAGAATGATAGTGAGCGCGACCCTGGATAGTGTAGGCGCGACTTGATGCCAAACATCACATTGCCGGCCACATTGTCGTAGGTGAGCATTACACCCTTGGAAAAGCCGGTGGTGCCCGATGTATAGTTGATAATCGCAAGCTCGTCTTTTGCGCGCGAGCGATACACGATGTCATCGCGTTTGAAACCGTCGGGATAGCGATGGCGAAATTTGCGTGATATATTCTTTACGAATCTCGACATTGAATGCTCGCGCTCGGCCAGCACTTGGCGCTTATCGAGCGAAAACACAGCTTTGATATTCTCAAGGCTATCAAAATTGAGATGCGACCATATCGACTCAGCCACAAACAGCACTTTGGCATCGGAGTGGTTGATAATATTTGTCGCATCTATCGGGTTGAAGTCGTTGAGTATTGGCACTATCACCGTGCCATACGTGAGCGACGCCATGAAAACACATATCCATGTGGGCGTGTTTTTGCCCAACAAGGCCACCTTGTCACCTGCATGAAGCCCTGCGGCTTCAAAGAGCAAGTGCAGACGAGCCACGCGGCGAGCCATATCGCCGTAGGTCATAGATTTCCCTGTGCTGTAATCAGTCAAGGCCGTCAACGGAAAGTTGTCGGTCCACACCTGTTGATATAGTTTGACCAAATCGCAGCCCTGGTCAAGGCTTTCATGGTTTATCATGGTATTAAAATTTAAGGTATTCCTCAAAGAGAAACAGCCTCTTGAGGGAGAGCTTTGGCCAGAGAAGCTTGAATGTCTTCAAAAATCTTCTCTACTGCGCCGTTGCCATTGATGGCGTGATATTTGCCTTCGGCAATATAGTAGTCGCGCAAGGGCGATGTTTGCGAGTGGTACACTTGCAGACGGTTTTTGATAGTGTCGAGATTGTCGTCGGCACGGCCGGTCTGAATGCCGCGGTTGATCATACGGCGCACCAGCTCGTCTTCTTCAACTTCGAGGCCGATGACAGCATGAACTTTGGTGCCGCGTGCTGCAAGCATCTCTTTGAGAGCTTTGGCCTGGGGCACTGTGCGGGGGAAGCCGTCGAAAATCACTCCCGCTGATGTGAGCTCGGGATTTGCATCGAGCACGTCCTCAAGCACTTTAATCATTAATTCGTCGGGGATCAATTGACCCTTTGAAATGTATGTGTCGGCAATTTTGCCCAGTTCGGTGCCACGTGAAATGTTGTCGCGGAGCACTTCGCCTGTAGAAATGTGGTGTAATTTGTAGTAAGAAATCAAGTTGTCGCTCTGAGTTCCTTTTCCACTACCCGGAGCGCCAAAAATAACGATGTTTAGCATTAGTCTTCTTTAAGTATATATATATCGTTTAGGTTACGAGCCATACCATTGAGATCCAAACCAAATCCAATGATAAACTTTTTAGGGATGCTGAATCCGACATAGTCGGGCTTGACCGGCTTGATTAGAGCTTCGGGCTTGAAAAGGAGAGTGGCAACCTTGATTTCTGCCGGATTCTGTTTCTGTAAAGTGTTGATAAGAGCTTCGATGGTGTTGCCGGTGTCCACAATATCTTCTACGATTATCACTGTGCGACCTTCGATTTCCGAACCCAGCCCGAGCACTTCTCTTACAGTGCCGGTGCTGCCGGTGCCTTCGTAGCTTTTAAGGCGAATAAATGTTATCTCAGCATCTATTTCTTCGCATGCACGGAACAAATCCGATGCAAAAGGAAAAGCCCCGTTTAGCACACAGACAAACAGAGGCTTCTTGTCAGCGCAATCGCGCGAGATTTCCTTACCGAGTTCTTTTACACGGGCATCAATTTTTTCTCGAGAGATGTAGGACTCAAACGTGAGGCCTTCGTAGGTAACTTGTTTCATCCTTAAAAAGAAAATTTTGTGCAAAGGTAAGAAAATTTTTCCATTAATGCTCTACTGTTTTCTTATTTTGCAGCTATGACTTTGAAATTAATTTTCTTCCAGGGCCGATTCAATGGCCTGAGCAATTTGGTCGGGGCACGATGTGGGCTTCATTCCACAGCGTATTCCGCGCAGCGAAGCCACAATGTCGGTGGCTTTGCGTCCGTTGCACAGCGCTGCGATGCCTTGCAAATTGCCGTTGCAGCCGCCGGTTACGCACAGATTGCTCACTACGCCGTTCTCCATCTCAAATTCGATGAGTCGGCTGCATGTGCCTTGTGGAGTGTATTGATATTTCATATTATATATATGTATACTAAAAGCGGCCAAATCTTTGATTTGACCGCCGGTGGTAATTTGGTGCCCGAAGCGGGACTCGAACCCGCACAGCCGCAATAGCCAAGGGATTTTAAGTCCCTCGTGTCTACCATTCCACCATTCGGGCGGCCATTTGCGATGCAAAGGTAATCATTTTTTTGGAATCGCAGCAGGAATAAGCACGTTTTTTCGCTGCTGATGCCCAAAAAGTGTAGTTTTAAAGCGTAGTGCCAAGCTTTAGCAGCGCTCCTGTCGAGGCGTCAAATGCGGCTGTGGCCGGAGCTTTCTTGTCTGTAAACAATGTTGGATCCAAACCAAATGTCACGCCCAGCTGTGCAATGGGCAACTCGGCAACGGCGATCGTGCGGCCTTCGTATGCGATAGTGATGCGTGCGCGGCCGGGGATGGTGTAGGCCAATCCGCCTTTAGGGAATTTTTTCGCTTCGCCCTTTTCGTTGAGTGGCAATTTGCCACGTTCAATGATTTCAATCGAGGCGGTGACCGGCGCTCCGGCCAGGTTGTCGGGTTCAATCAGACCTTCGGTGGGCGATATGCGAGCAATCACTTCGTTGTCGAGACCCAGTGTGTCGGGGCGCAGTGTCACAGTCGACACTGTGGTCCATTTTTGCTCTGTTCCGGCAAACATGGCTGTGAGTGCGGCTTCCTGGCCTGCCAGATTGTCGAGCACCAGCTGCATGGCTTTGCCATCGGCCGGTGGATTTTCGGCTTGACCCGAAAGAATATCGGAACGCATCTCGCGCAACTCAAAAATGCGCTGTGCAGCCAGCTCGGCACGTTTCGGCGTAGACGACGAGCGGATCATATCCTGTGTCATAGCTTGGCGAGCGGCGGCAGTTTCAAGCGCGGTGGGCTCGGCTGCCACGGCTTGCGGCAGGGTGGGGGCCTCGGGCGCTGTCACATCGGCATCGTTCACCGATAAAATCGCACCTTCGCTATCGAGCATGATATAGGGCGTGGAGCCGCTCTTAAACTGTACCAACCAACGATTTTCGGGGTCGGCAACGCCGCGCGGGGTGATGGTGACCGATTTCACTGTTACCGAGCTTGATGCTGTGGTGATAGCATCGTTGATGGCCAAGTGGCGGCGAGCATAGTTGTAGAATTCGCCCGGTGTACGGCGGGTGTGCTCGGCCTCGATGGTTATGTCTACTTCTGTTGCCGGGAGAGAATATATTAGGCCATATTCATTGGCTTTTGACGCGGCAAGGCGCTGTGTGGTCTGCGCATCGGTGGTGAAAGGAATAGCGCATGCAATGGCGCCAAGGATTAGCAATCGAGTGTTCATAGCTCTTAATTCGATTATAGCTTTTATTCGATTATGGATTTTATGGCACGGCCGATTTGATCGGCTACGTCAGTGGCGGTGGTGCCGTAGGTGCCGTGTTGTTGTGCTGCAAATTCGCCTGCCAGACCATGCACATATGGCGCTGCGATGGCTGCCAGTTCAGGACGCAGCCCTTGCGCGATAAATGCTGCCATTACGCCGGTGAGCACATCCCCGGTGCCGCCCGTGGCCAAAGCCGGCGAGCCGGTGGGGTTGAAATACACCTTGCCGTCGGGGCGTACAATTGCAGTGAATCTGCCTTTGAGCACGATTATCACTTGGCGGCTTTCGGCCACTTCCAGCGCTTTGAGCAATCGCGCATAAGATGATGGCTGGCGGCCAAACAGACGGTCGAACTCACCGGCGTGGGGTGTGAGCACCGACATCACCGGTACATGATTCAGCATATCAGGCCTGATTGCTATGCAATTGAGCGCGTCGGCATCGAGCACTAATGGACGGCTGTTGGCGTTGGCCAATTTTAGGAAGGATGCCAAAGCATCAATCGTGGAGTCGGCTGTGCCTATGCCGGGGCCGATAGCCACCGCGCGGAAATCGCGCTTAAGCTCGATTTCGGTGATGGCGGTGTCGCCCGAGTCGGTGTCGTAGATAGCACATGGCTCGGCGGCTTGGAGTATGAAATATCCGCAGCGAGGTCCGTGTACCGTCACCTTGCCGGCTCCGCCGCGCAGAGCGCCGCGTGCAGCCAACACAGCCGCGCCGGCCATGCCATAGCTGCCGGCAAATAATATCGCGTCGCCGAAATCGGCTTTCGACGCAAATGCCTCGCGCCGTGGCAACAGCATTTTTATATCAGATTTCTCTATCAGTCGGAAATTCCATGGGGCCTTGTCGATTGCCGCTTGGCTGAAATCCACAGGAATCACCTTCCACGTGCCCAGCAGCTCGGCGTTTTCCTTCATAAAGAAGGCTACGCGCGGCATGCCAATTGCCAATGTGATTGTGGCGTGGATGATATTGCGATTGATCATGCCCTCAATTGAATCTACGAGCAAGCCCGACGGGGTGTCGATCGACACCACGCGCGGTGCCATTTCATTGATATGGCGCACCACACCTTGATAGCCGCCGGATAGCGGCGTGGTGCGTTCCGAACCAAACAGACCGTCAATCACGGTGCATTCGCCTTGCAAATCGGGCATGGCAAATCTTACACCCGTCACCTCCACGAGCACTTCTTCGCCGCATTCTTCCACTAATCTGTCGCGTGCTGCACGGCAATCGGCTGATAGTCGGTTGCCACCTACGTTGAACAGATACACTCGTGGATTGAAGCCTTGCAGGCACAAGTGACGCGATGTGCATAGAGCATAAGCACCATTCACATCGGGCCCCGCAAACACCACTAATCGGTGCCCGGGGATTATTGTCGTTATTATTTCTAACGCCAAATTTTCGCTTACAGTCTCTATAAACTGAAGCTCGGTGATACCTTGCTCGCGGAGCGTGTATTGGCGTATGGCATTTATTTCGTCGGTGGAGAAGATTTTCATTGTTGCACTTATTCTATTGCAAAGATAATGTATTGCAGCCGAAAATCCATTTTTTTTCATCAAAAAGCATCCAAAAAACATTTTCTCTATTCCAAATTC
>CAZRCU010000141.1:0-6489 GCA_964598685.1 uncultured Bacteroides sp.
TTAGCTGGTACGACAACGAAATCGGCTACTCTAACAAAGTGCTCGATCTCATCGCTCGCATGGTAGAAATCAACGGCTAATCCAAGATTTGCAAACATACATAAAAAGGCTGCTTCGGCAGCCTTTTTTTGGCTCCATACTCAGCCCTCAAGCCCTATCTTGTCGTAGAACGCTTGCACCACCGGGCTGATTATGATGCTTTCCCGCATGATTGGGCTCACCAAATGCACTCCCGCAAAGGTGCGGCAACGGCTCAGCGCCACATACACCTGCCCCGCGGCAAATGATTTCTCGGCATCTATCACCACATTGTCAAAGCTGAGGCCTTGCGACTTGTGTATAGTCACAGCCCACGCCAATTTGATCGGAAATTGCTTGAAATCCGCGTAGATTTCCGACACGATACGCTTGCTCTTCGCGTCATACCTGTAATGGTAAAATTCCCATGTAGAGCGTGTCAGATTCACGTTGATTCCCTCGTCGGTCCTCACGATTATTCCATCATCCCACAGGTCCACCACTGTGCCGAGTGTGCCGTTTACATACCGCTTATAAGTGTTGTCGTTGCGCAGAAACATCACACGCGCGCCCACTTTGAGCTTTAGATAATAATCTGTTGGAAAATCGGCTTTTGGCAGGTCGGCATAGGTGTATTTATTTATATAAGCCTTGTATTGAAATTCCTTGGCGAAAATGCCGTCGAGCTTCTTGCCGTTATAGGCCTTTGCCCGATAATTGTGTGTGGTGAGGCGCACAGCCCCCTTGAAGTCGGCCATCGCATTTTGTGCTGAATATCGACGGTTGAGCGTTGCCAATTGTTGCGACGACACCTTGCCCACCCGCACGGCATTCAGCAGCTCGATAAAGTCGATGTTGTCTTGTCTATACACCTTGTCGAGCACCACCACCGTGAAATTAACCTTGCCAAACACCTTGCTGTTGAAGAAAAACGGCTCGTCGTAGGCCAATTTCAGCTTGTCCATGTCGTCCTCTTCCACTACCGGAATCAGTTGATATAAGTCGCCAAACAGCACGATCTGCACGCCGCCAAACGGTTCGCGCGAATTGCGTGCATACTTCAGCACCTCGTCGATTTCGTCCAAAATATCGCATCGCAGCATGCTCACTTCGTCGATTACTATCGCCCTGAGATTGCGCATAATCTGCTTTTTATTTTCGCTTATGTTGAAGATGTCGTGGCTATCGTCGTCGCTTGGCAGCCATGGGCCGAGCTGTAGCTGAAAAAACGAGTGAATCGTCTCGCCATAGGCGTTCTTTGCGGCGATACCCGTGGGCGCCAGCACCACAATGTCGCTCTCGTTGTTAAAGCGCTCCACCAAATTGCGCAATATTGTCGTCTTGCCCGTGCCGGCCTTTCCCGTGATAAATAGGTTGTTGCCGCGTGCAAAGCGCTTAAAGATATAGTCCTGCTTGTCCTCGCAGTTTTGCGGCGATGCGTCGGGTTTGGCTTGCTGTGCCGCCGCGTGATACTTCTTGAGAAATGCCGCTACGGCGGCCTCCCACTCCCACATTTCTATGTCGTAGGCGCTGAATCGCTTGCTGCAAATTGCTGCGAGACGTCGCTCGGTGGTGCCGTTTCGCAATTCTTGGATGGCGAAATTTTTCACGGCACGATATTCAAAGGGTGTTTTCATGTTAGATAATTATGTTGTGGCCCGCGTGTGTCTATGGCCGATTAATTCAATCCCCCACATGGCCCGAGGGCTTGATATGGGGGATTGTATGGGGTGGGGGAGTCTATTTAAATGTGTAGGTGATGTAGGCTGTGGCGTGGTCGGGGGCTGCATCGTCGGTGCGAGTGAATTTGCGAGCCCTTACCTCCTTTTCTACCGCCGCGCGCACTGTGGCATCGGTGGCTGCCGGTGCGTCGCCGCCTTGGAAGCTGAGCGAGGTCACACGGCCGTTTACATCAATCGTCACTTTCACCTTTACCGAGCCGGTCACGGTGGAGCGCACCGCAGCATATTTGGGGATAATCCATCCGCCGCCCACTGTGCCGGTGCCGGTGCCGTTTACCGAGGCCGACGAGCCTTTGGGCGAGCCTGAATTGCCCGCGGTGGTGCCGTTGTTGGCAGTGTTGTTGGTGCCCGTTGAGCGTTGGAAAGCCGATGCAGTGGCCGAATTGGCCTTGCGGCGAGCTTCTTCCTCTTTTTGCTTGGCGATTTCCTCGGCCGATGGACCGGTCTTTTTGGGCTGTTCCTTCACAGTTTGCTTCACAGCCGACGGCTTGGTGGATGTCACCGGTGCCGGCGCGTCGGCGGCCTTGCCCTGATCCTTCACATCCATGCCCGATGTGGGCGCGGGGTCGGATTTGTGGCTTTCGGCCACGGGATTTTCGGCCGGAGCGGCTTGCTCGTGAACTTTTACGGGCGAGGATAGCTCCTCGATTACATCAAAATATTCGTCCTCTTGTGCAATTGCCACCTCGTTGTCGTGGCGTGGCGGCCATTCGCGCTGAGTGCTGTTCACCTTGATTTTGGTGTACATCAGCAGCAGCACAATCACCAGCGCCGTGAGCGCCGTGAGGGCGAGTGATATGGCGCGTGGACGGTTCATTGTTGAGATTCAATTGAGGGTTGGGCGGCCACTTCGGGTTGCTGAGTGTCGCCGGGGCGAGTGGCCAACACCATCTTGAGCGAGTTGGCTGCTCCCATATTGAGCACTTCCACCACCTTGCCGTAGGCCACGGCGGTGTCGGCATACACTGCTATGCCCTCGTCGGGGTTGGCGGCATGCCAATCTTGCAGGCGAATCACCAGGCTGTCGACGGCCACCGGTTCAAGGTCGGCGTCGGCAATGCTCAGATAGTAGGCCCCCTCGGCGTTGATAAACACGCGAGTGGTGGGCTTTTCGGGCGTTTGCTCGGTGCCTTCGGGCAGGTTCACCTCGATAGCGGTTGGGAAAATATAGGTGGAGGTGACCATGAAAAATACAAGAAGCAGGAAAATGACATCAGTCATCGAGGCCATCGAGAAGGTGGCAAGCATATCCTGCTGACGTTTTAGTGCCATGGTGCGTTATGCTGAGGGTTCGTTCAGAAGGTCCATAAATTCCATTGTGCGGGCTTCCATGAGCTTCATCACCTTGTTGATGCGGCTCACCAGATAGTTGTAGCCAAACATGGCTGCGATGCCCACGATCAGGCCGGCAACGGTGGTGGAGAGTGCGGTGTAGATGCCGCCGGCAAAGGTGCCGATTTGGGCTGCATTGCCCGAATTAGCAATTGCATAGAATGCTTCTACCATGCCGATTACGGTGCCAAGGAAGCCGAGCATCGGAGCGGCTGCTGCGGTGGTTGCCAGCCAGGGAAGACCCTTCGACAGCGAGGCCACTTCGAGATTGCCGGTGTTTTCGATCGCTACGAGCACATCGTTCATCGGGCGACCGATGCGGCTGATGCCTTTCGAGATTAGGCGGCCCATCGGGGTGGCGTTGGATTGGCACAGATTTTGGGCGCTTTCAATTTCGCCTTCGTGGATATAGTCGCGGATGCGTTTCATAAAAGAGTCGTCGGTGCGCGAGGCCTTTCGGATTACGATTGCGCGCTCGATAAACACGTAGATACACACCAATGCGAGCAGGGCGAGGGCTATCATTATCCAGCCGCCGTCAACACATAGTTGCCAAATAGAAATTTCCATAGTTATCAGATGATTATTCGTGGTTAGTCATTAATGGTGCGTCATCCGACAGGGCGGCCAGATAGCGCTTAATTGTCTCTTCAAGGCCCAAATACAGTGCATCGCAAATCAGCGCATGTCCAATCGACACCTCGTGGAGTCGGGGCAATTGCTGGCGAAACCATGCAAGATTTTCCAGGCTCAGGTCGTGACCGGCGTTGATGCCCAGCCCCAGATTGTGTGCAGCCAATGAGGCCTCGACAAAGGGCGCCACGGCAGCCATGCGGTCGGCAGCATAGGCGTCAGCATAGGGCTTGGTGTAAAGCTCCACGCGGTCGGTGCCGGTGGCAGCGGCGGCTTTGATATTTTCGATGTTGGTGTCAACAAAGATCGAGGGGCGTATTCCGTGGGCCTTCAGTTGCTCCACCACATTGGTGAGGAAATCGAAATTGGCGGCCACGTCCCAGCCGGCTGATGAGGTGAGTGCGTCGGCTGCGTCGGGCACCAATGTCACTTGCTCGGGATGCACCTTCAGCACCAGGTCCATGAATTCGGGCGAGGGATAGCCCTCGATGTTATATTCTACGCCGACGATAGGACGCAAATTGAACACATCTGCGCGGCGAATGTGGCGCTCGTCGGGGCGTGGGTGCACGGTGATGCCCTCGGCTCCGAATCGCTGACAATCCGCGGCCACTGCCTCGACCGACGGGCGATTTTCCCCGCGGGCGTTGCGCAGTGTCGCTATTTTGTTGATGTTGACGCTCAAGCGCGTATGAGTTTTTTTTATGCTCACGATGTATGAATTCTGAAAAAAAGTCGTAAATTTGTGTTGGAGACCGTTTTTTGTTATAACAGCCTTTTCCGACTACAAATTTAGTCAGAAAAATACAATGATAAAAGAATTACCCGTAAAAGAAAATAAAATTGAGGGCCGCGATGCATTTTTTCCTGATGTGCCCGAGTCGAGCAAGCTGCTGATTGGCTGCGCCGCACACGACTTTTCTGCATCGCGCATTGCTCATGCTGTGGAGGATGTCAACGCCTCGCTGCTCAATCTTAATGTCACATCACTGCAAGTCGACGACTTTCAGCTGGTGGTGGCTCTTAGGGTGAATCATCGCAATCCGGCCTCGGTGGCACGCTCGCTCGAGCGCTATGGCTACACTGTGGTGTCCATGGAAGAGCCCGAGGGTGCCGACAGCGAGGAATTGAAGCTTAGGTATTCTGAATTAATGCGCTATCTCTCTCTATGAAACTTGCAATTTATGGTTCGCGTCGGCAAGACGCTTATCTCGACAAAATAGAGGCCTTTCTTAGCTCGCTTGACAAGCGTGGCGACGAGGCTGTGATGCACTCCAAGCTGTATCAATATCTCCAACATATCATGCCTATGGCCCTCAAGGCCGTGCGCCGTGTCACCGACACTCTCGACTTTGACGCCGACTTTGCCGTGAGCATTGGCGGCGACGGCTCGTTTCTGCGCACTGCTGCATGGGTGGCCGACAAGCAAATTCCCGTGCTTGGTGTCAACACCGGTCATCTCGGATTTCTTGCCTCGCTCGACATCAACGACCTGCCCAACCTGGCCGGCCTGCTCTCCGACGGAAAATTTGTAGTGGAGCCTCGCAGCTTGCTTCAAGTGGCCCTGCCAGGCGTGGAAAATCCCGCTGCTTGGCCTTATGCGCTCAACGAGGTAACATTCACCAAGGCCGAGATGGCCTCAATCGTGAGCGTGCGTGCCCATGTGGATGGAATCGAGCTGGCCAACTATCGCGCCGACGGCTTGATTGTGGCCACTCCCACCGGCTCCACCGCCTACAATCTTTCAGTTGGAGGCCCGATATTGCAGCCAAATGCACCGGTGTTTGTGCTCTCGCCGATTGCTGCCCATTCTCTGTCGATGCGTCCGCTCGTGGTGGCCGACAGCTCGGTGCTAACATTCGACGTCGATTGCCGCAAACCATTCTTTTGTCTTAGCCTCGACGGCCGCTCCTACACCTTGCCCATTTCGCAAAGCGTGGAATTGCGCAAAGCTCCATTCTGTGTGAATGTGGTGCGGCTTGAAGGTCACAACTTTGCTGAAACTCTTAAAAACAAACTTACGTGGGGATAATCTGTTCGCAACTCTGCAACCACCCAAAATACGGGCTTATTAATATCAAGGTAATATCTACCGCCAAAGCTATCAGAGCGCGCCTGCGCGGCGACACTATTTATATCACAACTCCGCCAATCGACTACGACCGATTCATCAATATTCTCGACAATATGTCAGACAAGCTTGCGAATATGCGCGCACAAGTTAAGCCCAAATATAGTTGGGATTTTCGGTTTGATGCCGAGGATTGGTTTTTCAGATTTTGTCCGAATCCTGATGTGAAGCCCGGCAGTATTTCCGGAGAATGTAGAGGTAAAGCCCCCGACGGCAGATACGAATATATTATCTACGCCAACCCCGACATTGACTTCTCTCGACATGCCGTTGAGAAAGGCATTGCCGAGATAGTGAAGAGATTTGCTATCCACTATATGCGTGTTGATGTCTTACCTTATGCAATGCTACTTGCCGAAAATCTTGGAGTGGACGACCGCATAACCGGTATGACGTTTGGCACAGGCCTCACTCGCTTAGGCACATGCAGCAGTCAAGGGGTTATAAAGCTTAGCTATGTCTTGGCCTTCCTACCCAAAGAATGCCGTCGCCACACCATCACTCACGAATTTGCCCACCTGTTTCATTTCGACCATTCACCCGCATTTCATGCCGAATGGCGCCGCCTCTTTGGCGCCGACACCGCCCCCATCACCCGCGCCCGCCGCACAATCCCCATCCCCCTGCCGTAGA
>CAZRCU010000142.1:0-6462 GCA_964598685.1 uncultured Bacteroides sp.
TTTTTTTTGAAGATTAAAATTTTTGTGATAGCTTTGCAACACTAAAAACATATTCCATAACCCTTAATTCCCCTCATTATGATTAGCTCAAAACTTCAAGATGCTATCAATGCCCAAATCAATGCCGAATTATGGTCGGCCTACCTCTATCTTTCGATGGGCATGCAATTTGAAAATCAGGGCCATGCCGGTATCGCTAATTGGTTTAAAATCCAATTCAAGGAAGAGCAAGCCCACGCTGAAATCTTCATGAATTATCTCAATTCTCGCGGTGGCCGTGTGCTGCTCGCTCCTATTGCCGAAGTCCCCACCTCTTGGGAGTCGCCCCTTGCTGCTTTCCAAGCCACTTTGGCCCACGAAGAAAAGGTGACGGCACTTATCAACAACCTCTATGCTCTTGCCGAGAGTGAGCACGACTATGCCACACGCATTAAGCTCGACTGGTTTATCTCTGAGCAAGTTGAGGAAGAAGAAACCGCCCAAGGCCTTATCGACCGTCTCAAACTTATCGGAGACAACGCAATGGGTCTGTTCTCTATCGACAGCGAGCTGGCCGCCCGTGTCTATAACGTCCCCGCTCCACTTGCTGCTAAAGAATAATACAAAGTGGCCTCACCCAACCCTCCCCTGAAGGGTAGGGCTTTTTTACAGCGTTGATTAACAGCGCGTTGAATTAGGAATGCATCATGGTGTATCCCTAATTCAACGCGCTGTTAATCAACGTTATAGTCGGAGCGGACGTTCGCTCCTTTTTTTACAGGAGCTCTACTCCGATGCCGGGACGGTCGGGGATTGTGACTTTGCCGTCGACAATTTTGATGCCGTCGAAGCGGTCGTTGGCGATGAGCAGGTTGCCATCAAGGTCGGCCCAATCTACCATTGGCGCAAGCTGTGCGGCAGCGGTTACTGCACAAGAGGTTTCGGTCATGCAGCCGAGCATCACTTTCATGCCGAGAGAGCGTGCGAGCGTAGCCATTTGATAGGCTTCGTGCATGCCGGTACTTTTCATCAACTTGATGTTGATGCCGTCGTAGGCTTGTGAAGCGCGGATTACGTCGGGGAGACGTTGCATAAATTCGTCGGCGATAATTGGCAGCGGTGAGCGTTCGCGCAACCATGCAGTTTCGTCGATCATTTCTTTGGGCATTGGTTGCTCCACAAATAAGCAATTCCGTTCGGCAAGCCAATTGCACATTTCGAGTGCGTGGTATTTGTCGCTCCAGCCTTGATTTGCGTCGACGCAGATGGGCACATCAGAGCGATTGCGGAATGCTTCGGCGGTCTCCTTATCGTGTCCTACGCCCATTTTAATTTTAATGACTTTGAATGGTGCGGTTTCGTCGATTTTGGCGTTCATTTCGGCCGGGTCGGCGTCGTAGGAGATGGTAAACGAGGTGTTGGGACAGTTGTCGGGATTCAGTCCCCAAATTTTATACCATGGTTGGCCCATGATTTTGCCGAGAAGGTCGTGAAGAGCGATGTCCACAGCTGCTTTAGCGGCGCGATTGGCATCTGCCACTGAGTCCATGTGGGCGTGAATATCTTCAATGCGGAAGGGGTCGGAGAATTGGGCGAGGTCGATGGAGTTGAGGAATTTGCAAACGCTGTCGACGCTTTCGCCGAGGTATGGAGGCATTGAGGCTTCGCCATAGCCGATAATGCCGTCGTATTCAAGCTGCACTTGCACGTCGGGCGTGGTGGTGCGCTGGTAGCGAGCGAGGTTGAATGAGTGGCGCAGCTTGAGCTCATAAGGTTCAAAGCTCAGGTTGAGCTTGCCTGAACGGGTGGTGCTGCGGGTAGGGGAGTCGGCAGCCGAAAGAGAGATCGGTGCTGAAGCAAAGGCAAGGCCAAGGGCCGAGGCTTTTAAGAAATTTCTGCGGTTCATGGTGAAATATCAGCTTCTATTAGTTGTTGGAGAAATACCAGGGATGATTGATGGCTTGGGTGATGCCATCTGTGCCTTCGTAGCCGTGGATTCTTACGGCCCACATTGGCGAGTAGAGATAGTCGGGAGCATCGGGATCAATGCTATTGCGCTTAACGCGCCCCGACGAGTGTACATAGTGTCCGTCGGCGTCGTAGATTGCTACGTGAGTCACGCGGCCTTTCGAACCGAAAAACATTAGGTCGCCGGCTTGATAGTTGTGCCAATCGTCGGCGTCGAGGTGAAGTCCGGTGAGCGCTTGTTGAGATGCGTCGCGACGCAGTATCAAACCATTATTCAGATAGCTCACCTTGGCCAGGCCCGAGCAGTCGAGGGCTTTGGTGGATGCACCGCCCCATAGGTATGGCGTGCCTTCCATTGAATAGGCGGTGGTGAGTATTTTTTGAGCATCGAAATTTTGAGAGGCCCATTCTGCTATAGGTGTGAGCGATTTGGCATCGGCCCATCCGGCGCGCCCGTCGGGCAGTGTCACGTGAATACGGCCATTCGCTTCTTGACCGTCGGCCACTACGATTGCGCTGAGCACAAGGTCGGTGACAACGTCGCGCGGACCATTAGCGGTGGCGGTGGTGAAAGCGTGGGTCTGCCACAGGTCGGTCACCACCATGCGGTTGGCGTTGCTGCGCCAGGCTTGAAATTCGTCGGCTGTCTTGTCGGCGACCGAGCTTGACGGCACCCATGCAATATAGCCATCGGGTGTCTGCACGCGCCACCATTCGCCTGAATTGTCAAGGATTCTTACCGGCGTTCCCATCACAGCTTGTGTGGCCATTTCGCCGGCATGGGCTCCGCGTGTGCGGAGGCTGGCCGCAGGGATGGATATTAGGCCCATGTGGTCGGCCGGATATACGCGCAGAGAGTCGACATATTTAATGCCTTCAGCATCCAATCTGGCAATTAGGGCGTCGTGTGCAGAAGATTCGGATGTGACTCCGCGCAACACATCGCCTTCGAGAGCGACTTCAAATACCACTTGGCGCGCATCGGGCGCCACAGCGGCTTTCACCTCTTTAATAATATCATCGGTGGTGGCAGCGCTCATCGCACCGGCGGCAAGCAAAGCTGCAAGGGTGAGTAGATTATATCGTTTCATTGTTGTTCAGTAATGTCTGTTTCGGAGATTATTTGCAGTGTCGACGACCATGCAGGGTAGAATAGATTGCCTTGGGTGCATTCTACCTCGCCCGGTTGAAAGTCGACGGTTTCGCTTCTTACGAATCGCTTAGCCGGAAATAGATCGGCGCAGATGTCGCTGTTGGTAGCAAATCGGTATGAGTCGATGCCGTGGGAGTAGAAATTCACGGCCTCGGGATTTGAATGCGTGGTGTAGCGTCCGAATGAGCAGTCGACCGGCACCCAGCCTACGCCTTCGTAGTAGACTTCAGCCCAATCGTGATAATTTTTCTCGCCCGGGTGAAGCATCCATCCGCTTTCCCAACGTGTGGGCACGCCCAGCGAACGCATCAGCGAAATGAATAGCAACGACACCTGGCCGCAATCGCCGTGGCGCTGTTCGAGCACATATAGCGGAATGCAGCGCAAGGTGCTGTATTCGCGAGCTCCGGCCCATGGAAATTGTGTGATGTAGTCAAACACCAATTCACACTGCTTTGCCGGATTTGTCTCATCGCCCACAATGGCATGGGCAAGCGAGTCGAGGCGCACGATGTGCGGGCTTTGGGCTGTGGTGTAGCGTTGATATAGCTCAGATGATTTATCGTATGGCTTGATGTTGGCGGCAATAAATTTCGGGGAGAAATATTGGCCGCGAGTGTCAAACGTGGCTGTATATTCAAAATGGTTGCCATCGCGGCTCACCGGCGCTTCAAAATAGATGGTGGAGTGAGGCGATTGTCCGGCCGACAGCGTGTAGGTAGGTTGCGAGGTTGCTAAAATCTTGATGTTGCTTTGACGCTGCGATGGCATTGGAATTGGCATCCATACGCGCAGTGTATCGCCATCAAGCTCAGGATGATATGGCACGTTGATTTCAAAACGATACACGTATCTGTGGGCATTGCCGGCGGTGGTATCGGCCATCACAGCGTCCACATAGCTGTGGCGAGCTGCCGATGCATCGGCTCCGCGCACAAATCGCTCTTGATTGGCCCGTGGCATTAACAGCGGGATATTGCGCAGCGCTTTGCGAAACACGCGCAATGTGTCGTTGAAGCTCATTGCTTCCACATAGTTGTGGCTGATCATGTCGTGGAGCTGTTCGCGAGTGAGATCGGGATATTTCTCGCGTGCCAGCGTGTAGAATTCGTCGACTGTGTAGGGAAAATCGGCTCGTGTGCGCTGTTCGATAGCTTTGGCTGAATCAGCTTCAAGCCAACTTGGCCCGCAAAATGCAGCGGTGGGGCATGCCATGGCGGCGGCCAAAATCAGTGTTTTCAGGAGAGTCATTGATTGGTTTTATCAAAAAATATTTTTCCAAAAAATTCAGGACGATGGAAATCGGGCTTTTCCGTTGTGATGGGAGCCCAGCTCAGATAATGTGGCTCTGACGTGGCCGAGGCGCATTTGTAAAAATTGCCTTCTATATAGTCGGGCAGATGCTGAATGTCGAGGCCTATGAGGTCGAGCGGAATCACCACTAATAGGTTCCATGTAAAAAGCCCTTCAACCTCGCAGAATGGGCGAGTGCCGCAAGAGGCATATCGCTTGACGCGGCTGAGCTCGTCGGCAGAAAGTCGGCTCGGAGCAGGGCGCTCGCGGCGGTGCGAAGCATTGATGGTGCCAATGCAGTTGAATTCAAAATTCCAATATTCACCGTCGGGCTGTGGTTTTACAAAAAATTCCACACACGAATCTTGGCTCACCGGCGATTGGTCGGTGTAGTTTTCGGCGCGCAGATAATTGCAGCGCACCAAAAAATCAATGTAGATAGCTTTTGTGGAATATGCGGCGGCAAATGATGACATTGGGCGATATGGGAATTGCTTGGGCCAGTTCACCTCGTTGATGTCGCCGCGCACGCCTTTGTCGTCGAGCAGCGCAGTAATAGCGTCGCCGTTGGCAAGAGTGTCGAGGGCGTCGAGTCGAGGAAGGGTCAGCTGTCTTATCGTGTTTTTCATGTGGCGTGATAATCAATTTAAGTGTAAAATTACTTTGAGCGACATTGTGATGCCTACAGCAGCCATAATGAATAGTATTAGCGCAATAATTCGATTAATGAGCCATAGCGACCTCACATTGAAACGGCTGCGCAGTTTGCTCACAATCCATGTGACGAAATACCACCACACCAACGCTCCACTGAATATGCAGGCATATGCGAAAATGTAGTGATAATAGTTGTAGTCGGGTAGGATAAAGCAGAATCGCGCAAAAAGACCCACGATAAAGAAAAGTATCAGAGGGTTGGAAAATGTGAGTATAAATCCTGTTACAAAGTCGGTCCAATAGTTGGTGGCCGGAGTCTGATCGGCGCTTTTCAGCGCTCTGGTAGGATTTTTGCGAAAAAGGTATGCGGCAAAAATAGCCAATACCACTCCGCCACCCAATTGCAGCCACAATTGCTGGCGCTCAATGAAATCGGTGATAAAACTAAGACCAAAACCGGTGAGCAAACAATAGATTAAATCGCTTAGCGCTGCGCCAATACCGGTAAACATGGCCGGCCAGCGTCCCTTGCTAAGCGCGCGCTGAATTATAAGCATCCCGATTGGCCCCATTGGCGCTGATATCAGCGTGCCTATGGCCAATCCGCGGGGTAATATGTAGAGTAGTTGCTCCATTCAATTAGCAAAGGTAGTGTTTTGCTATGAAAACTCAAAGCTCGGAAGCGCAAAAAAACGCGCGCAACATGCCGCGGCGCTTGATATGAGCTGTTATGCTTGGAGCCAATCGCTGACGGTGCGTGTTTCGGTGGAGAAGTTGATGCCGAGTTTAATAATTTCGCGGCCATCGGATAGATAGGGTGTGGCGTAGCCTTTATCCTCGATTTGGCGGAGGGCAACTTCGGCCGACGAGTCGATTTTTATCTCGACGATGTAGATGTATTTGGGCGTCTTGATTGTGACGTCGCAGGCGCCTTTAGCGCTTCTCACCTCGGCATACACCTCATTGTGCAACATGCGGAAGAAGAAATAGAAAAGTATATGGTAATGAGCCTCGGTCTTTTCAGCATCAGCCAAGGTGGCCTTGTCTCCCGCCATAAACGGGATAGAAGCCAACATTGATTGGAATAGCTGCATGGCTTGCTCAATATCGCCCTTGCGGAATGCTGTAGACGTGCGGGAAACGACACTGTTAACATTCCTTATAGGCGCATATAGTGGCAGCAAATTTTTCAATAAGCCAACGCGAACTTCACTGTTTGGAACAGCCAATGTGTAGACGCTTGATTCGGAGTCGAAGTCTTTAATTGTGAGGTACCCTGCTTGATATAACAATGGCAGAGGCCCTAATTGAAGTTCCAACGGAGTCTCAAAATCGCTTGCATCTATCGGCTCTAATGACTCAAGATCGTTTATATCAAACAGGCCCTCCTGCTTGTATTTATTTAGCATCTC
>CAZRCU010000143.1:0-6451 GCA_964598685.1 uncultured Bacteroides sp.
ATCATAACACCATTTGCTAATCTTGTTTTTTTTTATTTATATTCTGTTACCACCCTCTCAATTACCTTTCGGAAATTATATTTTTCTACCCCCCCCCCCCCTAAGGAGGAACTCCTTGAAGGCCAGCATATAACCTAAATCATCGCTGATAGGTGGAAATAGCCAAAATCCCACACCGATTAGTGCGGATATAGCTGCAATAAGATATTTAAAGCTTAGAGATTTGTCTCCTTCTGCGTTTATCATTTTCCGGCCTGATTTGCGTGGCAAAGTTACGCAAAATATCTCCGTCGGCCAAATCTCAGTTTGCTTGTAGGTCGTTAGGCAGGAAGAGCCATGAACGATAGGGTTGGCCAAGCTTTTTCACGATGCGATGCCAAAATGGCTCGCCTTGACCCTTGAGAAGCTCAGGTATTAAATTTTCAGAGCGGTGTACGGCCCACGTTTCCTCTGCAATTTCATCTTCTAATTGCCCCGGGCTCCAACCGCTGTATCCAATAAAAAAGCGGATATAGCCCTCCATCGGGTAGCCGTGATTTATATAGTTGATAGCATCGTCGAAGTTGCCTCCTATATATAGCCCTTGCGCATATTGGCGAGCACCGGTTATGATATCCGGCCCAAGTGTGTGAATGAAGAATAGCCGATCGTGGCTTACCGGCCCTCCGCAGTACACCGGCGCATTTGCTTTGCTATCTACGCCATCCAGCACCTCGTCGAGCTTGCATTTCATCTGATTGTTTAAGACCACTCCGGCCGCGCCTCGTGTCTTATTGTAGTCTACCATTGATATGACAGCCCTATTAAACCACATTTCACTCAGAAACGGTTGTGCCACCAATATGTCGCCATTGCGCAGCGGCAGCTTCACCGTTGTGAAATTAAAGATTTGTGTGTCGAGGCCCTTCATATAATAGTATTAGAGAGTGTTTTATATATTATATACAACTCAACATACTATTTTGTTAGTCCATCGCACCGGCTATTTTTAAAACTTTAGCATAAAATTCTGCCTTTTTCTCTAATTTCAACGGATAAGCACGAGATGTAGATGGCATCCGCCATAGTCTTATGCTGCGGTCTCCGTTTAGCTTCCATTCCACAAATTCTCCCATGGCCGGCAGAAGGGTGTTGGCTTGCTCGGCGGCTACGCTCGATGCCTTTTCACCTGTAGTCACTACATCAGTGCAACATGGCAACTCGGATAGCAAAGCCGCTATTTGTCGTGGCTCCACAATCTCGAGAAATTTATCTGACGCATTGCCGGCAAGACGCCTTATTTTTACCGCAGTGTCGCTCAGGGCAATGCTATGCTTTATGGTTAATGCTTTAATGCCGTCCAAATCATATTTCTTGGTGGCTACATCATACAAAGCTTGCTTATCTCCCAAGAGCAGCAATCCCATAATTCGCCAAAAATCATTCGTTGGATTTGGATAGTAGAAATTCATAGCCCAGCGATGCGTGCCGGGAGGAAAGGTGCCTAAGAATAGTATCTTGGCCCCTGTTGGTGTCCATGGCTGCCAGGGATGTGTCTCTATGGGATTGTTTTCGCTCATAATTATTTTTTAGCGTTATCTGCTGCTGATTTGCTGATTGTCACAAGATACACGCCGGTGAAGATAAGCACCACTGCCAATCCTTTTAGCGGAGTAAACTTGTCCAACCCAAGCCATACACCAACTGCCGATGCTACGATGGGCTGCACATAATTGTACATACCCACAATAGTGGGGCGGAGATTCTTCTGCCCGATCATTATAAACACATAGGCAAGGTATGTACCCATCACCACCACGTAGGTAGCTCCGCTAATTTCAGCTGCTGAAAGTGCTGTAAAGTCGGTGCTTATCAATGATGAAATCGAGAATGGCATAAGCCCGATAGCTGCAAAGGTAAACATCCACTTCATCAGTGTCACAAGCGAATACTTGCGGATAAAGTTTTTGTAGAATGTTAGATATAGCGCGTAGCTAAGCTGTGCGCACAGCACCAGCAAATCGCCGGCCAATGGATTGTTGCCTTCCACGGCATTGCGTGTACCGCTGAGCACGAGTATTAGCGCTCCGGTAGCGCCAAATGCTATACCTCCAATCTTTTTTGCGGTGATTGGCTCTTTTAGGATTAATGCTGCCAACACCATCACCCACATAGGCATTGTGGTGGTGATAAGCGACGCCTCACCCGGAGATGTGAGTCCGACGCCAAATATAAAGCAACCTTGATTGAATAGCACACCCAGCATGCCTGCTCCTGCCAGCAGTAGCAAATCCTTAGCCGGCACTTTCTCTTGGCCTGTGAAGATTGAGGTAATCCAAAATAATAAAGCGGCACCTATAATTCTGAAATCAGACAAGAGTAGGGGAGTGATAATGCCTGCGCCCATCACCAATTTGGCTATCGGCGACATTAATCCCCATATTGCGTTGGCCCCGAGCATTGCCACGTGGCCCTTCAGCCGGAAATCACTTTTCATCTACTTTAGAAATCTTTATTTTGAATCTTGTTCTTTAATTATGCCGCGGCGATACGCATATAGCAATTCTTCCAATTCATTGATTTGCTCTTGCAGTTCGTGGCCCTTATCGGTGTCGCGCACACGCATGCGATGCTTGCTGAGCTCCACAATCTCGGTGGTGCTTACAATGTCTGTTCCATTACGAATTGCCTCATCAGCTGATGTGAATGGTTCGTGCTTCACTAATTGGAAGCAACGACTGTGAAACACTAATGTATAGCCGGCCATGCCGGTGGTTTGGTGATATGCTTTTGCAAACCCGCCGTCAATCACCATTAATCGGCCTTCGGCTCGGATTGGAGTCTCGCCCTTGTGCAGCTTCACCGGCACATGCCCGTTGATGATGTGTCGATATTCACCGGTGACGCCAAACTCGTCAAGAATCTTGTCGCATACAGCGGCATCATTTCTAAGACGATAATAATGTCCCTCGGTTTCCTTATGTGTTGATTTATCGCTGATGAAATAGCGCTCAAATGTAGTCATTTTCGACTTATCAAACAATGGCGAATTTGGTCCGCACCACAGATACCAATAAAAATCGCGAGCCTCGGCACGCTCTTGATCAGTGAGCGTGGTGTTGAATGCAGCACGCATTGTGCGCTCGGTTTGGCTCATTAATGCGCGGCCTGAATAATTCTTGCCAAGGATATTCATTTCTTTAAACGACCCATCCTCGTTTAGCGGAATTGATGCATGAAACATCAAGTTGGAATTACATACGCCAAACATAGAGCCGTGCGACAACAAGCATTTTATGTGCTTGCTCAATTTGTCGCTCACCAAGAATGAGTGGCGCAATTTAGTTGCCAAATCAGCTTCCTCAGGCGTGAGCGCATAGGGATCGGCCGGATTCACTGTCGGTAGGTGCGTGTCGAGCATGGGGTAGGTGACACCTTCCACTTGGCATGTGTCCTTTTCAAAGTCGACAGTGCCCAGCAGGTTGCGGCTCTGCATCTCCCATTCGGGATGGCGCTTAATCATAGCTGCCTCAAGCTTAAATTGCAAGATGGCAATAGCCTTGTGCATACGAGCTATTAATCGAGTGGCTTTTTCCGAGAGACGTGTATCCCCATCCATTTTTGGCATGAATGCTTCGCAATCATCGTCGCCATACACCTCCATGGCAAATGTGGCCAGTGGCACCAGATTAATGCCGTATCCGTCCTCCAACGTGGCCATATTGCAATATCTCAGCGAAATTCGCAGAACGTTGGCAATACATGCTTCGTTGCCGGCAGCAGCACCCATCCACAAGGCATCGTGATTGCCCCATTGGAAATCAAATTTGCCGTATTTGATTAGAGTGTCCATAATGATATGTGCACCCGGCCCGCGGTCATATACATCGCCAAGAATGTGCAGCTGGTCGATACTTAGACGCTGAATCACATTGCACATCACCACAATAAATGCATTAGCCTGCCCTGTGGAAATGATTGTCTCGATAATTCTATTGAAATAAGCCTGTTTATTGTCGTCGGATGGCGATTCATGTAAAAGCTCTTCAATAATATATGCAAAGGCCGGTGGCAACGCTTTGCGCACCTTTGAACGAGTGTATTTCGAGGAGACGCTTTGGCACACTTTTACAAGTCGGTGCAGAGTGATTTTATAAAAATCGTCGGCCACAAACCCCTCTGTTTCCTGAATGTATTCAAGCTTTTGTTCCGGATAATAAATCAGAGAGCACAACTCACGAATGTCTTGAGCTGAAAGAGCCGTCCCGAATAATTCCGTTACCTTACGCTTTATGTTGCCCGATGCGTTTTTAAGAATATGAACGAAGGCTTCGTGCTCGCCGTGGATGTCGGCGACAAAGTGCTCGGTGCCCTTAGGCAGATTAAGGATAGCTTCAAGATTAATCACCTCAGTGCTAGCGGCTTCGATAGTTGGAAAAGATTGTGATAGTAGTTCCAAAACTCGTCGATCACGTTCAATCACTTCGGGAGTTATATTATTGATTGTATTTATCATCTTTACATTGCATTGTTGGGATGCAAAATTAGCAAATCCCCACGTAATACGCAATTCCGAATTTCAAAAAGGCGCATGGTGAATGCTTTTAGTGTGTGCGGTGGATATAAAAATAAAGCCCTGAAAAAATCAGGGCTTTAGCGGAGAGAGAGGGATTCGAACCCCCGGAGGTGTGACCCTCAACGGTTTTCAAGACCGCCGCAATCGACCACTCTGCCATCTCTCCAGGCGACTTAACAATCAGTATCGTTGTTTGTCGTTTGCGAGTGCAAAGTTAGGAAATAACTTTGAACTGTGCAAGTGTTTTGACAAAAAAGTTTCAAAGATTGATAAGTTGCTCGATAGTTTCACGCAATTTTGCCTCGGTTTGAGAGCCTGTAAGACGGATGTCTGTCTTCTTGCCATTCTTGAAGAATAGGATGGTAGGCAGCGACATAATGCGGTATTCCGAGCTAAAATCGCCTTCTTCATCGACATTGTATTTGCCTATCATACAGCGGCCTTCGTATTCCGTTGCCAGACGGTCGATGATGGGTGCCATGCCCATGCACGGGCCGCACCATGTGGCCCAAAAGTCAACAACCACAGGCTGGCCGGAGGCGATGAATTCATTTACGTTTTCGTCGGTAAAAGTTGTAGCCATTTTTTTGAAATTATTTTATTTTAATGAATATGTAATCTGATTTTCGGTAAGATCGGTCAAGAATTTTTTGTCAACTTTGATTCTATCGCCGGATGTCAGCACTACGCTTCGGTTGATTTCCGGATCATAGAGTGAGAATTTAAGGTCGACTTCTTGTCCTTGGCCGTTTGCCAATTGGTCGGTGAGCATTGGGCGTGCAGTGGCAATGTCGGCAGTGGCAAGGTCTATAACAATCTCGCTAACGAGTTTCCCTCGTGATTGCTCCAGGTCGCTAATAGATTCAATATTGAATCGTGGCTCGCCGGAGTAGGCTGCTTTGTATCGCCCACGCACAAGCACCGGACGGCCCACCAATACTTGATGGCCGAATTGGTTGATAAGCTCTTCAAACATTATAAACTCGGTTGATGCCGTAAAGTCTTCAAGCTTTACGATAAGCATCTTTTTACCTTGTCGAGTGGTGCGCTCGGTGCGCTCGGTGATAATGCCGCCAAATGACACTTCAAGACCGTCGTGAGGGACAATGTCGTCGCGCTCTGACAGTCTTACTGATGTGCCATATGTCAGTTCTATATAATATGGATCAAGTGGATGTGCCGATAGATACATGCCCACCAGTTCGCGCTCTTTATCCAAGCGGGCGATGCTGCTCCACTCAATAGCTGGCTTAATTTTCGGTCGAGCTTCATTGTTGAGCATGTCGTCGTCGAAACTGAATAGGGATGCCTCTTGTTGGCGTTGGGCATTTTGATGCAGTGCGCCATAGCGTAGCAATTGCTCGGGCACGGATTCTCCCGGGCGTCCTGTGCCGGGGTCGACGAGGTCTTCACGTTTAAATGCCGTGAAGCAGTCGAAAGCGCCTGCAAGAGCAAGATTTTCAAATACGCGTCGATTAATTGATGACGATGGCACACGCTCCACGAAATCGTAGATATCATCGAATGGCTTATCTCCACGTGCTTTCACTATTTCCGACACTACTGTGTCGCCAATACCGCTGATTGCTGATAGCCCGAAGCGAATATCGCCTGTGTGTGTAACACCAAAGTCTCTCACTGATTCGTTTACGTCGGGGCCTTTTACCACAATGCCCATGGCCTTACATTCATCCATGAAGCCTGTGAGCTTAGCCGAATCCGAGCGGTTGTGGGTGAGCACGGCGGCCATATATTCAGCGGGATAGTGGGCTTTGAGATATCCGGTTTGGAATGCGACCCAAGAATAGCATGTGGCATGGCTCTTGTTGAACGCATATGAGGCGAATTTTTCCCAGTCGGCCCAAATCTTTTCGAGTGTCTTTGCTTCGTAGCCGT
>CAZRCU010000144.1:0-6416 GCA_964598685.1 uncultured Bacteroides sp.
TTGATTGGAATAGTTGCACATTGGTTGTGACTACTATTGGATAGTCCCAATTTTCAGAAGCCAAACGTTGCTGAGTTGCAAATTTGTTGTCATCGCCATTATCGGTGCAATACATATCCGCGTCGAATGCTGAATGATGTTCAAGCACATTTGCCGGGCCGAATATATCGCGTAAAATTTTGGCGGTCTGAGTGATTATGCTTGTGTATGGTATGGCAATAATTATGCGTTTTAAATTATGTTTAACTGCATGACGTAATGCCCATAATAGTCCCGACAAAGTTTTGCCACCGCCGGTAGGAACAGTTAGACTATAAACCCCCTGTGGTGAAGAGGCTGATTCACGACAAATGACTTGGATTTGTGAACGTATCATGTTTATTTCTGTCTTCGGCTTATTCTCAAACTGTTTTAAATAAGACTCCAACATATCGAGCAGTTCAGGAATCGAATTTTGCTTACCAATAACTTCTTTGCGTGATTGACCATTCATGAATGTCTCTGTGTCGAGAAAATCAGCATCAACCAAGCATGAAAACATCATCCGCACCAAATGATGAAATTCTTTATTTGTAATTTTTATGTTGCCAAGAGATAATTTTGGCTCAGGATAACTTGGTATATTGACATCTTTGGGCAGGCTTTTTACCAAAATGTTATTGTAGTCACCTTTGTTTTTAAGACCTGTGTGGTGACTTGAAATGATTAATCCCGAAATGTAACCAATGTTAGGAAATATTTTATTGGCTATCAATGCGCCTACATAGGCGTGTTCGGGGCGGCTACCATACTTGATTGTTGTATCGTAGCCTGACCTGAGCTTAATATGTTTTTGAAACTCATCTTGCTCCTTACCTTTGTCATGCAGCAAACCGATTACATGACAAATATCACCACAACCAAAGTCGGCGCTGAATTGTTCTGCAAGGCGTGCAACACCTTGTTGATGTTCATCGTTGCTTTGAATATGCCATTCTTTTAATTTCTCGTCAAAGAAGATATGTGATATTATCATGATAGGAATATATTTAAGGAGAAGGGCTTTTTTTAATTGCGAATGAAATAATTCATTAAGCGTTTAGTTATCAGGATAATCCTGAATGTTGCAAAGTTAACTGCATACATGTGTAAATTTTAGGCACACCTAATTTAAACAACGTTAAATATCATCTTTTTTGAATTGTTTTTTAATGGTCATTTAGTTTAAGGTGTAAAATTGTTTTACTTAATTGTGGAGATTCTCTAATTACAAAGTTAAATATAATGTCGGGATTGGCAATGGTTTTCTGTACGGCTAATTCTTGTGGATGTTGGTGGAGTGGGGAATTATAGCTAAATTTGCGGAGGATTTGCTTAATGAATCAACTGTGAACGTTTCAATAAAGGCACACATCGCTTTTGAACTGCAATTTAAACAGCTTTACTTGCCGCTGGGTATGTATGCATTGCGTATGCTTGGCTCGGTGGAATGTGCCGAGGATGCCGTGCAGGAGGCTTTCGCAAAAACATGGGAGCAGATTTGCAGCGGATTGGAAATCGAAAATTTCAAGGCTTATATGTATCGCAGTGTTCGCAATCAATGTTTGTCGCATTTGCGCAGCGCGGTGGCTACAGAGCCGATTGATGATTGTGGAGATGTGGAGGAGGATGTGATAGATACTTCGGAGCGTGATGCGCAGTTGTGGCGTGCCATTGATGATTTGCCAAAGCGCTGTCGCGAGGTGTTTTTGCTGAGTAAGCATGATGGGCTTAGCAATGCCGAAATCGCCGATGAATTGAATGTGTCGATTAAGACGGTTGAGAATCAAATCACTAAGGCTTATTCTCGCTTGCGTGCTGCGTTGGGTGAGCGTCATAGCAAGGTGTTTTTCTTGCCTTTTTTATAATTCCGGAAAATTTTTTGGGAGTAGAGTAGGGGTTTTGCAAATTTTTGCGTCATAGCGATAGAAACTTAGTAAAACAGCATCGTTATGAAATTGCCGGAAAAAGATGTCGATTTTATCGCAAAGCATTATCGCGAGGACGCTTTCTCAGAGCAGAAGGCTTTGAAGAGGCTTGGCTTTCGAGCTAATCGTTTCCCGATGCGCAAGGTGGCTGTAGCAGCGGCTGTGGTGGCTGTAGCGGCGGTGGCTTGCGTGTTTATGATACCCACGTCGGATAATAGTGCTGAGCCGCAAAGCCAAATTGTGGAGCCTGTTGCAGCGCCTGTCGGTGTTGAAGCTGCGGCGGTTAAGCGTATCGACTTTGACAATGCGCCGCTGACCGATGTGGTGGCTGAAATTCAGATGCTCTACGATGTGAAAATCACAAATGTTCCCGAAAATAGCGATGATATTCGCCTGACATTGGGATATGAGGGCAATGCCGAGGATGTGGTGGCCACAATCAATGATTTATTGGGAACGAATCTCGCTGTGGAGCAATGAGAGCATTGACTACAATCATAGTGGCTCTGATGTGCCTAATCACGGCAGTGGCGCGTGATAATTCATGTGTCACGGTGAATGTGAAGGATGCGTCGGCCGAACTGGTGTTTAAGGATATGATGCGACAGACCGGCCTTAATTTCGCATATTCCGATGGCACATTTGCCGGCGAACGAGTCACTATTAGTGTGCGCAATATGCCGCTACAGAGTGCGTTAAATCAATTGTTTGCCGGCACTCAGATTAAATATAAGCTGAAGGGTCGCAATGTGGTGCTTAAGCGTAAATCTATGGTGAAGAAATATGTGGCTGAGCCGCCGGTGGTGTATAGCGCCACGGCCGACGAGGCAAACGAGCTGCAAGAGGTGGTGGTAGTGGGGTCGCGTCTTGATGTGCCCGATGTGGAGTCGGCCGAGATCGGCACGCACCGCATATCGCCGGATAAATTGCATAGCACGCCGATGTCGTTTGGCGAAAACGATGTGATTAAGACCTTGCAGCTAATGCCGGGGGTGGTGAGTGCCACAGATGGGCTTGCTGATATGAATGTGCACGGCGGCGAAAGCGATGAAAATTTGTATATGCTTGATAATGTGCCGATCTATCAGGTGAGCCACTTTTGCGGATTGTTCTCGGCATTTAATGTTGATGCAATCAGCAATGTGGATTTTTTCAAGTCGTCGTTTCCGGCCAAGTACGACGGGCGTCTATCCTCGTTTATGGACGCGCGCACTGCCGAAGGCAACAGTAGTGGTCATCATGGCTCGTTTAAACTTGGCTTGACCTCGGGCTCACTGTTTATCAATGGGCCGATTAGCCATAACACCAACTATTTGGTGGCTTTGCGACGCTCGTGGTTTGACATCGTGACATTGCCATTTATGGCGTTGCTCAATGCGGCCTCGGATGATGAAAAGGTAAGGCTTCAATATGCTTTTACCGATTTAAATGCCAAGGTGACGCACAATTTCTCGCATCGGTCAAAGGCTTTTGTGAATTTCTATTTCGGCGATGATATGCTTAACGTAAATGTGAAAGATGATTTCAACGATTGGAACTATGAAAGCACAAATGAATCTAATAATCTGCATTGGGGAAATATCCTGGCCTCGACCGGATGGATTTATCGCTTTAACAGAAATCTTAGCGGTGAATTCACCGGTGCTTATACGCGCTATTTCTCGAAACTTTCCACAGATTATAAATATGCGGAAAGTGCGAGTGTGGATAGCGCAGCAGTGAATTCATATCAATATAAAGTGAAATCGGCCAACAGCATCGACGATATTATTATTCGCGGCGACCTGGATTGGCGGCCGATGAGCAGCATGCATGCGCGATTTGGCGCTTCATACACATTCCACACATTTTTGCCTGAGAAGTTTACTCGAAAATATAATTCTACGCAAACAATCTTTGAGGCGCATAATCGCTTTGATCGCACTAATGCCAACGAGGTGAAGGCTTATGTGGAAGATGATTGGCATGTATGCCGCAAGCTTCGGGCAAATGTGGGCGTGCATGCCACATTGTTTAATGTCGACGGTGATACAAAATATAGCGTGGCGCCGAGAGCGTCGGTGAGCTTTCATCCCGTGGAAAACTTTGCTGTGAAAGCGGCCTATTCTCGCACAAATCAATTTGTGCACCGCATATCAGAGAGCTATTTGTCGCTGCCCACCGATAATTGGCTGGTGGTGTCGAATGTGTTGAAGCCTCAGACGGCCGATCAATATTCGCTGGGCATCAATTGGCAGTCGCCGCAGCGCAAGTATTTGGTGTCGGTGGACGGCTACTACAAAAGCCTTAGAAACATTGTTGATTATCGCGATGAATATTACATGCTGCCGGCTTACGAACCGATACACAGCGGATTGGTTGTGGGCCGCGGCACGGCCAAGGGCATCGACGTGATGATTGAGAAAAACGTAGGCAAAATCAGCGGCCATGTGGCCTATTCATTGCTGTGGGCCGACCGCACTTTTCCCGAGAAAAATAATGGCGTGAAATTCCCTGCGCGCTTTGACAATCGCCATAATTTTAATGTGCTGCTTAATTGGCGCATCAATGAAAAATGGCAGGTGAATGCGGCGTGGACGGCACATTCGGGCAACAGATTCACACTGATGACACAGGTGTGGGATGCTCCGGCCTATTCATATTCTTATGGATACGAGGTGGGCCTGAAAGCCCCGATAAATAATTATCGTTTGCCATTCTATCACCGATTGGATTTAGGGGCCACGTGCCATAATGCTAAGGGCTATTGGACATTTAGCTTGTATAATGCCTATTGTAATATGAACACAGTGGCGATTCGCCGCGAGTATAGCAAAGGTGAGCCTGTATTCCAAAAGGTGAGTATAATTCCTATCATCCCATCAATTTCATACACATGGACGTTTTGATGAAACATATTAAGCAATTAATCTGCCTGGCAATGCTGCCGGTGGCCACGGCGTGCTACGACGACTTCACGCCCGATGTGGATTCCGAGTCGGTGCTATGCCTCAACTCGGTGATTGTAGCCGGCGAGGAGATCGAAATCTCGGTGGAGCACACGCGCTACTATACATCGAAAAATCTAAATGTAGCAGTGAGTGATGCTGTGGTAGACCTCTATGTGAACGATGAATATGTTGAGACTATCAAATACTCTGCCGAGGATGGATATATTAGCAATTATGTGCCAAAGCCCGGCGATAAGGTGTGCCTCAAGGCCCAGAGTGAACGATATGGCCGCGCCGAGGCCACTGTGACTGTGCCGCCGCGCTTGTCGGCAAGTGATGTCGCCGTGGAGCTCAAGAACGTGCAGACCTACGACGATGCTGTCGATGGTTTTGCATATAGCACGTATATATCGTTTGATTATAGTGTCACGGTAGACGTTGCCGACCCAATGCCGGGCGAGAACAATTATTTCAAAGTGCCGATCGACGAAATTTCGAATTATACCGAAGGCACCGATGATGCCGTGTTGTATAGGGGCTCGTATGTGTATGATGCTACACCGATTTTTGCCGAGCATATAGGCGCATTCGACGAGATTATGGGCGCCGATACATATTGCACCGTGTTTAGCGACCACACCTTTGACAGCTCTACCTATTCGCTTACACTCAATTTTAAGTCGGCCTACTACTATGCTCAAGCCAACACAAAAGAGGACTTATTAAATATTGGTGAAGTGGATATAGTGGTGGCTACAATTTCCCGGAGCTACTATTTTAACGAATTGTTTGGCTGGGCCTCGGATAATTCCGTAATTCTTGATTTGGGCGACTTGGGCTTGGCCGATCCCATCCATGGTATTAGCAATGTATCTACCGGCGCCGGAATGGTGTCGGCAATCACCTATAATGAATTTACAGCAGATTTTTCAACACACTTAAAGAAATATATAGAACAATGAAAAAATTGATTTTTAGCTTAGCCGTAATGCTGCTTGGCGTTCTTCCGTCGGTGGCACGCGAGCCGCAACGTGGTTACCGCGGATTTGTGGATTACACATTCACTGCCGAACGCTACAAGTGGGATGATACATATATGAATGTCACCTTTAACGAAAACTCATATCACCATGGCGTGGCCTTCACCAATGGCTATCAATTCAACTCGCATTTGTTTGTCGGTGCCGGATTGGAGTTCAACTATAGCGAGCTCGAAGGGTCGATGTATCTGCCATTGTATGCAGCCGTGCGAGGCGATATGAAAATTGGTCGTGTGTCGACATTCGCTTCGCTGCGTGTGGGATCGCTTTTTGATAGCGGTTGCGTGGCTTATACGAATCCCAGCATCGGCGTGCGACTCCCGATATATCGCAAATTAGCCGTGAATGTTGGCGTTGGGTTCAACCTAAAGTGGACCAAATACGATAGCTATTCATTCTACTATGATCCCGATTCGGGCTACGCATCAGTCAGCTCAAACGGCTCGTACTATAAGACGAAGATTGCACCGACAGTCAGCGTCGGCATCGAATTTTGATGC